>JBFGJY010000041.1:0-22308 GCA_041576975.1 Gammaproteobacteria bacterium | reverse complement strand
TTCTTATACACATCCAGTCTTGAAAAGCGAACTAATAAACAAGAACTGTCTTATCAGTTGATAGAAAATATTAAACACTGTCTTCGTAGTTTAGAGAAAACCGTAAACGATATGCTTTCCTATGCGAAAGGTGAATGGGAACTGAATGATGTGTTGTATCTTGATCATCTTATTGATGACATGCGTCAAGATATCAACACAGAGTTTGGAAATTATTTGGTTGATTTAAATCTTTACATTCCTGATGAAAATCCAAAAGTATCAATCAATTACACTGCGTTCTGGGGGGCGATCAAGAATGTAATACATAACGCAATTCAGGCCAGTAATTATGAAGCCAAAGTTGTAATAGAAATTAAACTAGACGGTAAGCATATATTATTTTCTATTCGTGATAAGGGCGATGGAATTCCAGATGGACTTAAAGAAAAAATATTTGAGCCATTTTTTACTACTAAGGCTGGGGGGACAGGATTAGGGCTAGCCGTAGTAAGATCTGTTGTTGAGGCGCACCAAGGAGCAATAGAAGCTATAGATGAAACTCCACAAGGCACCTGTATAAATATTCTTATTCCTAAGTATTCGGAGTTTTTACCTATTACTAGTTCAAGTGAACAAAACATTAAAATATGTTGAAGATATTTATTTAAAAGGTAGCGCAATGCATGAAAAAAACATACTAATTGTTGAAGATGATAAAAAATTAAGTCAGGCCATAGCCGGATCAATTCGAGATCAAGGATTTAATGTTTTCGAATCAGCTTCGCCAATGAGTGCGATGGGGCTTTTAAGTAATGAGCGTATCGATATGGTCTTAAGTGATATTCAGTTTGACAATATTGTGTCATCAAATGAGTCTATTATAGATGGCTATCAATTTTTAGATGCAATAAAGAGAAAGTATTTTTCTCTACCTGTTGTATTGATGACCGCATATGGAACCATCGAAAAAGCTGTCACCTCCATGCAAAATGGTGCAAGTGATTATCTAGTTAAGCCTTTTGATGCTGAACACTTAATCAGCGTGATAAAGAAGAATTTACGTGTGAATGTTTCAAAATATGCCAATGATACCAATTTTATATCTGTAGATAAGAAATCCATAGAAATTAAAAAGATTGCTAGAAAAGTAGCGAATACATCAGTATCTGTTTTTATAAGAGGTGAAAGTGGTACGGGAAAAGAAGTTTTTGCACGATATATTCATACTAATTCACCGCGTGCGAAGTATCCATTTGTGGCCATTAATTGCGCTGCAATTCCAGAAAATATGCTGGAGGCTGTACTTTTTGGTTATGAAAAGGGGGCTTATACGGGCGCACATATAGCAAAGGCAGGTAAATTTGAGGAAGCGCAACAAGGGACTTTGTTATTGGATGAAATATCGGAAATGGATTTAGCCTTGCAAGCGAAGTTGTTGCGCGTATTACAAGAAAAGCAAGTAGAAAGATTAGGCGGTAAAAAGCTAATTGAATTAAATGTGAGGATAATTGCAACATCTAATAGAAATTTAAAAGAAGAAGTTAAAAAAGGTAATTTTAGAGAAGATTTGTTTTATAGATTAAATGTTTTTCCAATTACTGTACATCCATTACGTGAACGTATCGAAGATATTTTGCCTTTGTCTTATGCCTTAATTAATAAATATTCACCTAACAATACTTTAGAACTTTCTGAACAAGCTCGTCAAAGACTTATTAATTATTATTGGCCAGGAAATGTCAGGGAATTAGAAAATGTTATACAACGAGCAATAGTTTTATGTAGCACTAATATTATTGAAGAAAATTTGTTGGAATTAGATGGAGTTGAAGAAAAAAACGAAGAAGTCGTTACAAATTTAACTACGGATCTAAAGTCTCATGAACAGGAACTGATATTACAGGCCTTAGAATCAGAAAATGGAAATCGAAAAGTTGTTGCTGAGAGACTTGGAATTAGTCCGAGAACCCTTAGATATAAAATTGCAAAGATGAAAGAGAGCGGTATACCTATCCCACCTGCATATAGAACTGCGTAAGCTAAAACATTAAAAGAGATTATAAAAGATGAGTGACATAAAAATTAACGAATTACTTTCTCAAATTAGAAGTATATCTAAACAAATCGACCCAAGTGTAAGCATTAGTAAGCAAGAAAATGAAGAAATAAATTTTGCGTCAATGCTCAAAACCTCTGTAGATAAAGTCAACCAGCAACAAATGAAGGCAACTGAACTTGCAAACAGATTTGAACAAGGAGACTCTACAGTAGAATTATCAAGAGTCATGATAGAAATGCAAAAAGCACGAGTTTCATTTGAGGCAGTCAAACAAGTACGCAATCAACTGGTTACTGCATACCAAGAGATTATGAGCATGCCAGTATAAAAAAATTACATTAATGATTTACAAGAGAATTAAAATACATGGCAGCAATGCTTGAAACAACGGAAGCTCCTCCAGTTTTTAATCCAGGAGTTTTTTTCCGTCAATTATTTTCGCATTTAAGTATTATTTTTGGTCTGGCTGCGGTGCTGGCCTTAGGAGTGGGTGTTACCCTTTGGTCCATTAAACCGGAGTTTAGCCCTTTATATACAAATTTGTCTCAATCTGACACAGGTATGGTTGCAGATGCACTGCGTGCCTCTAACATTCCATTTCGTATAGATGCATCGTCCGGCATGGTAATGGTTGCTAATGATAAAGTCGGTGAGGCTAAGATAATTCTTGCATCAGAGGGTTTGCCACAATCTGGTGGTACAGGTTTTGAGGTGCTAAATGAAAAGTCATCTTTAGGTACGAGCCAGTTTATGGAAGCCGCTCGCTATCAGCACGCATTGGAGATTGAGTTAAGCCGCACAATTGGAGGGATGAGAAATATTGACAATGCACGGGTTCATATTGCCATGCCTAAACACTCCGTGTTTGTGAGAAATCGAGGTGTAACTTCAGCGTCTGTAATGGTTAAGCTTATGCCAGGTAGGGTATTAGAGCCAGGTCAGGCGGAGTCCATAACTCATTTAGTGGCATCGAGTGTTCCATATCTTGAAATTGGTAATGTGACAATAGTTAATCAGTGGGGGCAATTAGTAAGTTCAACAGATGGTAATGATGTAATTGCTCAGTCGGCAAAACAACTTAGATATAAAAAAGAAATAGAACAGACTTACGCTAAACGCATTGAGGAATTACTTGTTCCAATTTATGGAATTAATAAAATTAAAGCACAAGTAAATGCAGATATTGAATTTGCTAAGAGTGAGAGTGCTGAAGAACTATTCGACCCTGATTCTCAACAAGTTCGTAGTGAACAAGTTTCTGATCAACGCAATGAGGGTTCGTTACCTAATGCGTTGGGCATACCTGGTGCATTAAGTAATCAACCACCTGTAGGAGGTACTGTTCAACAGCAAGCAACACAAGAAGATGATGATGCACCTGTATCAACTAAACCACCGGTCTCAACTACACAAAATACAACGCGAAATTATGAGCTTGATAAAACGATACGCTATACACAAGAAGCAAAAAGTCTAATTAATCGCATTACTGTGGCCATTGTTGTTGACGATAAAGAGATAATTAATGAATCAGGTGAATCGATAAAAACTCCCTTAGTAAGTGAAGATTTTGCTTTAATTCGTGGGATTGTTCGTGATGCGATTGGTTTTAACGAAGAGCGTGGCGATAGCATAACCGTTTATAATAGTAGTTTCCTACCTCAAGCAACAATTGAAGAGCCTCCCGCTGTACCTATTTGGAAGCAACCGTGGTTATTATCAATTATTAAACAAGTATTTGCAGGTTTAGCCGTATTGATCATTTTATTTATGGTTGTACGACCCGCCATGAAGACATTGCAGAATAAACACGTTTCCATTACCGGAGGACCGAGCACGCAAATACCAGAATTACAAGCGAATGGAAATGAGGTTACCGCCTTGTTGCCAAATACTTCAGCAGGTTCAACTAATCACCCTAATTATGTGCAGCAGTTAGCAATGGCAAAAGAATTAGTAGCACAAGATCCTAAACAAGTTGCAAAAATTGTAAAAAATTGGGTGGCTCCAGATGGTGAATAAAGAGCAATCAGAAAATAGTTTAAGTTCATTGAACGGCGCACAGCGTGCAGCAGTTTTATTAATGGTACTGGGTGAATCGGAAGCGTCGAAAGTGCTCAAATTCATGGATCCAGAGGAACTTGAAGTCATCGGTACTGCGATGAATGAAATCAAAAATGTTACACAAAACCATATATATGATGTTTTGAATGATTTTAGTGACATTAACCAGGTGCACACCCCCCTTGAAATTGGGGCTCAAGATTACCTTAAAAAAATACTATTACAGGCTATTGGCCCACAAAAGGCTAATAGTATCTTGTCTCGCGTTATTTTGGGCCCAAATGCCAGTGGATTAGAAGCATTAAAATGGATAGATCCTGCAGCTATTGCTGATGTAATAAAAGATGAACACCCACAGTTGATTGCAATTTTATTAGTACACTTAAAAACTGAACAAGCAGGAAAAGTACTAGAATTATTGGATGCAGAAAAGAAAGCAAGTGTAGTGATGAGAATAGCGAAACTTGGCGCAGTGAATTCCTCTGCGCTTACAGAATTAGAAGAACTAATAGAAAGTCAATTTTCACAAGAAACAAATACTAAAATTAAAAATCTAGGTGGAGCTAAAGCAGCTGCAAATATCTTAAATAACGTTGATAAGGAAACAGAAAATAATATTGTTGAAGAACTTAAAAAAGTGGATGAACAATTATGCGAAGAAATTAAAGGAAAAATGTTTGTATTTGATAATCTACTACAGGTAGATGATCGTGGTATGCAGACAATATTAAGAGAGGCTCCGCAAGATAAATTGGTCATTGCATTAAAAGGTGCAAGTAGTGAAGTAGCCAATAAGATATTTAAAAATATATCAAAGCGCGCAGCAGAATTATTGAAAGATGATCTTGAGGCTTCTGGACCTATTCGATTATCAGAAGTTGAAGAAGCCCAAAAAGAAATATTGGAAGTAGCGTTGAGGTTGGCGGAAGATGGAACAATTATGCTAGGCGGAAAAGGTGAAACTTTTCTTTAATCCTTAAATATATATGGACAAAGAAGAAACTTGGCAGTCCGCATCGATTAGCACATTTGAAATTGCCAGGAAAAGCCCATATTTAGATAGAGATTTGTCTCTACCTAATAACCAACAATCATATAACGATAGATTAAAAAGTGGATATGAGGAGGGGTTGAAAAATGCAGAACAAGAGTTAAATGAATATAGAAAATCTCTAGAAAGAATATTTGAGTCTTTACTCAACCCTCTTAAAGAAATCGACAAAGATATTATTCAAGCTCTAGCAAATCTTGCAATATCGATATCAAAACAAATCATTCGAAGAGAGCTACAAATAAACTCTGAACAAGTTGTTTCGTTAGTAAAAGAAGCAATTAAATTACTACCTTTAGAAAAAAGTCATCTGATTATTCATTTAAATCCACGTGATATAAATATTGTGCGAAATGTATTTAACAAAGATGAAATTGCTGAAAGTTACTCATTAGTGGAAGATCCTTCCATCGAGGCGGGAGGTTGCAAAGTAGCTACGGAAGATTCAATAATTGATGCAACGATTGACTCACAAGTCGCTCAAATTGCTGCCAACATATTTGGAAGTCAGCGTACGCGGGATAGGTTTGATGACTGAGGTAGAACAAACATTGCAATATCTTACTCAGCGTAAACAATACTGGGTTGACGCGCTTAACTCAGCAGAAGAATCATTATCCCCATTTTCCTATACCGTGGAGGGACGGCTAACTCGTCTTGTGGGCTTAACTATGGAAGCAGAGGGATGCCAGGTAAATGTTGGAGGTCGTTGTTTGATTGTATCTCCAGATGGCGAAAAGATTGAGGCTGAAGTAGTCGGTTTTGCAGGTACGAAAAGCTATCTAATGCCTATTGAAAGCATGCACAGTGCAGTACTCGGGGCACGAGTTATACCTACAAAAGACAATCATAAGTTGCCAGTTGGTCCTGAATTATTAGGTCGAGTAATTGATGGTGCGTGTCAACCATTAGATAAAAAAGGACCTATCCAGACCAATGAAGTAAGAGGTCTAGAAGGGAAAAATATAAACCCATTTGAACGAACACCAATACGAACACCACTTGACGTGGGTGTCAAATCTATAAACGGTTTATTCAGTATTGGTTCTGGTCAACGTATGGGCCTGTTTGCTGGGAGTGGAGTAGGCAAAAGCGTTTTGCTTGGCATGATGACTAAATTTACTTCTGCTGCTGTGACTGTCGTAGCATTAATAGGTGAACGTGGAAGAGAAGTTAAAGAATTCATTGATCAGATTCTTGGAATAGAGGGCATGTCTAATACTGTTGTGGTCGCAGCTCCCGCAGACTGTTCACCATTGCAGAGAGTTCATGCAGCTAAGTACGCTACAACGATTGCAGAGTATTTTCGTGACAATGGCAAACAGGTTTTGTTGTTAATGGATTCATTGACAAGAGTAGCGCAGTCACATAGACAAATAGCATTAGCGGTTGGTGAGCCGCCTGCAACAAAAGGCTATCCTCCATCTGTATTTACAAAAATACCTGCACTAGTTGAACGAGCAGGAAATTCAAATATTCATGGAGGTTCTATAACTGCATTTTATACTGTATTGGTAGAAGGTGATGACCACAATGACCCAATAGCAGATGCTTCAAGAGCAATATTAGATGGGCATATTACTTTATCAAGGACTTTAGCAGAAGCGGGACATTTTCCTGCAATAGATGTTGAAGCATCAGTGAGTAGATTAGTACAAGCAGTATGTAAAGACGACCAGATTAAGATGGCCCAAAGGTTTAGAGAGTTATACTCAAGATATAAAAAACATGAAGATATGATAAATCTAGGTGTCTACCAGCATGGAACCGATCAAAATATCGATGAGGCCATCCAGTTTTTTCCAAGGCTGACTGAATTTCTCAAGCAAGATATGAGAGAGCCCTACAATTATGAGTCATCTTTAAATGAATTGATTGCCACACTTTCTCCAATCGCTTCTAGTTAAGTATTAATTTATAAATATACTATGACACGCTCAGAAAAATTGAATTCTGCATTAGAAATATTAGAGTTCAAGCTAAATAAGGAATTTTTATCTCTAGTAGAGATTATGCAAAATAAAATTGAAAACGATAAAAAGCTAACAGATTTAATTAATTATAAAAATAATTATTCATCACTAAATAAGAACAAAAAAAATCAAACTATAAATAGTGTGGAATTGCATCATAAGCTAATGGGAAAACTACAAATCGCAATTGATGGGCAAAAAGAAGTAGTTAACAAATTAGAAATTATAGTTGATCAAAAAATACAATTGTTAAAAAAAGATCGAGCACAAACTAAGGCTCTGGAAATCCTGATAGGACGTTATCATCAACAAGAAATTCAAGCTAAAAATAAAAACGAACAAAGAGAGATGGATAACCAGATACTTGCCAAGCTGCAATCCGACTAAAAATGGTGAGCTTGATAATATTTGTATATAACTGATTTTTGGCCTGAAAAATGCTTATATTCTGGTAAAAGGAATAATGCTAGATATGGCAAGTACAGAGATATCGCCGACACTTTTACAAGTTTCATCAAGTTCTTGTGAAAATTGTGCTGGCTTGGAACAAATTGGGCAAAAACCAAGTGTGAACGGTAGTTTTTTCGCTCACCTTAAAAGTTCTTTAAAACAAATTTCAGAATTGGATGGCGGTGAACAGTTGCCAGAGGGCGGCAATATTTTGCCGCAGGTGCTCTTCTCTTCATTAGGCCAAGCAAACCAGCTTGAATCGCAGCCGTTGGTAAATAACATCTTTGAAAATAAAATTGCAACCTATACATTAAAAGACAATGATCAATTGGCTATTCATTTCGATTTAGAAGAAGTTCAAGATGAATTAAAGCCCCTATCAGACGCTATTACATCAGCTATCAATAACCTTGAACCCACGCAAGATGATGTTACTACTCTATCTAATACAAAAGTTGAGTTAACGGAGAGATTTGATGCGTTGTTAACGAATGCTGATCAATCTGGTTTTGTTAAATTGGTGCAGTCACCCTCAATCACATCTGCTACAAAAATAAAGCATGTCACTTCACCACATGCTTTATATGAACAGCCTAGAATTTTTACAAGTGATGCACCTGCTTCTGAAGATCTAGTTGAAGCACTATTCAATACTCAAAATAAACAGCATACAAGTGCACATCATAATATTGAAAACTTAGATAGGTCTATAAAAAAATATAACCTCGATTATCTAATAGATGATAATTCTAATGTAGAAATTCGCAATCTAAAACAAACAGCTGATGTTGAGCTTTTTAAGCAAATATTATCTGCAAACAGATCAGATCCAAATTTACAAACGACTAATCCAGTTTCTATTCATGATTCCGCACAGCGTTTAAATATTGGAACTATATTAAATTACACTGTAGATACACCTATACCTTTAAACTTAAATCAAAGTACTAATGCAAATTTAGAAGTTGTTGCACAAAGTACAGATCAATCTCTATTCCAAAATATTAAATGGTTAATTGGGAATAAAATTCAAAATGCAAATATTAATGTATATCCAGAATCTTTAGGGCATGTAAATGTTTCGTTGAATCTAGAAGACTCAAAACTGACAATTAACTTCTTGGCCAACAGCACTGTATCTAAGGAGGCAATTGAAGCAAATCTACCAAGCCTACGTGAGCAACTAAATAATAGTGGGATAAACTTACAAGATGTCAATGTAGGCAGTCGATTTTCTAACCATGCAGAAGATCACTCTCAATACCCTGAAGGTGAGAATATAAGTTCGAATAATCAATATAGTGAATCTTTATCATTAAATGATGAAAATGATAGTGTACTTTCAAATATACAGAAAGAAATTCAATCTGCGCTGTATTTGATTGATGCGTATGCCTAAACCTACAGCACAGATTTCAACAAACATTATTTGAAAAACAATTCTTTGACGCTAAACGCGTTATTCAAAAGATCTACTCGTCAATTTATTGGCAGAATAATCGCCAGCATATTTAAGTGATTGATTTTACAAAAGTAAAATCTTACTAAAAACATGGCACGGTGGTTGCAATACTTTCATTAGGTAGAGTTAATTTTAAATTATGAAGGGTTGTAAATGAAAAAGATCATTATTTTTGCTGTAGCTGGAATAGCACTAATAGTTGCCGGTATAGGCGGTGCAATGATTTTTTTGAAATCACCCGAATCTTCTCAAGAAGAGCAAATGGCTGAAGAAGAAACGATGGCACCAGACGTGAAAGAGGCAATATACGAAAACATGCACCCTGCCTTTACGATTAATTTTAGAGAAGGATCCAAGAAAAAATTTATGCAAGTCTACATGGTTGCAATGTTTTATGACATGGATTCTAGGGATGCCTTCAAAATGCACATGCCAGTCATAAGAAATAATCTTCTGTTGACACTCAGCGGAAAAGATAGTGATGAGTTATCGTCCATAGAAGCAAAAGAACAACTACGTAAAGATGCACTTCAAACAGCACAATCTGTAATGCAAGAACGCTATGGTAAAAATATAGTTGAAGATATTTTTTTTACTAAATTGGTTATGCAATAAGTTTCAACTTTTATAGATAAAGTGAAAAGCAATAAATGAGTTCTAACAATCCAGAATCTGAGCAACACTCAGCCAAAAACCCAAAGAATGACACAAATAACGGGTCTGAAGAGACTAATTTACAAAATAATAATGAATGGGACGGTATAGAACGTAGATCTGCAGATCGACCATGGAGTGACACGGAAAAAAATGATGCAGATCAAGAACAAGTCTTAAGTCAAGCAGAACGTGATGCATTATCAGGAGATGTTGAAGAATTATCAGATGCATCGGGAGTTATAAGCTATGACTTCTATTCCCCTGCACATATAAATAAATCTAGTTTACCAGCACTAGCCATAATTAATGAAAAAATCGTTGACTCAATGAAAGAAAAGTTGAGTACGTTGTTGCAGCGAGAAATAGACGTCACAGCAAATGAGATCGATATATCAAGATATGGTGAATTTATTCATGCCTTACCTAATCTCGTTGATGTCAATCTAATTAACGTGAGTAAGATAGACGCACAAACCTTGGTATGTGTGGATGGCGCGTTGATTGAAATTGTGATGGATGCATATTTTGGTGGCGAAGGAAAATTAACAGAGACTACAGATAAACAAATACTTACAAAGTCAGAGCTAAACCTAAGTAGCAAACTGTTAGAAATGTTTCTTGCCTCAAACAGGTTGGCTTGGGAGAAATCTGAGAAATTAGAATTTCAATTTATACAAAGAGAATCACAACCAAAATTGATAAATTTAATAGAAGAGTCAGAATTAGTAGTTGTCTGTCTGTTTAAGGTCAAATTAGATGATGAGGCGAGTTATATCAGAATTGCATATCCATACAAATCATTAGAACCAATCAAACATAGCTTAAGGAACATAGTTTCAGAACAAAGCGAAGAAGGTAATGTGCAATGGAAGAATCAATTTGTTAGCAGCTTAAAGGCTGTTCCAATTGAGTTAAATACGGTCCTTGCACAATTCGTTTTAACCGTTGATCAAATTATGAAATTAAAACCTGGTGATGTAGTTCCATTTTCAATGCCTGAATGTGTAACCGTGTATTCAAGCACCACACCAATTTTTAAAGGCAAAATTGGCACGGTAAGTGGTGCTGTTGCTGTAAGCATAGATACATGGATTAGTAATAACGATAGCTAAAGAATATCTAAGGAACAAATAACATGAGTGATGAAGCAGTAAATCAGGAAACTAAGTCTTCGAAAAATGAAGTTAATGATAATGGTCAAGCTACGAATTTAGAACACTCGGCGTCTAACTTAAATAATTTAGATGTGGTGCTTAAAATTCCAGTTGATGTTTCTTTGGAGCTGGGAAGAGCCAGTGTTGATTTGCAAAGTTTAATAGATTTAAACCAAGGGTCAGTAATTGAATTAAATCGATTGGTTGATGAGCCCGTAGACGTTTTAGTAAATGGTTGTCTAGTTGCAAAAGCAGAAGTGGTTGTAGTAGAGAATAAGTTTGGCGCACGGATTACAGATATCGTAAGTCCTGAAAAGCGCGTAGAAAATCTTAAGAAAAAAGCTATTTAATGGTAAATAATAATAAAAATTTTGCTAATTCTATTATTTTATTATTAGTTTTATTCAGTGTAGCAGTAAATGCTGAAAGTCAAGAAATTAGCAAAAATGTGCTCGCAAGTGCTTATAGTCATCAGGTAATCGATTATGGGCAGGTTGTTTATGGAACGCTTATTGTGTTAGTTATTTTAGGACTGGCAATATTTCTACTTAAAAAAACACGATTGAATAAATATGGGCAACAAGGAATAGTTGAAGTTATATCTAGCTTTCCAATTACAACAAAAGATAAGTTACTGATTATTAGAGCTGGGCAAGACTATTTGCTACTAGGTCTTTCTAGTGGAGGGATAAATAAAATTCATACCCTAGTAATAAACGATGTTGAGAAATTAACAAATTCAA
Organism: Gammaproteobacteria bacterium; assembly: GCA_041576975.1. GTDB lineage: Bacteria > Pseudomonadota > Gammaproteobacteria > UBA4575 > UBA4575 > JBFGJY01. The sequence continues at coordinate 10,713 of JBFGJY010000041.1, read as the reverse complement.
ATAATTCAGCTATATCTAGTTTTTCAAATATATACGCTGCGACGATAGGCAAGTTTCGCAATGCTTAAAAGAATATTTTTTATATTTTGTATTGCATTTAGCTCAGAGCTTTTTGCGCAACCGGGAATACCGGCGTTAACAATTGAATCAACGCAAAATGGTGGGCAGGCCTATTCATTAAGCCTACAAGTCTTATTTTTAATGACGGCTATTACAGTATTACCAGGGCTGTTATTAACTATGACATCATTTACTCGAATTATTATTGTGCTTGCAATCCTGAGACAAGCATTAGGTACAGCACAAACACCATCAAATCAAATACTGCTAGGTCTTGCGTTGTTTATTACTTTTTTTGTAATGACACCCGTAATAACTGAAACATACGACAATGCCATAAAACCATACATGGAAGAGAAGATAGATGCACAAACTGCAATTAATCACGTCGTTGATCCATTTAAAGATTTTATGCTTGCACAAACACGTGAAACAGATGTTTCACTTTTTGTAGAGCTATCAGGAGATTCTAAAATTGAAGATCCAAAAGACATTTCGATGTCTGTCTTATTTCCTGCATTTGTAACAAGTGAATTAAAAACTGCTTTTCAGATTGGATTCATTCTCTTCATTCCATTTTTAATTATTGATTTGGTAGTGGCAAGTGTATTGATGTCAATGGGAATGATGATGTTATCACCATTAATAATTTCATTACCATTCAAACTTATGTTATTTGTATTAGTTGATGGCTGGTCATTAGTTTTAGGAATGCTTGCTTCAAGTTTTTATATAAGTTGACTAAATAGAGACTATGACAGCTGAAAGTACTATTACATTGTTAAACAATGCATTGTGGATAACCGTAATGGTAACAGCGCCGATGCTTTTAGCTGTGCTTGTTGTAGGTGTTTTTATAGGGATGTTACAGGCAGCTACACAAATTAATGAAATGACTTTAAGTTTTATTCCAAAACTTATTATTCTTTTTCTAGTACTACTTTTTGCTGGGCCGTGGATATTAAAGACACTTGTTAACTATACAACAACTTTGTTTATGAGCATCCCAGAATTTCTAGTATAGATATATGAAATAGAATATGGTTATTCAGTTACATGAAATTATTGCAAGTGTAAATGATTTTATTCTTCCATTTACACGTATAGCAGCATTATTTTCCGTAGCACCAGTTATAAGTAGTCCATTTATACCATTAAGAATAAAAGTAGCGATTGCAGTAGTGATTACTATGTTTTTACAACCACTACAAGAAACAGTTAATACCTTTGACATATTTACTTTAGAAGGAGTGATTCATCTAGGTTTGCAAATATTAATTGGTTTGTTAATGGGCTTTATTTTACGTTTAGTATTTAACGCGCTTACTATTGCAGGAGAAAATATAGCTGTCACGATGGGACTAGGTTTCGCGCAAATTACAGACCCTGTAAATGGGGTTACTGTTCCGATGATTAGTCAATTTTTAATAATAGTTGCAACACTTTTATTTCTCGCATTTGATGGGCATTTGGCACTAATAAATATGGTATTCAATAGCTTTATATACATACCTGTTGGAAATTCCATCATCTCACCAGATGCAATTTGGAGTGTAGTGGCATGGGCTGCAAACATGTTTTCTGGTGCCTTAATGGTAGCCATACCGGCAGTGACAGCTTTATTGATTACTAATTCAGCCCTTGCGTTGATGACACGTGCAGCCCCTCAACTTAATATATTTTCAGTTGGGTTTCCTGTAACTATTTTGTTGGGATTAACAGTTATTGCTTTAACGTTGCCTAGTATGGCATCGGTTTTTCATAATTTAGTATCGTCGGCGTTTGATCAGATGCCATTTCAAAATTAGGAAAGAATTATTTTATGGCTGATCACAATACACAACAAGAACGCACCCAAGAACCTACGCAAAAACGATTGCAAGATGCACGCGAAAAAGGTCAAGTACCTAGATCGCGTGAACTGAATACTATGCTTGTAACATTTACCGGCGCTTGCGGGCTTATATTTATGAGTAAGTCCATCGCAAGTGATTTACAAGAAATTTTTGTTCAAAATTTCCATCTGACAACTTCCCAGGTTATGGATAAAAATTATCTTATACATCATTTCAATGAGAGTGGTAGTTTGGCTCTTTTAGCTATAGCCCCATTTTTAATTTTGATGTTTGCAATTGCATTGTTTGGACCAATGTCCATAGGTGGTTTTTCGTTTTCAACCAGTGTGATGGCTTTTAAAATCAATCGACTCAGTCCATTGGCAGGATTAAAACGAATGTTTGGTGTGCGAGGTTTAGTCGAACTTATAAAAGCATTAGCAAAAGTTGCGTTAATAGGATCAATCGTATTTATTTTATTAAAAATATATACCCCAGTTATATTAGGCACTGGTCTTGAACCCACAGAACAAAGTGTTGCGCATGCATATCGATTAATCTTATTTATTTTTACTGTGTCATCTGCTGGGCTAATTCTAATTGCCGCTATTGACGTACCTTATCAGTTTTGGCAGCACCAACGTCAATTACGGATGACACTTCAAGAAGTAAAAGATGAATTAAAGCAAACGGAAGGCAATCCTGAAAATAAAGGACGATTACGTACATTGCAAAGAGAACTTGCGCAGAAAAGAATGATGGAAGCTGTTCCTGATGCAGATGTAGTAATTACTAACCCAACGCATTTCGCAGTGGCGCTTAAATATGAAGGCCAAAAAAACAATGCGCCAATAGTAGTAGCAAAAGGAGTTGATTATGTAGCTGAAAAGATTAAAGAAATTGCGCTACATCATAAAGTCAATGTGTTTTGCGCACCAGCATTAGCAAGAGCGGTGTATTACAGCACTGAATTAAATCAAGAAATTCCATCTGAATTATATATTGCAGTTGCAAAAGTACTTGCATATGTATTCCAGCTCAAATCAGCAGTGTCTGGTAAATATCCAGATCCACCAACAGAATTTGAAATACCAAAAGAATTTCGAACTAATTAATTAAACAAAGGCATATTAAGTTGAATTGGGATAATTTTATTTTAACAATTAAGGAATTTAGTAAAAATGGTTTAGGAACGCCTTTATTACTTGTCATGATGTTCAGCATGATGATTGTGCCATTACCACCTTTTGCTCTAGATACATTATTTACGTTTAATATTGCATTAGCGTTAATCATTATATTAGTTAGTATATATACGTTACGTCCGTTAGATTTTGCAGTTTTCCCAACGGTACTTTTAATTGCGACTATGATGCGATTAGCTCTGAATGTCGCCTCAACCCGTGTAGTTCTTCTTAATGGGCATAGTGGGACCGATGCAGCAGGAAGTGTTATTGAGTCCTTTGGTAATTTTGTAGTTGGAGGTAATTACGCTGTCGGATTTGTGGTGTTTGCAATTCTAGTAATCATAAATTTTGTGGTTGTAACAAAAGGTGCTGGGCGTGTTTCAGAAGTCAGTGCACGCTTTACTCTTGATGCCATGCCAGGTAAACAAATGGCAATTGACGCAGACTTAAATTCGGGCTTAATTTCACAAGAAGAAGCATTGAAGCGAAGAGAGGATATTTCCAAAGAAGCAGATTTTTATGGTTCTATGGATGGCGCTAGCAAATTTGTACGAGGCGATGCAATTGCAGGTATCTTAATCATCTTGATCAATATTATCGGTGGTTTAGCGGTTGGAATTGGTCAGCATAGCTTAAGTTTAGAAGTGGCTACGCAGAATTACCTATTATTATCTATAGGTGATGGTCTTGTTGCGCAAGTACCTTCGTTACTACTTTCTACTGCTACTGCAATTATTGTTACTCGAGTATCAGCATCACATAACATGAGGCAAATTGTTATAAGTCAAATGTTCAGTGATAAGCGTGTATTAAGAATTACTGCTGCAATAATTGGGAGTATGGGTCTAATTCCAGGTATGCCAAATGTTGTGTTTTTGGGATTAGCTGGTGTTTGTGCAGGATTGTCATATTGGAGTCCAGGCGAATCTGAAGCTGAAATTGAATTAGAAACTGAATTAAATGTAGAAGAAACTTCATCTGAAGACATTGAGTTAAGTTGGAATGATATGCAACCTGTTGATGTCATTCGATTAGAAGTTGGCTATCGTTTAATTTCTCTTGTTGATAAAGAACAACAAGGTGAACTTATAGGTCGTATTAAGGGAGTTCGTAAAAAAGTTTCCCAAGACCTTGGATTTTTACTACAACCTGTGCACATTCGCGATAATTTGGATTTATCATCGAATCATTACCGAATTGTTATTCAAGGGGTCATAGAAGGCGAAGGTGAAATTTATATTGACCGTGAACTTGCAATTAATCCTGGCAATGTAAATGGCAAAATAGATGGAATTGCTACCAAGGATCCTGCTTTTCAAATGGATGCAATCTGGATTGAGACTAGCCATCGGGATCAAGCTCAGACATTGGGTTATACCGTTGTTGATCCTAGTACGGTGATCGCTACTCATTTAAGCAAAATACTGCGTGAAAATGCTCATTACTTTTTAGGTTATGAGGAATCTAAGCAGTTGCTAGATAAATTAGCTGATAAATCTCCACAGCTAGTTGAAGATTTAGTGCCAAAAACGCTACCAATGAGCGCTGTGGTTAAAGTGTTACAAAATTTGTTACAAGAAGGAGTGCCAATCAAAGATATTAGAACTATCGTTGAAACATTGGCGGATGCGGCAAACTCTAGTCAAGATACTGACGCTTTAACATCAGTAGTTAGAGCGGCCCTACGTAGAGTAATTGTCCAAGAAATCAATGGGATGCGTAAAGATTTATCCGTTTTTACTCTCTCGCCAAAATTGGAACAAATATTGCAAAAAACAATTCATGAAGGCCCTGAAAGTTACTTTGTATTAGAGCCAACATTAGCTGAACGCATGCAGGAATCTGTCCGAGAAATGGCACAGCAGCAAGAAGCAGTTGGATTGCCACCAGTTTTACTGGTTACTAGCAGTTTGCGAACAATGCTATCAAAGTTGTTTAGGACTAGTGTTAAAAACTTATATGTTTTGTCATTTGATGAGATACCTGAAAACAAGAGAATAAATATCGTTGCAAACATAGGTGAACAAAATGATGCATTGCCGCAATTAGCAGCTACAGCGGTTTAATTGATGTGTGACATTATTAAAGTAGTTAAGAGTATTTTAAAGGTGTAAACAATGAACATGAAAAGATTTCACGAAATGAATATGCATACTGCATTGCAGAAAATTCGTGAAGAGCTAGGTGAAGATGCAGTGATTATCTCTTCTAAGCAAGACAAAAAAGGAGTTGAAGTCGTAGCTGCGACAGATTATGAAGCAGTATCGAGTAGTGAAAGTAAGTTTAAATATAATATAGAAAAGAAATGTACAAATAATAAAGTTAGCAAACCATCACGAGATTATAAAAATATAAATCCAACAACGCCCTCAAATAATAATATTGATACTTCATTACTTCAGAAAGAAATTAGCCAGCTTCGTCGTATTATTGAATCGCAAACAGAAATTATTAGCTGGAACAATCTGATTAATGATAACTCAATAACTAGAAAACTTTTGCAGAATTTATCTATTACAGGCTTTGGTTTTAATTTAAGTAAAAAATTGTTAGATAAAGTAAAAAAAGTTGATAATTTTGACACGGCATGGAAATTGATAAGAAAAATTATTGAACGCTCAATATCAATAACGCAAAAAAATGTTATTGAATCAGGTGGAATAGTTGCACTAGTAGGACCCACAGGTGTTGGCAAGACAACTACAATTGCAAAAATAGCTGCACAATATGCATTAAATTATAGTAATAGAGATATAGCATTAATTAGTACAGACCATTATCGAATAGGAGCTCATGATCAAATTAACACCTACGGAAGTATTTTAAATGTTCCCGTAGTAGCAGCAAATAATGGAATTGAGTTACAAAGGGCTCTTAATATTGTTAAGGATAAAAAACTTGTTTTGATCGATACGGCAGGTTTAAGCCAACGTGATTGTAGAGTCAAGGAAATAATGAAAACATTGTCTGAACAGTCTAAAGAATTAATCACATATCTCGTGGTATCGGCAAGCACTCAACTTTGTGTACAAAAAGAAATTATTAATCAATTTACACCTAGTATTTTAAATGGTGTGATCATTAGTAAAACAGACGAAGCATCTCAAATCGGAGGTGTTTTAACTGTGCTCATGGAGCAAGGACTACCCGTTGCTTATGAGACAACTGGTCAACGTGTGCCTGAAGATATAGTACGTCCTAGTCAGAATGATTTAGTTAATAAAGCAATAAAGCTAGGTGCAAAATTTGGAAATATGGAATCGATTCATCCTACAGAACTATATAGCGAGCTAGTAGAAAATGTTTGAAAACAAAAATTGTAATATAACTCCCATAGATCAAGCTTCATCTTTGAGAAAGATCAACACTATTGATGAAATAAGTCTTATTGCTGTTACTGGTGGTAAAGGTGGTGTGGGAAAGACTAGTGTAGCTATCAATTTGTCGATAGCGCTATCAGACCTGCACAGAAAAGTAATACTACTAGATGCAGATTTTGGTCTGTCAAATGTTGATGTAATGTTGGGATTAAGTGCATGGAAAAATTTGCAACATGTATTATCAGGAGAGTGTAGTTTAGATGAAGTAATTCTTGATGGGCCCCATGGTATACAGATAATTCCTGCGGCCCCGGGAACTCGTAAAATGGCTGATCTGACTACTCAAGAACATTTAGGACTTATCGATTCCATCAGCCAGTTAAAAAATCCTATTGATTATTTTGTTATCGATACTGCAGCAGGTATTGGTAATGGAGTATGCTTATATTCGCAAATGGCGAGCAACATTTTAGTTGTGGTTTGTGATGAACCTGCATCAATTGCTGATGCCTATGCATTAATTAAAATACTCAGCAAAAATGGCCAAAATAAAAAATTTAGCATATTAACCAACATGGTTGAATCAAGTGCACACGGGGAACAGCTTTTCGATCAACTCTATAGGGTAAGTAATCACTTTTTAGATGCGACGCTGCAACACTGCGGATATATACCACATGATGGATACATGAAAAAAGCCATACAGAAACAACAATCTGTATTAGATGTGTACCCTAGCAGCCGGTCCTCATTAGCATTCTCCCGTATAGCTAGACAGATAGATCGTTGGCCTAAATCATCTTATGCAAATGGTGCGGTAGAGTTATTTCTGGAACGTCAATTATCGAATCAAAAATTAAATAAGGTATAAATACTATGACTGGAACGGGTGCTGCAAGCTATGCTGCTATCCAAAATTTAGATGTAGAGGGTGTGGTGGCACAGCATGCGTCATTGGTGAAGCGAATAGCCTACCACATGAAAGGCCGTTTGCCTGATACAGTGCTAGTAGATGACCTTATACAATCGGGCATGGTTGGCTTATTAGAAGCATCCAGAAATTTTGATCCTACACATGGTGCAAGTTTTGAAACCTATGCTGGCATACGAATACGAGGCGCTATGCTTGATGAAATTAGAAGAGGTGATTGGACTCCAAGATCTGTACATCGTAAGTCTAGAGAAATGATGGAGGCCATACAAAAAGTAGAGAATAGAACTTTATCAAATGCAACGGATGCTGAAATAGCCCAGGAAATGGGTATTGATATCAATGAATACAATCAAATTTTAAGAAATTCATCTATAGCGCAAGTATTTAGCATCGATGATGGTGATGAATCACTTGATCATAAGATAGAGATGAGCTCAGATTCTAATCCAGATAAAGAATATATTGATGAGAAATTTCATGCTGAACTAACATCTGCAATTAATGAATTACCAGAGCGAGAACGCTTAGTAATGTCTCTTTATTATGAAGAAGAAATGAATTTAAGAGAAATTGGAAGTGTGCTTGAAGTTAGTGAATCTCGTGTTTGTCAAATTCATGGTAAAGCATTGGTTATGCTTCGCGCCAAACTAAATGAATGGCTCGAAAAAAATAATTAAGGATGTTAATGGACTAAATTAAATTTAATAAGGATTTTAGAGGAAAATATAAATGATGTAAGGTTTTGAGATGGTTGATAGCAACAAAATTGGATCATTAACAAGAACCTGGCCGTCTCAGCCAATCAAGAAGGATCATAATGATAAAAATAAACAGCAAGATAAGAAAAAAGATAAAGATCAAGATTCAAAGCAAGATATTCATAAAGATCCAGGTGATACGATTATTGATGAATATGTTTAAAAAATGACAAGAGGATGATATGGATTTATATAATATTAGTTATGATTATTTTATAAACTTGATAAATGAAATAGGGATACTACTCTCTATGAATTTTCATCTACCTTCATTATCAATTTTTATGTTTGGAATATTAGGTTCTATTATTCTTTTAAATAGCAAGTTAAAGAGATTAGAGAATGCACAAATCAACGATATTGATGATGTCACAAGCTTTAACCGTTTAATTGATGAAGAGATTGGTACATTAAGAAAAGAACATGATGAATTGAATCATGCTATTAATAGTAAAGAGCATCCAACTGAGATTGAAAAAGGTAAACTTTTCAATAATGCTCCTTATTCACAGGCAGTTCATTTAGCACAACGAGGATATGCTAGAGAAGAGATAATTTCATTGTGTTCGTTAACAGAATCTGAAGCAGAACTAATATTAGCATTGCATGCAAATAACAAAGCAGCATGAATAGTTACATAACTATTGATTTTAAATAAGGCTACAAACAGCATTAGACGCCTATTTAGCATTAGTACTTTGTGCTCAACAGGCATGATAAATCCGTGTTTTATGTATAAATTAAAGTAATAGACGTTTCAGTCGATATGTCTACGTATATCGGGACATATCGACATGTACTTCAAATGCTCATGGTGTGGAGCTAGACTTTCTAATCAACCTTTGTATCACTCAGATGGTTTTTTGGATTTAAAGCCAAGGTTTAAAGTTTACTGTGACGCCTCCTGCTCTTTATCTGCATATCAAGCGTGCTCAAAAAGTTCAAATAATATTGGCATTGCACGCAAAAAATATCCAGACTAACTTTAATTATTTCATTTATATCAGTAAGTTATGATTCTTAAAGGAGTTTTGGATTAGGCCGATAAATTAGTAGTGTTATGAAACATAAATAGCCAATGGCTATATATAAATTCTCGACTTAATTTTAGTATTTTTTATATCACACACGTTTGATAAAACTGCATGGACTGCTATTACATAAAAACAGCCACAAGGTTATGCAATGGAACATGCGTATAAAAAGCCTTTATCCAGAAGGCGTATCTATGAAATTCTTGGGCTCGCATCAAAAGGGGATATAGCTAGTAGATTTGTTGATATAAGTCTAATAGCACTAATATTGCTAAGTATAATAGCCATAGTTTTAGAATCTGTACAAGTAATAAATAATAAATATTATTTATTCTTTTATTGGTTTGAAGTCATATCTGTTTCAATTTTCACAATTGAATACTTATTAAGAATCTGGACTTGCATTGAAAGCCCCAAAAATATAGTAACTAATAGTGGTAAATTAAAATCAAGAATACGCTACATGTTTTCACTAGCGGCCTTAGTCGATTTACTCGCCATATTGCCTTTTTATTTTGTAATGTTCGGCATATTTGGCAATGTAGACATGAGATTCTTGCGCGCATTTCGATTGCTCAGAATATTAAAATTGACAAGATATTCGGCAGCATTTGATGTATTAATTAAAGTATTCAAAGAAAATGTTCGTGCATTTGGAGCAGCATTTTTTGTTTTACTTGTTGTAATGCTATTGGCTGCAACAGGCATGTATTATTTTGAGCGGGGAACACAACCGGTAGCATTTGGAAGTATTTTAGCTTCGATGTGGTGGGCTTTTGCAACCTTAACAACTGTAGGTTATGGAGATGTTACACCGATAACTGTAGGTGGAAAAGTATTTGGCGCATTAATTACGGTATTAGGTGTAGGAATGGTTGCGCTACCTACTGCTATTTTAGCGTCTGCTTTCTCTGAACAGTTGCGCATTCGCTCAAGCAAGTACGCAAATCAAGCCGATCAAGCATATGAAGATGGTATTTTAACTTCAGAAGAAGTAGAAAGCTTGGAGAAGTTAAGGGAAGAATTAGGAATTAGTAAAGATACAGCTGAGCAAATACTGAATGAAGAGCAACAGAAATTAAATAATATAAAAATTAGTCACAATAACCATTGTCCGCATTGCGGTAAAGAATTGAATTCTTCAAGACTTTTTAAAAGTAGCGCACATTTGGCTAAAGCAGTTTAAATATTTATTTATCTATGTCTTTAAATATTCACAAATTGATTGTAATAAAAAACGAAGACTCTAAAAGTGTTTCATTTGAAGATTCTACGAATGTATTACAGTTATGTAAAGAAATAACACAATCAAGTCCAGATTTGATTGCAGTAATAGATTATAAATATCGTTATCTAAATATTAATGACAATTATAAGCAATTAGTTGCTAAAAAATACGAATCATTTAATGGCAGATGCATATCAAATACATTCGGAAAAAACCAGTATCAGCAAATCATTAAACCTAAATTGAATAAATGTATTCATAAAAAAGAAAGCATAAAAATGTGTTTAGAATTAACAGATAGTGAAAATAATACAATATTTCTTGAAGCTATATGTAAACCACAAATAGATGAAATTG
>JBFGJY010000040.1:0-22862 GCA_041576975.1 Gammaproteobacteria bacterium | reverse complement strand
TGGCGGAAGCCCGCCGACGACGCCGCGGAATGGGCCCAGCTCCGGACCCTCGTGCTCGAGAGCATCCACCGGCTTCCGGAGGCCTACCGAAACGTATTGATCCTGCGCGACATCGAAGAGCTCGACACCGAGGAGGCCGCGGAGATCCTGGGAGCCAGTCCCAACGCCGTGAAGACGCGCCTGCACCGCGCCCGGCTGGCGTTGCGCGGATTGCTCGAGCCCCACCTCCGGCAGGAGACGGAATGAACTGTCGCGAGTTCGTCGATTTCCTGATGGACTATCTGGACGATACGCTTCCGGGGCGGCAGCGCGCGGTCCTGGACGAGCACATGGACGAGTGTCCGGACTGCGCGGTCTACCTCGAGACCTACCGGGAGACCGTCCGGCTCGGCCGGCGGATCTGTCGCGACCCGGAGGGGCCCGTGCCGGAGGACGTGCCCGAGGGCCTGGTAGAGGCGATCCTCGCCGCCATGCTGGCTGGCTTGAGTTTGGTAAACCAGATTATCCATTGCCGCAAGACTTTAGTCCTGTAGTTACAGCAAGAAAACCTGAAGAAGGAGTTGCACTTTTTTTTCCATCCTATTTTTTTCATGGAACAATCCCTTTTACGGGCTCAGATGAAAGAATTGGCATAGCCTTTGACGTATTCCCACTCTAATGAGAAGAGTTGCATTAGCGTTTATTGTATCGGGAATACATTATTTAATTAGCTTGAGGCTATCTATTAGGCCGTTTGGTCATGCCGTTTCCGTGTATGATACTGGAAGAGATTTAACTATTCTGGAAACAATTAATTATATAGCCGTAGAAATATTATTCTATTAGCTTTATTTAAAAACTCTACATATGAGGGGTCATGTGTAATCACTCAATATATCCCTTTTATTTTGAACAGTATCCTTTGGGGATTTGTTTTGGTGTATGGGTATAAGTTTCTATTTCGAAGGAATGCTTAAAATTCATGTTATTAAGGCGGTTTTATTGTGTAAATTCTGAATATATTTTATGTGATCTTCAATAAATTTGGTTTAGTTATGCCATATGAGCGAGTATGATTTTACGGACAATCTGGAACTAATAATGAAAAAAATATTTGAGCTTAAAAAAAGAAAAGTTTTGCGTTTAGTAACTATTTTGATAGTAGGTTTAGTTGGAATAGGGCTACCCATTATTCTTTACGCAGAGGAATTAATGGTTAAAGAAGAAACCCTTCTTAATGCTCCAGCAAAAGCGGTGTGGGCATTGGTTGGTGGGTTTCAGGTCCTAGATAGGTGGCACCCTGCTGTAGTTTCAAGCACCTTGCTGGGTACAGGCAAAGAAATAGGTGATATCAGGGTTCTTACTTTGAACGATAATGCGAACATAGTGGAGCGTCTTGAATTTTATGACGATGATGCTATGACATTTCGCTATCAGATACTAGAATCGCCATTGCCAGTAAAGAACTATCGTTCTTCTGTAACCGTGAAAAGTGCGGAAGATGGCAAAACAATAGTAATTTGGCAATCCTCATTTAAAGCTGAAGGCGCTAGTAACGATGAGGCCAAGAAAACTATTAGTAGTATATATTTGGCAGGTTTTGAGTTATTAGCCAAACTTTTTAATTAGTTACTTATTTACATCTAAAGGAGGTGCATTATGAATGCAGCTGATCATCTTGGCCTTTACGCAGAAGGTTGGTCAAATGGCGACACCAGTTTAATTTTGCAAGCAGTTACTGATGATTACACATTTGATGACCCCAATTCTGGTGTTATTTCCAAATCCAAATTTCCTGAATATCTTGAGGAAATGAAAAAAACTGTTATGACACTTCGTGGTGGAAATCTCCCCGAACCGTTTATGGAGCTTACCGAAGTCGTAACAAATGAGAATAATGGAATTATTACCGCATGGTGCTGGTGGAATATTCCTGGTACAGAAATTAAAGGCGCTGGTCTTATTAAAGTCGAAGCATCAGGTGTACGGTCGGAAGTAATTACTTATTACACAAAACTTAATTCCTGAGATTCTAAACAGCAATGTAAAATAGATTGTATTAACCATGGAAGTACTTGAGGCTGGAATTAAAGACATCCCAGAGCTTTGTGACTTGCTGGATTATTTGTTTGAGCAAGAAGTTGAATTTAAGCCAGATAGAAATTTACAAAAATATGGTTTGCAGAAAATTTTGGATAAAAATGACAAGGATGCTGTTCTAATTCTTAAAAATAAAGGTAAAACTATTAATATGGTTAGCCTCTTATTTACAATAAGTACTGCATTGGGTGGCATTGTTGCCTTGCTTGAGGATATGATTGTAATACCTTCTGAAAGAGGTAAAGGTTATGGATCGGAGTTACTGCGATCAGCAATTGACTATGCGAATAAGAATCAATGTAAACGAATTACACTATTGACAGATGAAGCTAATATAAAAGCTCAGAAATTTTACACACGTCATGGCTTTACATATTCTTCAATGCTTACTATGAGGTATCTATTAAACAAAAAGAATCTTTAGCTCTTATTAGAAATAAAGAGCCTATGTTAGATCATGAATTTTAAATAATTTTAATTGTTGTTTGCCTCAAACCCATCACTTTAGAAACATGTTGACCATCTAAATAGATCAACCAGAAAGATACCAAAATTGTCCAAAACGTAAATTTTACTATCTTTTATATTTCTATAAGTCTATATAATTTTTAGTATTTTATTGCCTAATTAGTACTTGAATTAGCCATGCCGTTTGTCGCTACTCTTATACCGTTTATCATGAGCAGAATAACAAGGTGAGCTTTAATCTGCTATTCATATTGAGTCATTGGAGTTGGAAACATAAGGTTCATGAATGTAATGGAATCTTTTCTATCTATTGGGCATGTGAAAATCGGAGCTGTATTAATTGCATTTTTGTTATTAATACTTTGGGCAATTAATATAGTTAGAAAATTACGCACAAAATTTCAAGTCGCACAGAAGCGTAAAGCTGAAATAAGACGGATTCAAGAACTACGTAAACAATATAAGAAAGATATTTCTACATTTATTAAATCATACAGAAACGATATATCAACTAAGCTGGAAGAGAACAAAGTGGATAATGGCCTCTTTGTTTTTTGGAGTGGTGCTGATGAAATTTTTAAGAAATTTCAAAGCGATACATCGCAAATAAGTAAACTGCCCGATAAAGAAGAGCGTATAGCAATTCGCAGTTTTTATACAGAAGCAAAATCTTTAATAGATGGTATTCTCTATAACAACCACCTACTCAAAAAATATCAATATTTACGCTGTAAGATTAAAACCACTACTGCGACTTCTGCAGAGGTTGATGAAGTTAAAAATGTAGCTCAACAAATGTCAATGCTGGGTGCGCAGTTACGTCAGCAACATCATGAATTACTAGCAAGTCTCAGTACAATAAAATCTTACTTTTAGCATTTGAATGCTAAACAAACAATTCTGAAATTATTTGAATTCTTCGAGTCTTTGACGAAACTCTCGTAGTTGTGTTTTTTTAGCTTCAACACGAGCTCTTGAATTAGAGTCTATTCCAGGTGACCTTAATGATAATTGTATTTGTTCCATTGCCGCGCCGTACTTTGCATGTGCGGCATAAAAATCACTAAGAGATTCATGGCTGCGCCATGGCATATTCGCTTTACTAGCTGCCTCAGCTTTTAATTTATCAATGATAGGATTTTGTTGGTTTGCACTACTTAGCTGATCGAGTTTTTGTAGAGCGAGTTGAGCTTGGTTTTCTTCAATCAAGCTTGATGCTAAATAATATATAACAGGAAAATTATTTGGATAGATCTGATCCAATGATTCTAAAATTGGTTTAGCTTTATAAGCTTGTCCTCCATTGATATATATTTGTGCCATAGCAAGTTTGAGAGTCAACTCATTATCTGCATTGATGGGAATTTTTTTCAATTGTTGAATAGCTTGTTGGTTTTTCCCAGCACGGCTTAATGCACCTGCGTAGGTATACATCTCTGTATCGCTTAATCCATTAGAAGATTTATTTATTTTCCTAAATTGATTAATCATCTGCGATGAATCTGAAGTTATCGCAATTGCACGTGCTCTTGCATAATCAAAATGAATAGTATTGGAAGCATATTTTCCTTTATATTGATTGGCGAGAGCTTTTGATTCGCTAATTCGTCTTAACGTGAGAGGGTGAGAACTTAAAAATTCAGGTATTTGTCCACGGTTTAATTGTGTGTGTTTGTTTAATAGGTCAAAAAATCTTGGCATACCTTGTGGGTCTATATTTGCACTGACTAGGAGTTGCATGCCGATTCGATCTGCTTCTTGTTCAAAACTACGGGAATAAGCAAGTTGTCTTTGCTGTAGTGCTGCTTGAGAACTAAAGATTGCTGCCTGCCCTAATTCACTATCATATGCTGCAGCGAGTATGGATCCTAAAAGCGTTAGCGCAGAAATAAAACTAAATGATTTAGCATTTGCGAAATTACGTGCTATATGACGTTGCGAAACATGTGCGATTTCATGAGCAAACACACTTGCAACTTCACTTTCTTCATTTCCAAGAATTAACAGTCCACTGTTAATCACAACAATACCACCTGGTAAAGCAAATGCATTTACATTGGGATCTAGAACCAAAAGAAAAGTAAAAGGAAAATCTGAATTAAGTCCGCCGGAAGTAATTCGTGTGCCTAAGGACTGAATATATTGACTGAGTTCGGGATCATTAGTAACCGGTAAACTTCCACGTACCTCAGCAATTAAAAGGCGACCTAATTCAATTTCTTTCGCTGGGCTAAGTTCTGCACTAGCAGGTCCACCAATATCAGGTAAATTGCTATTGGAATAACAAATTGGCGACGAGAGTACAAACGCCAGACACAATAATGTAGGTACTAAGCACTTAAAACGCATACGTAGTTTGTGCAGGTGAAGGGTGATATTCGTCATAAATAAGTAAGACAGGGTGATGAGCAAATCGTTTACATTATTGTAGCGGTTCAAATTATTAATAGTGGAGTAATGCTTGAAGCGTGCAAATATCAAATAACCATATAAATTTTAATGAAAAATATATATGTGAACATATAAAGAATAACTAGGCTATATTAAAATATTATGATATTGTAATACCTTTGTGCATTTAGATTTAATCACCTATAAGCTAATATGTAAAAGAATTTTAAAGGAGTTGTTAATGGCTGATTTTGATCAAGAGTTAGATGCATGTGGATTAAACTGCCCACTACCAATTTTACGAGCAAAGAAAGCATTGTCTGGAATGGATTCCGGTAAAGTGTTGCAAATTATTGCCACTGATCCAGGCTCAGTTAAAGATTTTGAAGCGTTTTCAAAGCAAACAGGCAATGAACTTTTGGATTCAAGTGAAAATGATGGAAAGTTTTATTTCCACATCAAGAAGAAGTAATAATAATTTTGACTAGCTTAGTGGCCAACCGAGTCACTACATTAAATTTTAATAATTAGTTTTATAGCCTTGTAGTGCTAGTGCTCATGCATTTTGGGTTTTAGCATTGGCTTTTCTTTTGATAAAACTTGGACTTTTGCTATAGCAAATGCGGCACATTATTTCGATTTTGTTAGAAAACGAAGCCGGTGCTTTATCAAGAGTCTCAGGGTTATTTTCCGCGCGTGGCTATAACATTGAATCACTGAACGTAGCGCCAACCGATGATTCTACTGTTTCACGTATTACAGTTGTCACCGATGGAAGTGAAAAAGTAATCGAGCAGATTGAAAAACAACTAAATAAGCTTATTGATGTAGTTAAAGTGCTCGATTTGACTGCAGATGAGCATATTGAAAGAGAAATTCTGTTATTAAAATTACGCAACACAAAAGCAACTCAATCCGCATTAGATGTTTTAACAAATGAATACGCAGGAAAAGTAGTCGATAATACGAACAATTCTATTGTAGTTGAAATAACAGGTGTCGGTGAGAAGCTAGATCGCGCTATAAAGTCTGTGCCTACAGATATTATATATGAACTTGTACGCTCAGGTGCGCTAGGTGTATCAGCTGGAAATACAATCTTAAAATTAGAATCAATGTGACTTCAAGCGTGAAGAAAAGGAAGAATGCGCATGAAAATTTATTATGATAAAGATGCTGATCTTTCAGTCATTCAAGGTAAGCAAGTAGCTATCATAGGTTATGGCTCTCAAGGGCATGCGCATGCAAATAATCTACAAGACTCAGGTGTTAAAGTGACTGTGGGATTACGTGAAGGTTCTTCATCTTTTGAAAAGGCTAAAAATGCAGGTATACATGCGCAGTCTATTGAAGATGCGGTTAAGTCTTCCGACATTATTATGGTATTGGCACCAGATGAACATCAAAGCAAGCTATACGAAGATGTTATTGAGCCTAATATCAAGCATGGCGCAACGCTTGCCTTTGCCCATGGTTTTAATATTCATTTTAAATGCATAACTCCCCGTGAAGACTTAGATGTCATCATGATCGCACCGAAAGGACCAGGTCATTTAGTACGTTCAACATATACGCAGGGCGGAGGAGTTCCAACATTAATTGCTGTATATCAAGATGCTTCAGGCAATGCAAAAAACACGGCATTGTCTTACGCGTCTGCGAACGGTGGAGGACGTGCAGGGATTATTGAAACTACATTTAAAGAAGAAACTGAGACTGATTTGTTTGGAGAGCAAGCTGTATTATGTGGTGGTGCTACTGCACTCGTGCAAGCAGGCTTTGAAACATTAGTCGAAGCAGGTTATGAACCTGAGATGGCATATTTCGAATGTCTGCATGAATTAAAGCTCATCGTTGATTTAATGTATGAAGGTGGTATTGCGAATATGCGTTACTCTATCTCAAATACTGCAGAATATGGCGATCTCACTCGCGGGCCACGAATTATAAATGCAGATACCAAAGCAGAGATGAAACGAATACTCGCGGAAGTGCAATCCGGTGAATTCGCAAAGGAATTTATACAAGAAAATCAAACCGGGGCAAAAAACATGCAAGCTTTACGTGAATGTGGGCGTAAACATCCTATTGAAGAAGTTGGTGCAAAGTTACGGGAAATGATGCCTTGGATTAAATCAAACAAATTAGTTGATCAAACCAAAAATTAATTCATACTTTTACATGACATTGTCATGAACTATTAATAAAGATGCTAATTGCTAAAGAAGCGCGTCTATTTTTATTGGCAATTGGCGTAATTATTGCTTTAGCCCATTATAAATTTAGTCTCGCTCTTGTATGGCCAGCATGGTTATTGTTTGTAATCTTGTTATTTCTGTTTCGTGATTTCAAACGCACTGTTCCACCAACACCATTAGCCGTTGTTAGTCCCATAGATGGTAAAGTTATAGAAGTTAAAGAGGAGCATGATCCATATCTAAATCGCCGTGCGCAGGGTATACATATGCGACAATCTATTTTAGGAGAGTTTAATGTACATAGCCCTATAGAAGGTAAAGTGCAGAACTTGTGGGTAAATTCGCCAACCACGCCAGTATACCCGCAATTGGCAATTTGGATTCAAACTGATGAACTAGATGATGTTGTAATGGCAGCTAATTTAAAATCCGTGTTACGCCATGCGAGTTGTCAGATCAGTGCCGGTGAAAAACTAGGCCAGGGACAACGCTGTGGGTTCATCGCATTTGTTTGTGAGGTTATAATTTATATGCCTGCAACTGCCAATATTGCCATAAAGGTGGGACAATTGGTTCGCGCTGGAAGCGATAAGTTGGCAGAATTCGTCCATGAAACTACTACTTAGTGGGCTCTATGAAAAGCACTGATGGAAAATCACGCAAGGGTATCTACCTGTTACCCAATTTGTTCACCACCGGAGCATTATTTGCCGGTTTTTATGCCATTGTGGCGGCTACTGCAGATCGTTTTGAACAGGCAGCGATTGCAATTGTAGTAGCAATGTTACTAGATGGTTTTGATGGACGAATTGCTCGCATGACACAAACGACAAGTGAATTTGGGGCGCAGTACGATAGCATTTCCGATATGGTTTCGTTTGGAGTTGCGCCATCGTTAGTAGTATATATGTGGGCGCTGATTCATTTTAAAGACTTCCCCTGGATATGGTCCAAACTTGGTTGGTTAGCTGCTTTTTTCTATACAGCCGCCGCTGCATTACGACTGGCCAGATTTAATACTCGAGTTACAGTTGTAAGTAAGCGCTATTTTCAAGGTCTACCCAGTCCGGCCGCTGCAGCTGCATTGGTTGGTTTCATTTGGGTCTGTCACGACATGCAACTGTCTCGCGCTGATTTTGCGGTACCCGCTCTAATAGTCACCATTTTGCTTGGTGCATGTATGGTAAGTAACTTCAGTTACTATAGTTTCAAAGATATTAATCCTAGAGACCGTGTGCCATTTATTGCCATGTTAGCTATGGTGCTTGGATTTATTTTGGCGTCAATTGACACCCCTAAACTATTTTTTGCGTTATTTGCGGTATATGCTTTATCGGGTCCTGTGACCTACCTTATTCGTTTACGCCGGAAGCGCCAGCTTCGAACTGGCTTGAACGAAGAAAAACCACGCTAAGTCTACAAATCAGATTCGAATCGCAATAAATTCAAACATCTGGTAAATAACTTGTGGAAAATAGCTGCGTAGCGAGCTATATTCAACTCTATGAAACAAGTGCCCCCATTATTTCAACATGCATCAACTGAGGTCTTAAATACAACTTTTGTATTTGCCTTTTCTCACTTAGCGCTGCTACTGCCGCACTAGCGGCACTATTTTGTACCTGGCGAGGATAATACGCGCATCCAAATTATTTTTTTACCTTCTCAACTAAGGATTTTCGTCTAAGTTTTAAATAATATGGTCTGTTATAAGATCGTGTGTATTGTATTAAACCCTAGCGGAATTTTATGTAGGAGCATAGTGCAGTGGCGACTAAGGAAAAATTGACAATTTTTGATACGACTTTGCGCGATGGAGAGCAAAGTCCAGGCGCATCGATGACGCGAGACGAAAAGGTTCGTATTGCGAAGTCTTTAGAGCGCATGAAAGTAGATGTTATTGAGGCCGGATTCCCAATGGCAAGTGTAGGAGATTTTGAAGCAGTGCAAGCCGTAGCCACTGCAGTTAAAGACAGTACGGTCTGTGGATTAGCACGAGCACTGTATAAGGATATTGATAGGGCTGGTGAGGCATTAAAACCTGCTCAGTCAGGAAGAATTCATACTTTTATTGCAACCTCACCCATACACATGCAACGCAAGTTACGCATGACTGAAGATCAAGTTGTGGAGCAAGCCATTGCTGCTGTGAAGCGAGCTCGGCAATTTACGGATAATGTTGAATTTTCACCTGAAGATGCAGGCCGCTCAGAATTTGTATTTTTATGTAGAATTATCGAAGCAGTAATTAAAGTTGGTGCTAATACTATTAACATTCCAGATACGGTTGGCTATAACATTCCAAATCAATTTGGCGATTTAGTTGGGCGCTTAATTAATGATATACCAAATTCTGATCAGGCTATATTTTCAGTTCATTGCCATAACGACCTTGGTCTTGCTGTTGCTAATTCGCTTTCGGCAGTGTTACATGGTGCACGACAAGTTGAATGTACTATTAATGGATTGGGTGAACGTGCAGGCAATGCATCTTTAGAAGAAGTGGTTATGACAGTGCGTACTCGTCAAGATGTATTTCCCTGTGAAACAGAGATAGATACCACGCAAATTGTTCCGACTTCTCGTATGGTATCTACTATTACTGGATTTCCAGTACAACCGAATAAAGCAATTGTCGGTGCTAATGCATTTGCACATGAATCGGGCATACATCAAGATGGTGTGCTAAAAGCACGCGAGACTTACGAAATTATGCGCGCCGAAGATGTAGGTTGGGCAGCAAACAAAATTGTTTTAGGTAAACATTCTGGGCGTAATGCATTTAGAACTCGTTTAGATGAGTTAGGCATAACCTTTGATACAGAAGATGAATTAAATAACGCATTTGCAAATTTTAAAGATTTAGCAGATCGTAAACATGAAATTTATGATGAAGATTTGCATGCGCTTGTCTCGGATACCAATTTGGAAAACAATGATTATTGGAAGTTAATTGCATTAAAAGCTCATTCTGAAACGGGTAAAAAACCAAGTGCACAAGTTACCTTATTAGTGAATGGCAAAGAAGCGACAGCAACGGCGAATGGAGGAGGGCCAGTTGATGCTACCTTTTGTGCCATAGAAGAAATTGTAGAGAGTCAAACGCAATTACAACTCTATTCAGTAAACAATATTACTACGGGTACTGATGCACAAGGTGAAGTAACAGTTCGTTTGCAAAAAGCTGGAAGAATTGTGAATGGGCATGGGGCGGATACCGATATCGTTGCGGCATCAGCAAAAGCTTATTTACATGCCTTGAATAAACTTGTAAGACCTCAAGAAAGAGAGCATCCACAACACAGTGTTTAGTATTAAGCTATAAAGAAATGAACGAAGAAAAGCGCTTGCATTATCTAAATCAGATGGGAATACAAGCCTGGGTACCTCAATTATCCAAGAAGGATAAAAGTGAATTCAATGTTAATGATAATTTCTCAATTAAAATACAACAAGCTGATACAATTTTAAAAGATGTAAACTCTAACGATGAACATTTTGCGGAAAGATTTAAGGAACTCAAACAAAGAGTCGCGTCATGTACCTTATGTGATTTGCACTGTACCCGCACACAGACTGTTTTTGGTGAGGGACATCCGGCAGCAGATTGGCTCATTATTGGTGAAGCGCCAGGCGCAGATGAAGATCGAGTAGGCGAACCTTTTGTAGGGCGCGCAGGTCAACTATTGACAAATATGCTTCGTGCCATTGGTCTTGCGCGTGAAGAAGTTTTTATTACAAATATACTTAAATGTAGACCACCTAATAACCGCGATCCACAGCAGCATGAAATAGAGTGTTGCCGTCCGTTTTTACACCAACAAATTGAATTTTTACAGCCTAAAATTATTCTGGCTGTAGGAAGGATCGCTGCCCAATCTTTACTTAATACGGATACTCCAATAGGTCGACTGCGGGGTAAAAGATATACCTATGAAGACACTCAAATACCTCTAGTAGCAACATATCACCCAGCCTACTTATTGCGTAGTCCACTGCAAAAACGCAAAGCTTGGGAAGATTTGAAATTTGCGCTTGAGATCAAAAATCTATGCTAATTGTCGGTTTAACTATCGACAATTAATGAGAATTACTTGTAATTAATTTACACTATGGCTCATGAGTGCAGTATTTGAATTTCCAACTGAGACCTACCGGTTAATGACAGATTATGATTTACCGGTAATTCTTGATATAGAGCAACGTAGTTATGAATTTCCTTGGACTGAAGGAATATTCCACGATTGCTTGCGTTATGGTTATTCCTCTTGGGTTATGGAAATTAATCGCCAAGTAATTGCTTATGGTTTGATGTCGCTTGCTGCACAAGAGTGTCACATTCTCAATGTGTGTGTTGATCCGGATTATCAAGGACAGGGTATAGGTAGGCGCTTATTGGAGCAGTTGCTTAACATTGCACGTGCGCGTAAGGCCGATACAGCATTTCTTGAGGTTCGCCCAACCAATATTCAAGCTTTGTCATTGTACTTTTCTGAAGGCTTTAATGAAATTGGTACGCGTAGAAATTATTATCCGGCTTTGCATGGTCGTGAGGATGCAGTAATCTTGGCTAAGGTACTCTAAAATGTATCTTTTCCCTCAATACTTCGTTACAGTGCTTTAGGCTCCAGTGATTACACTTCATTTCTCAAAAGCTCTATGCCTACTCTTATGTACAGGAAGTACTGTCTGCCAGATATGCAGGAGCAAAAACCGGTGGATAAAATTCTAATATTTTATAGCTCTTATCAAGTAAAATCTTAATTTCTTCATTGTAGAATCAGAAATCGTTTCGTTATAATCGCGCGCTTTCTGCGCGAACCTTTAATCATAAACTGTGAATCAGCATCAACTACAAACTAGTCGTCGTCGTACTTTTGCTATTATTTCTCACCCCGATGCGGGCAAAACTACGATAACTGAAAAGCTTTTATTATTTGGTGGTGCAATTCAACTTGCGGGCACGGTGAAAGGGCGCAAGGCTGCACGACATGCTACTTCAGATTGGATGGAACTAGAAAAACAACGTGGTATTTCAATTACTAGTTCAGTTATGCAATTTGACTATAACAATTGTATTGTAAATTTATTAGACACTCCAGGCCATGCTGATTTTTCCGAAGATACCTACAGAACACTAACAGCAGTCGATTCTGCTTTGATGGTGATAGACAATGCAAAAGGAGTAGAGGAACGCACAATAAAATTAATGGAGGTTTGTCGTTTACGAGATACACCTATTATAACTTTTATTAATAAACTGGATCGTGATGGAAAAGAGCCTATTGAACTACTTGATGAAGTAGAGAGTGTATTAAAAATTAAATGCGCGCCTATTACTTGGCCTATTGGAATGGGTAAACACTTTAAAGGTGTATTTCATTTATTAAATGATTCGGTTCATCTATATAGCCCACACCATGAAGGTAAAATTAAATCAGGCGAAATTATTAAGGGTCTCAATAATCCACAACTCGATGAGTTAATTGGAGTTCAAGCTCAAGACTTACGTGATGAAATTGAACTCGTGCAAGGTGCCAGCCATGAATTTCATCATCAGGCTTATTTAAATGGTGAGCTTACGCCTGTATTTTTTGGCTCTGCGCTAAATAACTTTGGCGTTGCAGAATTATTGGAAAAGTTTGTTGAATACGCGCCTGCACCACAATCTAGAAATGTGGTTACTTCAGATAATCGTACTAGAGAAGTTTTCGCAGATGAAGAAAAGTTTTCTGGTTTTGTATTTAAAATACAGGCTAATATGGATCCTAACCATCGTGACCGTATCGCCTTCATGAGAATTTGTTCTGGTAGTTTTCAAAAAGGTATGAAGTTACAACATGTTCGACTCAATAGAGATGTAAAAATCAGTGATGCACTAACCTTCGTTGCTATGGATCGCGAACATATTGATCGGGCCTATCCTGGAGACATCATTGGCCTACATAATCATGGGACTATTAGAATAGGCGATACTTTCACGCAGGGGGAAATGCTCTCATTCACCGGCATACCTAATTTTGCGCCCGAACTATTTCGCCGTGTGCAATTAAAAGATCCCTTAAAAATGAAGGCCTTGCTAAAAGGGTTGATTCAACTGTGTGAAGAAGGGGCGACACAACTGTTTAGGCCGTTGATTAATAATGATTTAATTTTAGGGGCAGTAGGTATATTGCAATTTGATGTTGTGCAGCATCGACTAAAGTATGAGTACAATGTTGATTGCATGTTCGAGCCAGTTAACGTGCAAACAGCCCGCTGGATTGTTTGTGATGATGATAAGGAGCTGATTAAGTTTAAAAATAAGTCAGAATCAAATCTCGCCTTAGATCATGGTGACGAACTGGTGTATATCGCACCTACACGTGTCAATTTGCAAATGGCTACTGAAAAATGGCCAAATATTGTGTTTCGTGCTACGCGTGAGCATAGTGCAATTACAAGTCAATAATAACTATTCAAAACACTGTCGCTAAATATTTGCATGGCAAATTCTGCAAAAGATCGTATCTATGCTGTTAAGCAAGACAAAATTGATGATTTTGTCTTTGATGATAAGGTTGCAAGTGTTTTTGCAGATATGATTCAGCGTTCGGTCCCAGGGTATGTTGCCCTAAATCAATTAATACCCATTGTTGCGAAAAAATTCATACAGCCTGGCACTAATGTTTATGACTTGGGATGTTCATTAGGTGAAGCATCTTTACGTATTGCAGAAGCAATTCTATACGATGATGTAAATATTTTTGCAGTGGATAATTCCCAGGCTATGATTAATAGGCTTGCAGAAAGACTTGCTGCATTAAATATAGATAATCCAATTAAGCCAATATGTAATGATGTAATAGATATCAATTTTAATAACGCGTCTTTTATTATCCTTAACTATACCTTGCAATTTATTGATCGAGTTCAGCGTGATGCACTCATATTAAGAATTTATTCGGATTTAAATACAAATGGAGCATTGTTGTTATCCGAAAAAATAGCCTATGAAGATGTAGACGAAGAAACGTTCATGCAGCAAATGCATGAAGAATATAAACGTACAAATCTGTATAGTGATTTAGAAATCAGTCAAAAAAGAGAAGCATTAGATAACGTTTTAATTAGAGATACACATGATCAACATATTAAGCGTTTAAGTGCAGCAGGTTTCTCAAAAGTTTTTGTACTCACTAAATATCTTAATTTTATCACCTATGTTGCGGTCAAATGAGTCCAGCTGATCGAAGATTGTTCTTAGAGCAGCTCAATACAACTAGACTAAAACTCTTTCAGGACGAACTGCTAAACCAACTCGATGATAAATATACCAATCCCGAACATGGAAATTTTAATGATTGGCAGCATGTAATTGAGTCACTTCCAGAAATTACTCCATCAGTAATTGACCTTGGGCAGGATGCCCCAGTCATTGGCAATTCCAATGACTGCGCACCGGAAGTTAGAAATTCACTTAAAGAAATATTGAAAGCCTTATGCCCTTGGCGCAAAGGCCCGTTTGATGTTTTTGGTATTCATATTGATTCAGAATGGAGAAGTGATTGGAAATGGTCACGTATTGAACCGCATGTTAAAGATATTAAGGATAAGCTCGTTTTAGATATTGGTTGTAGTAATGGTTATTACGCATTGCGCATGCAAGCGATGGGTGCCAAGTTGGTAATAGGAATTGATCCCACTTGGCTTTATGTGTTTCAGTTTTTAGCATTACAAAAATATTTAAAAAACCAGCAATGCGTGTTTGTGTTGCCATTTACCTTAAAAGAATTGCCAAGAGGTTTGACAGGGTTTGACATTGTATTTTCTATGGGTGTGCTCTATCACCATAAAGAACCACAATCACACCTGAAACAAATACAAGAACTGCTTACAGAGGAAGGGCAGTTAGTATTAGAAACATTGATTATAGATGATAAAGATACAGGCGCACTCACCCCAAACGGGCGCTATGCCAATATGCGCAATGTGTGGATAATTCCAAGTTATGCTCAACTAGAGCGTTGGCTCAAAGAATCTGGGTTTGTAAATATTACCTTAGTCGATTTAACGAAAACTTCTATTAAAGAACAACGCCAAACAGAGTGGATGACTGGCTATTCGCTTGCCAATGCGCTGGATCCGAAAGATTCAAGTTTGACGATAGAGGGTTATCCAGCACCCATACGCGCAAGTGTGGTTGCTGAAAAGTCAGTCTAGATTTACTAATAAAATAGACTTTTATTGAAATTAGTGCTGATTCAATGAAACGTTGTATTTCTGTATACGGCCAATAGTGGTCATTCGGTACCTGAACTATATCAGCGTAGTAGTATCAACTTTTATCACCTTATTTGTTTCTTAAGGAAGCTTGCAAAATCCTTGAGCAGGCACATCTAGTGCGCTATTAAATTTACTAGATAAGTTTTGAAATGCGATTAGTCCAGTAAGTTCGACTAATGCATCTTCGCTGAAAAATTCTCGCAGATGCTGAGTTAATTCATCGTTGACTTGTCGATCAGAATAAGTAACTGCCTCAACATATTCCAAAACAACTTTTTCTTTATCATTAAACAGCTCACTTTCTTTCCAATTTTCTAATGCCTCAACCTTTTCCATCGAACCTGCTCGCTTTGCCAATGTTGCTGAATTAATATCAACACAAAAACGACACCAATTTATTTGGGACACACGCACCGTCACCAAGGAACGCAGCACAGGGTCCACTGGGCTACTTTTCCTATCCAATACGCCATATAAAATAGCTACTGCCATAAACAACTTTGGTACTCTCGCCCAAAGTAGTGCGGGTTTAAGTACTTGCCCATACTTTCTACGTTGATTCCAAAAAAATGGGCGTAAATACCATGCAGTCTCGCTTAATTTTTGTTCTGAGATTCTCATTCAATAATTTTCTGTAATAAAACAAATTGGTTTCAAAGTTGCACTCTACGTAATCGCAACGCATTACTAATCACCGATACGGAACTAAAGCTCATCGCGGCGGCAGCAATCATTGGCGAGAGGAGTAAGCCAAATACTGGGTACAACACACCAGCCGCCACTGGAACGCCTAAAGAGTTGTAGATAAATGCGAAAAAAAGATTCTGTCTAATATTTCCCATCGTCGCGCGGCTTAAACGTCGCGCCCGTACAATGCCGCGAAGGTCACCTTTTACAAGCGTGACTCCAGCACTTTCCATTGCCACATCCGTGCCAGTACCCATCGCTATGCCAACATGCGCCTGTGCAAGAGCAGGTGCATCATTGATACCATCCCCTGCCATGGCAACCACCTTACCTTGAGCTTGAAGTGACTTAACAACTTGCGCTTTTTGTTCCGGTAAGACTTCTGCTTGTACGTCATCGATATTAAGCTTGCTCGCAACTGCCTTTGCAGTGGCTTCACTGTCACCCGTTAACATCACAACTTTCAAGCCTTCTTTGTGCAAATCTGAAATGGCACTTGGAGTCGTCTCTTTAATTGGATCGGCAACGCCAATCGTGCCTGCTGCTTTGCCATCAATTGCAAGTAACATCACGGTTTGTCCTTCGCTTCGCAGCGCATTCGCACGTTGTGGTAAATTATCTGCATCGATATTAAAACTTTCTAACAATTTAAGATTACCTAAGGCGACATTGTGCCCATCTACTTTGCCAGTAACACCTTTGCCGGTTACCGATTGAAAGTCATCGACTGGACTTAATTCTATCTGCTTGACTTTGGCGCCACGCACAATGGCTTCTGCCAGTGGATGCTCGCTGGCTTGCTCAAGACTTGCAGCCATTTTTAGCAATTCATCTTCATCAAAATCGCCTCGTGCAAGAGTGGACATCAAGCGTGGTTTGCCTTCAGTAAGCGTGCCGGTTTTATCCACAATCAGTGTATCCACCTTACCCATAATCTCTAACGCCTCTGCGTTTTTTATTAACACTCCATTAATCGCACCCAGTCCGGTACCCACCATAATGGACATGGGGGTTGCCAAGCCCAATGCACATGGGCACGCGATGATTAATACCGCAACGGCATTTATAACCGCGTGCGCGAGGCGCGGATCAGGACCCCATAACCCCCAAACGATAAGAGTAATCACAGCAATAATTACAACAGCAGGAACAAAATACGCCGCAACAACATCTACCAGCCTTTGAATTGGTGCACGAGAACGCTGTGCTTCGGCAACCATATGTACGATCTGTGACAAAAGTGTGTCTGCACCCACTTTCTCGGCTTTCATGATTAAACTGCCGGTACCATTAACCGTTGCTCCAATTAACTTAATGCCTGCAGACTTTTCTACTGGGATGGGTTCTCCGGTGACCATGGATTCATCTACATTACTGGTCCCTTCGACAACGACTCCATCTACTGGAATTTTTTCGCCAGGTCGCACTCGTAAAGTGTCTCCCGGTTTTACGTGTTCAAGTGGAATGTCTTCCTCGTTTCTATCCGCTCGTATAATGCGCGCCGTTTTTGGTGCTAGCCCCAGCAGCATTTTAATTGCTGCATTAGTGCGACTGCGTGCACGCAATTCTAATACTTGACCTAATAAAACTAATGCAGTGATAACTGCCGCGGCTTCAAAATAAACAGGGACACGCCCACTTTCCATGCGTACAGAAACTGGAAAAATATTTGGCACAAGGGTTGCAATTACGCTATAGGTCCACGCAACGGCAATGCCCAATCCAATTAAGGTAAACATATTAAGGTTGCGTGTAATGACGGATTGCCAACCTCGAACAAAAAAGATCCAACCCCCCCATAGCACAACGGGGGTGGCAAGGATCATTTCCAACCACTGGCGAGTACGTAGTGAAATAACTTCATTGAACGCCTCGGGCAAGATCTCCGATCCCATGGCACTGATTAATATCGGTATTGCGAGCACAAGACATACCCAAAACCGGCGAGTCATGTCTTTAAGTTCTGCGTTGTCTACTTCGGCTGTAACAACGCGCGGTTCTAAAGCCATTCCGCATTTCGGACAATTGCCAGGATGATCTTGCACCACTTCCGGGTGCATCGGACAAATATATTCTGTTTTTTCACTAAGCACTGAGGGTGTAATCATTGGCTCAAGTGACATGCCGCATTTAGGGCAAGACCCTGGTTCAAGTAGTTGAATTTCAGGTTGCATCGGACAGGTGTAGATAGTTCCCTTTGGCATTTCTTGAACAATTTTTTTGTATGAAGCGTGCTGAGGGGTTTCTACTTTTGTATGCTGATTATGATCTGCGTAATTGTCTTCTTGTGCATTTTGCTCTAGCTTTCTCATTGCTATGCCCTTGTTTATACCTCGAATCATTATGACTCTAATTATTATTTGTAATTGTCTTAATAATCATCACAACTAAAACAATGACAACAACCCACATAAGAACACCTAAGGACCAATGCCCAAAGCCAAATCCCCAATGCGAGAAAAATCCTCCACCATCGTGCATCACGACTGCCTCCATAATAATATACTTGTAGTTGATATGAATTAGCTGTAATCAAAACAAAAAACGGAAAATATAATTGTTAGTAAAGTTGCAGGTTTGCAGTTTTAGCCCACATCAATTTTATTTGTTCTTTTCATACATGCACACTCTACTTGCGAATTCGCATCATTTTTGTTAGACGCTCGTAAAAATTTATATCAATTTAAAAAAAAGTGGGAATAATCTTGCGTGTCTGCGCTTTACTTTGGTAGCAATTGATTATAAATCATTGCAATTAACCAACCGGCTACCCCTGCCCAAACAACCCACGCAACAAGACCCCAGAAAAACCCTTGCCAGCCCATCGTAAAATTCATAGATGCGGTATCACCATGCATAATTCCTGCCGACATAGATGTCATAAATCCTGGTAACAAGATTACGAGTAGACTGCAAATCATCCACAACACTGCAGTGGCGATGATACTGGCGATCCCCAACATCATTGGATCAAGTTTCATACAGCATCTCTAATAAAAATATCTTTATCACTCTGAATCTTATTACGCTTTTATAACGAGAAACTATTGATATACATCAATTTTAAAACACCATCTTGTGAAAACATAGTTTACTCGTTTTGAGTACCGTTTCATGTTGAATGTGGTGAATATCCGCTATGGATCGAAACCCGCAAATCGATTATTGAGTAGATATAAACGAGAACTTTCTCATTAGATGTGTCTCTAAAGTGAATGCTTTGGCATTTTTTATATATTGTTGATTAATAATCGAGGAGTTACGAGATGTCGAAAAAATCTGAATTAAAACCATTAGCTGCAGCTGTTGGCGCGGTTTTAGTTGCTAGTGCATTTACCATCCCGACCGTGAGCGCAGAAGAAAACCCTTTCCAAATGACCGAACTATCTTCTGGCTACATGCTAGCGGGTAAAGAGGGGAAATGTGGTGAAGGCAAATGCGGAATGAAAATGGAAGGCAAGTGCGGAATGAAAATGATGGATGCCAATGAAGACGGTTCCATCAGCAAAGAAGAGTTTATGCAACATCACGAAAAGAAATTTACCGAGAAAGATAAAAATAAAGACGGTCAATTAACCGCCGATGAAATGAAGATGATGAAAATGAAAAAAGGTGAAGGCATGTGTGGTGAAGGTAAATGTGGTGGAAAAAAACCTAGTGAAGATAAAACCGATGGTTAAGCTTGCGTGTTTCAATTAATAAAAGCGGCGAGTATGTGCTCGCCGTTTTCTATTGAGGCTTAGGAATCAATCGTGAAGGTCCGCTTTGGGTCGTTAGCAGTCATTCAAATCTTTCATACTGTCATTGCAGTCTTAGCACTTACAACCGCTTCCGCCAGCCATGATAAGGATGTCGCCTGACCAGTTTTGGGTTTTGAAAGATTAGGATTAATAATGCACCTGCGATGAATCCCCCGATATGTGCCCAAAATGCGACACCACCTTCTGTCCTTCCAAATGAACTGATACCACCAATAATCTGCAGCAACAGCCAGTAGCCCAACATCCAAAATGCAGGCACAGCAATTGTCGTTACATAAAAGCCTAGCACGACGAGCATTTGCACCGTTACCCGTGGATAGAGCAATACATAAGCTCCCATAACTCCGCCAATTGCCCCCGAGGCTCCAACCATTGGTATGATAGACGCAGGATTAGATAAGATTTGTAGTCCAGCAGCGGCCAGTCCACATAATAAGTAAAATGCTATGAAACGCATATGGCCCATGGAGTCCTCAACATTATTTCCGAAAATCCACAAAAACCACATGTTGCCGATGATGTGCATCCAGCCGCCATGCAAAAACATATGACTTATAACGGACAACCAGCTGGATGAATCAGTAATCTGGCAAAGCATATTAGGCCCGACTTGGATGGACACACCTGCAGGCACTGTCTGCAGCAGTTCTCCCGGAAGGAGTCCCAGTTGGCACACAGACAGTGAAAGAGAAGGTTCACTACCAAGCCCCTGTACAAAAATCCAGGCAAATACGTTCAATGCAACAATCGTATATGTGGCATACGGCGTGAGATAGTGCGGATTGTCATCGCGAATCGGAAACATCTATTAATTAACAAAGAGCTCTAAATAGCGTCCGTCCTTGGTTTGAGTGAATAGTTAAAGTCTAGCAGTTGAAAGTGCGCTTTGGGTCGAAAGTGCTCATATAAGTATAGATTATTTATACTGCCATAGTGGTTTTTGTAAATAGATCAATTGCGCTATTACAAGCACCCAAATGTTTTGATAATAATGGTTTAACAAAAAACTTTAGTGTTGAAATTTTTCTATTCTTATATTTGTATGAAGAAACCGTCTTGTCTTTTTGGTGTTAGCCTATTACTAGTCCTCGTTAGTACCGTTGTAATTGCGGAACC
Organism: Gammaproteobacteria bacterium; assembly: GCA_041576975.1. Classification (GTDB taxonomy): domain Bacteria; phylum Pseudomonadota; class Gammaproteobacteria; order UBA4575; family UBA4575; genus JBFGJY01. The sequence continues at coordinate 1,897 of JBFGJY010000040.1, read as the reverse complement.
CATTACCCAAATTGCATTTGGTTCATGCCTACGTCAAAACCGATCCCAACCGATTTGGGATTCGATTATTAGTCGAAATCCTGACATGTTCGTATTTATGGGGGACAATATCTATGCGGATACAACTAACCCGCAAGTCATGCAAAATAAATATAAACAGTTGGCTAATCAGCCTGGTTTTAAGAAACTTAAAAATACTATACCGATCTTTGCGACTTGGGACGATCATGACTATGGTCAGAATGATGCTGGGGAGGAAAACCCAATAAAAGAACAAGCAGAACAAATTTTTTTAGATTTTTTCGACATTCCCACAACCTCACCGGCACGAAGGCGTCCGGGCGTGTATGACGCTCATGTATTTGGACATCCCGGACAAAGCGTGCAGCTCATATTATTAGATACTCGATACTTTCGTGGTCAGGCCATTAAAGGCAAACCTACACCAAACTGCCCTAAGATCAATTATATGCAGCAACGTGATCCTGACATTTCATTGCTTGGTGAAGCACAATGGGAATGGCTTGCAACGCAATTACGACAACCAGCACGAATTCGTATTATTGTCTCAAGCATTCAAGTTATTCCGGATGAACACTGTCGGGAAAAGTGGTCGAACTTCCCCTTGGAGAGACAAAAACTATTCGACGTAATCGCTTCTACTAACGCCAACGGCATAGTGTTCATCAGTGGCGATCGACACCTAGCTGAGATATCAAAGTTAGAGCTTGAAAAAATTGGTTACCCGCTCTATGAAATCACATCTAGTGGCATGAACACGAAAATGCGTGGTGAAGGTGTACAGAATCGATTTCGCATAGGTGCTGATAATTATCGCGAACATAACTTTGGTATGATTAGTATTGATTGGGATAATCCCACACCAAAATTAGCACTACAAATCAATAACAAATTTGGAGAGGTACTTTTTCAAAAAGAAATCTTGCTAAGCGAACTAAACTCTAAAAAAATCGCTCACTAGGTTTGTTGCACGTAACTAGATTGAATAATATTTGCTTATGGTTCGTTCAACTTCGTTTAATAAGTTTATAGTCACTTTTCGGCCAAAAGCGGATATACATAATCTCTAATCACAGCGCTTATAACTATACTCAAGGCAAGTAATATATTAAGTTTTTTAATTAGCTAATTTGGTCTAATAATCAATAATGATCCTAAGACCAATATTAGCGTACCTCTCAATATGTTTAGCCACTTGCCTTGCTGTACCTGAAATTTCTTACGGCTTAGCATACAAACAACAACACTCACCACCTATGCATCATCAATATGTAAGCGTGGTTATAGAGAAGCAAATACCCATAATATTATGCAGAATCTAATTCTCTCCGCGTTAAGATCTGTGTATACAAAGCTGGCAATCCCGCAGCGCATACAGTGAGGGTGTAGTTGCTCTAGTAAGTCGAGATCATTACGAGTGCTTATTATTCGTTTATTTATTGCTAGTAGAATTCAATCTAGACACATCAATTCTATTATTTGAATTAATAAAATTTACTATATCTTGAATAGTAGGCGCAGAATTCTCAAATCCGCGAACAAACGGGGCAATAATTTTAGTATGGTTGGTGTTTTCATAAAGATGTAACGTTACGTCTCCATTTTTGCTCTTAATTTTTTCAGCAAAGGATTCGCTATTGTTTGGCAACACAGTCGTATCTTTTTTGCCATGTAATAATAAAATAGGCACCTCATGTCCGTCTATGTAGTTTATCGGCTGACTTGATGTACGGAATTTTTCAGGAAATATTTTTTTCAACTTTTTTGATTTAAGAGGCAGAAAGTTATATGGGCCTGCTAATCCTATAAATCCTGCAAGATTTTCGGTGCGCACATCTGCTTTATTTAAGTATTGCTCATTAGTGGTCAATAGGCT
>JBFGJY010000039.1:0-23100 GCA_041576975.1 Gammaproteobacteria bacterium | reverse complement strand
GATTCAATCACCTGTTGAACTTCCTAATTCACTTTAAATACCTTTTTTAACATGTGAATTTAAAATAAGATCTTGAAATGATTTTTCAAGCTGTTAAAGGCGCTTCTTACATCATCAAGGGAGTTAGTTTGCTAAAACTTCCTGGCATTAAGCGCTATGTTGTGGTGCCATTAGCGATAAATATAACTTTATTTGCGGGTGTCATTTGGTATGGATTTGAACGATTTGACACAATTTTAGAGCAATATTTACCCAGTTGGTTGGAGTGGCTGCAAATTATTCTCTGGCCTTTATTCGTTATCGCCAGCTTATTGATCGTATTTTTTGCCTTCACTCTGGTAGCAAATTTTTTGGGCGCCCCGTTCAATAGTGTATTGTCAGAAAAAATAGAAGAGCAACTTACTCAACAAAAAATCAACAGCAGCGAGGGTTATTTAGATCTGCTGCGTGGTGCACGCGTTGGAGTAAGTAACGAGTTTAGAAAACTTCTATACATTGCGGCACGCATTTTCCCCTTACTACTGTTATTTATCATTCCAGGTGTAAACGTATTTGCACCATTACTATGGTTTATTTTTGGTGCATGGTTTTTAGCGATTGAGTATTTAGACTATCCCATGGGAAATCACAACTACCCTTTCAAACAACAAATAACATTACTAAAAGAAAAACGTTTTCTATGTTTGGGTTTTGGAATGGCGTTAGTGTTAATGACCATTACACCTATACTCAATTTTTTTGCGATGCCTATAGGTGTTGCCGCTGCAACATCTCTTTGGGTAGACGAATTGAAACTACATGCGTCAAAAAGTTCCACGGCAGAAAAAAATTAGAACTGAATCACAAAAATGCTTTGTGCCTAAGTTTTATGAATGGAACTATTTAACCGATTATTGTTCTAATTTATTATTTCGCAGCCATTGATTTGGGAATTTCACACCACTAATCATTGTTACATGACTCTTTTATATAGCTTAGGCGCAATATCATAGAATCATTGAAGATTTACTGAGGAGGTAGATTATGGAAGATGAACTCCTTATGGCAAGAGCTAAACGAGAAGCTAATAAAATTGTTTCTTACTTCATGAATAAACACAATGGATTGTGGTATCTCATATCTGTTGTTTCGCAAATGCCCCATTTCGAAGATCATTACCAAGAAGCTATACGCAAAAGGTTATGTGAAAAGACTTCATCTTTATACCATAACTCTTCTTTAAGGCTTTATTAAAGCCGACGCTTTATATTACCAGGCCTTTTTCTACGATGCTTTCGTAGTATTTCCGTTGCTCTTCTTCGCTATCACCACCTCTAAAAATTAACGCTCCGGAACTGTAAGTAGAACCAAAACTGGTTGCCGCGGTTAGTGCTTGTGCTAAACCAGATAATAATTCTTCATCAGAAAGTATAGATAATTGATGTATGAAGGCACTCCATATTATCCCATTTGCTACGCAATAGCGTGCATCAAGCGCAGAATCAAAATTAGCCTGCATCAAGCGTATTAATTCACCTTCCTCGACATCTTCTACTTTTACTATCGGAACAATTACACGCATGCGATCTGCGTTTTCATCAGTAATCACTTGTGCACGAAGATTTTCATACTTAATGGTCCAGAAACCTAATTGCCCCTCAAGTTGAGGATCAATACGCTTTAATAATTCATGCAACCTGGCATTATTCATCACCTCTACTGAAGGATTTGTTTCGGGAAAATTCTCACTATTTTCATCCGCACTAATCGTTGACAAACTCATTACTAAAATCAAAAAAAAGCAATGAAGAAACATTTTCATTGAAATATCCTATCTAATATTTTTGATGAATATATTTTTAGGTTTTTAAACTTGCTAAACGCTCAACTCCGATTTTTAAATTTTCAAGATCGGTAGTGTAAGCAAAACGCACATGCTGGTTGGCACCCGCCACACCAAAATCAACACCTGGTGTAAAAGCGACATATTTTTCACTTAAAACATTACAAGTAAATTCATAACTATCTTCAGAGAAAGCTGAAGAATCTGCATAAATGTAGAAAGCCCCTTCTGGTTTCACACTTATACCAAACCCTATTGATTCTAATGCATTGATTAAATAATCGCGTCTATTTCTAAATTCTTCTCGCCGTTCAATCAGTATTTCCTGTGTATTCGTTTGAAATGCGGCAAGTGCAGCATATTGACTAGGAGTGGGCGCAGCTAAAAAAGTGTGCTGTGCGAGTTTATTTAATTCACTTAAATAGTTTTTGGGCGCAACAATCCAACCTACACGCCAACCCGTCATACCATAAAATTTTGAAAAACTATTTATTACAAAGGTATTTTCGTTAATCCCGACTGCAGTTCTTGGAGCTTGCGAATATACTAAGCCATGATAAATTTCATCGACCAACAGAAACACTCCTTTTTCGGCACAAAAACTAGCTATATTTTCTAACTCCTGATCTGCAAGAATTGTTCCAGTGGGATTCGAAGGGCTAGCGATTAAAACCGCATTGATGGATTCGTTCCAATGCTGCTTCAGTAACTCAAGATTAAGTTGCCACGAAGAGTCTTCGCTTACCGGAATCTGTAAAACAGAACCACCAAGAAGATGTACTAGATTATGGGTGCTGGGATAAGCCGGGTCCGTTATCGCGACTTGGTCTCCATCGGACACCATTAAGGTTAATACCAACTGCAAAGCTAATGCAGAACCTGGCGTGATAATAATTTGTTCAGATTCGACAGAAACCTGATATTCATTTTCATAAAAATCTGCAATGGCCTCACGTAATGCAGGTAGCCCTAATGTTGGGGTGTAATGTGTAATACCAGCTTGTAAAGCGGCTATACCCGCATCAACAATGGGTGCTGGTGTGGAAAAATCAGGTTCCCCCATCTCCATATGGATAACGTGATTGCCTTGAGCTTCTAGCTTTTTGGCTTCTGCCATTAAGCTCATGACATGAAACGACTCAACTCGCTCCAATCTCTTTGAAATCCTGCATTTAGCCATGCAGGAATCCTAGCATGGTGCCCGATTAACGGTACAAACAAATAACCCTTAACCCGCTTTTATTCGTTTATATAAATATAAGTAACGGTATTGCGTCGCCGAGAATGCATCGCTAGGCTGCTTGCCCATGAGGGAAGAGCACCAATCCGATGAGGCGCTGATGCTGTTGTACCAGCAAGGAGACCAAGCGGCATTTGAGACCCTATATCAAAGATATAAAGATGTACTATATCGTTACTTTGTAAGACACGGCAGCGATAGGCATCAATCTGAAGAGCTTTATCAAGAGGTCTGGATCAAATTGATTAACAGCGCCGCACGCTATCAACCTAAGGCTAAATTTAAAACTTATCTGTTTACCATTGCACACAACACACTTATCGATTTTTACCGAAAAATTAAACCTACGCAGGTAGTTGAATTTAATGATACAGAAATTGCAGAAGAGCTCACCAATAATCCAACACCACTGGCCTTACCAGAGGATGAGTTCACCTTGAAACAAAAAACGAATCAACTCATGCAAGCCATACAAGAACTTCCTGCCAATCAAAAAGAGGCTGTACTATTACACCTTGAACAAGATTTAAGTGTGGAAGAAATTGCCGAAATCACACAAGTAAAAACCGAAACCGCCAAAAGCCGGTTACGTTATGCAAAAAATAAACTCAAAGCAGCGATTCAGAGTTAAAACATGAGTATTGAATCACAAGACGATCAAGTTTTAGCAGCGCTATATAAAAAAGGTGCAAAAGAAATACCTTCGTCTGAGCTTGATCGTAAAATTCTGGATTATGCAACGAAAGAAAATGCCCCCGCGCATGGCGATAGTCACTTTGGTGGTGGATGGAAAGTACCGTTATCTCTAGCTGCCAGCGTGTTACTGGTTTTTGCAATTTTGGTTCAACTCGACCAAAGCCCAGAGCAATTAGAGATCCCACCGATTCCTAGCTCAGACAAATCCGATCTCAAATCGGTACCGATGGATGAATCCACAGCTGATAATTTCAGCAGATCAATTGGAGACAAATTAGATACCGATCGTGACATTGGTTTCGAAGCTGAGGAATCATCTGGCCGCACTGAAACTCAAGCGCCCTCTGCGACCATACCAAGCAAACTTGAATCAAGAAAAAAACACGAACTAAAAGAGACAATGTCAAGACCTGAAACTACACTAGAAAAATCTCAACAATATGATGAGTATAGATTGAACAATGAATTAAAAATGCAACAAGCGCCGGCCGAAGGCCCACCTGTTGCATCGCCAGGCACTAAACCCAAAGTCTCAAATGTGCCTGCACCAGGTATTACACGATCCACAAAAACACCAGAGCACATGCATGAATTATCCAAAGATGCAGCTAGGGAACGCAAACCATCTGCAAGCAAAGATGGTTTAGATAGTGCAAATGGGACTGCTGTAGAAAGTATGACGCCCGAAAGGGCTATAAGTGTTGAATCCAACCAAACACAACAAACACAAGCTCGTGAAGATGTATCATTTGAAGAAGAAACAGATTTTTCTCCCATACCGGTAGAAGACTGGTTATTAATGATTGAACAGCTCATTGCAAAAAGAGACTATGCCGAGGCGACACGGCAACTGGAGAAATTCAAACAAGCGCACCCTAAAGTAAACGTCGAAGATTTGGATTCTAAGATTCCTTAAATTTAATATAGTCTGTAACTTTTATACATAAAAATTGTCTTATGATCATCCTTCTCAATTCACAATTCAGAATTGATTTCAGTGCGTAAACAATTTAACAATGTAACTAAATTAGTTTTTATATTAATAGCCGTTGTATTTCTCAGTGCGTGTGCAACGTCACGTCCAGTACTTTACCCAAATGAGCATGCAAAAGAAGTTGGAAATGATCAAGTATATCAAGATATTAATGAATGCATGCGACTTGCTAAAAGCAGTGGTGCGAAATCCAATAGCGCAGACGAAATTGCAAAAGAAACCGCGGGCAGCGCAACAGAAGGTGCAGCCACAGGTGCTGCAACTGGAGCAGTTATTGGCGATTCAGGTACTGGTGCGGCAATGGGCGCGATTCGTAGGGGAATGAATCGATTTTTTGCCGGGATGCACCGTTCAAAAGAACCGAGTCCAGCCTTTAAACAAATAGTAGAACGTTGTCTTATCGATAAAGGCTATGAACCAATCGGTTGGAAGTAATTAGCCGACGCAATCAGCTTAACCACCCCCCTTATGCAGGTGTAACAAAAAGCGTTCTGTAAAAATCTTAATTTGATCTTGTCTGTAATTTTCAAAACAAAAGTTTAATACTAAACGAGGCACTTTCATCGATGCTAAAATACGATAATCTTCTTTAATAATTTTAATCATTAATCTGCCTTGATTATCTTCTGATAGAATTTGATTGTCTTTTATTTCATACGGCTGTTCTTGAAATATTGATGGTAGTGCACGATATAAATCGTCTCGAGTGATGCCCATCTCTTTTGAGAAGTTAAACTTATTACTCAAGTTTTATGGAACCTCTGATTTATTCCGAACAAAGTAGATTGTGATCTAAAATGCTCAGACTCAAGGCGCGAATCGCTTGTAATAGCAAACTATTGCGAACGACTGCATGGAAGGGGAAGGCAGAGCAATGCTTGAAGCAATCGCCGAGATTTGCAACACAGAAACTGGACATTTAAGGTGCAAGATGCGCGTTCACGCATAGACCAGGGTTTCCCCATATTTTAACCACCTGCAATGGGTGGCCAAATTGCTAAAGCATCATTAGACTGGAGAATAGATTGATCACGCTGTTTGGGCTCAACATAGTGCCCATTAAGTAGTACTAGATGCGCAAGCTCACGTGGGACTTTAAATTGATCAATTATTTGGTTCGGAGTCGCATCTTTGGCCACCTCTACTTCCAACATGTTTTGGCGCGCATGATCAGGAAGCAAATCACCTAATGTCGCATACAATTTTAATGTAATTTTCATTACATAAACTTTGGTTAGTTAAATATTAAGTTGAACTTAAGGGGCCTCTGAAAAAATCAGAGGTTCCATCAGTACAAGGAGGTGTTGCCATTTTACGATTGCTTGCGCAATTGTAAATTGAAGAAAATAGATAATAGCATTTTCTTTTTATCGTGCTATAAAATTTCCAGAATTGATTTGTTCGAAGCTTCCTTAAATAACACCCGCATTATAACCAACTGCCTGTGTACAACCTAAATAAGCTTCCATGAGTCGAGTAGGATCTGCCTTGAGTCTTGATTTCCATTTACCCAATTTCGTTTTGCTCTGAATCAGACCGCGTAATACACCTACATGTTCGGTAAGCCCTAAGCTACTTGCTCCAACCAACACATCATCACGGAACTGAAGATTGAGATATCGAAATCGATTTCTATCATTAAGTTCGGCAGAATCGCTGCTTTCAGCACCCATCCATAATCCAAATGAACTGGATATCAGCCCCATCGTGTCTAACACATTCATATTAACACTGCCTTGATGACGTAATTTTTTCCCCGCCATATTATTGGCTGCGATACGACCATGATCTGCAGCAGTGGGTTGAATAGCTTGTACCGAAAAATTATTTGTCGAAAAATCTTTGCCCTGCGCTACGTCTCCAACTGCATAAATATCTGCGTGACTAGTCTGCAAAAATTCGTTGACTAAAATCCCATCATCAATTTTTATAGCGGTACCTTCAAGCAAGCCCATATTCGGTTTTACACCTGTGGCCATGATCACTAAATCCGCCGCAAGTGACTGATTGTTATCAAGACGAACCGTTTTATTATCGATTTCCTCAACTCTCGTCGAGGTATAGACTTTTATGCCTTTATCCTCACACCACTTCTTAATTAATCCACCCGATGCCTCGTTCATCATGCGTGGCACCATACGATTTTCCATCTCAACTACACTAAGCTGCACCTTAAGTTTTACTAGGGCTTCTAAAATAATACAACCAATAAAGCCTGCTCCCACTAACACCACGTTTGCATTCGGCTTGGCCAAGTTAATAATGTTGCGCGCATCTTCTAGTGTCCAACAATTATGTACATAGGTAGCATCAACACCAGATATCGGGGGTGTAACTGCATGCGAACCAGTAGCAATTAAAAGTTTGTCATAAGTAAGACTGTTACCAGCTTGTAAACTAATTGTGTTTTGTTTGTCATTTACTGAATCAACACGATCTCGAAGAATTTCAATGTTCCTATCTTCAAAGTGGTTAGAAGTTTTGCGCAGATAGGTACCCGATTCTTCGATGTCTTTGGATAAATAATAAGGAATCGCCATGCGTGAATATGGTGGTTCTGGCTCGTCACCAATGACTGTGATTTGTGAAGTAGAATCGAGCTTACGTAAGGTTTCAGCTGCAATGACGCCTGCAGGACCCGCACCTACTATGACATGTTTAATTTTACTCATGTGATGCCTTGTGCATCCAGTCCTAGACGTTGTCGTGTCTCTTGCGTAGGCACGCCGTTAGGCGTCCAACCACGAAGTTCATAATATTCAGGCAACATTTCTTGTAAATTATTAGCTAATCCTTTTGCCGGGCCAGTTTGCGCAGCCTCTTTCAATAAACGCTTTGGCAAGGTGTCATCTTTACCAGTAATACCGGCTGCAAGATTAAAATCACGTTCTAAATTCCAGATTCGCTCACCGACTTCAATGAGTTTTTCAGGTGTCCATTCACCATCACATGCAGCATCAATTTGCGGCGCGATATTGTCTAGCGTCCAAGCAAAGGTGGTAAATACACACAAGCCTGAAGAATCTACCGCAGCGGTGGCATCCTGAAAGGCTTTTACCAGTGCTGGCTTTCCTTCAGTAACTAGTGGGTCGGTCTTTTCAGGAATCCCTAAAATCTCTGATGCCACAGTGTACCCACGTAAATGACACGCGCCACGATTTGCGGTTGCATAACCTAGGCCCATACCTTGAATTCCACGTGGGTCATAGGCAGGAAATTCTTGTCCTTTCACCGTCATAGAGAGCTCGGGGCGTTTATATTTTTCACATAAACGTTTTGAACCCAAACCAAGCTCTAATCCGAAGCCTTCACCTTTTGCTACCCACTCGGCCGCTTTAGTTACAGCTTCGGCATTGCCAAATTTCAATTCAATACCATGGGTTTGTTCTTTAGTAATTAAGCCATCTTCATACAACTCCATGGCAGCCGCTAATGTTGAACCAAATGAAATAGGATCATAACCATCTTCATTACATACAAAATTGGCATAAGTTAAGGCATCGATATCATCTACGCCGGTATCAGAGCCTAAGGCCCATGCTGTCTCATATTCTAAGCCGCCTGAATTGCCCCAATATTCAGGTTTATGTTTGACACTAAAATGACCCTGGTCGATCGTCGAGATGCGTCCACATGCAATCGTGCAAGCAAAACATGCAGCATTGGTAGTCAGATTAGCTTTGCCATCAGATTCACGGACTTCATGCATCGCTTCGCCTGATATTTTATGCGCACCTTCAAATTGCACTTCTTTCATATTACGTGTTGGCATTGCACCTGCTTCATTAATGACATTCATTAACACCTGAGTGCCATAAGCAGGAAGCCCCTCACCAGTTACTGCATTGTCAGCAAGCACTTTCTTTTGTTCCGTAGTAACTGCAAAAAAACGTTTTGCATCTTTTATATTGCCGACACCTTTTGTACCACGCACTGCAACCGCTTTTAGTTTTTTCGCAGCCATTACCGTGCCCACACCAGAGCGGCCCGCTGCACGGTGTAAATCATTTATCACGGCTGCATATAAACAACCCGTTTCAGCAGCACGCCCTACGCAGCTAATACGCAACTGTGGATCCTGATACTTGCGATGCAATAACTCATCGGTTTCCCATACCGACTTGCCCCATAAGTCATCCGCCGGTAAGAGCTCTGCAGAATCATTGTGCACATATAAATAAACTGGAATATCGGATTGTCCTTCAAAAATAAACATATCCCAGCCTGCCATTTTCATTTCCGCACCAATAAAGCCACCGGAATTTGAGCAGGCAACGGTATGAGTAAGTGGGCTCTTTGTAATGACCGAGTAACGGCCACCAGTAGATGCCATTGTTCCGGTTAACGGGCCTGTCGCCATGATTAATTTATTATCCGGTCCCAGAGCGTCGCATCTTGGATCAATCTCTTCACAAAGATACTTTGTTGCCAAGCCACGTTGGCCTAAATACTCTTGCGCCCACTCCATATTTAGTGGTTCTTCCTGGCAACTACCGTTAGTTAAATTTATGCGTAAAACTTTTTGTGTCCAAGCCATCTTTGCCTCCTGCGAGTCTATGCTCGCGATTCTGTCACACCAGCATCTTTTGCAGCCCAAGCCTGCATGCGATCGTAACCAGTCATATCAATGTCTACATACGTGATACATTCTGTAGGACATGCCTTCGCACACGCCGGATCACCGCCACACAAATCACATTTTATTACTTTGCCGCTATCGTGGTTATAGTTCACCGTGCCAAATGGGCAAGAAATTGTACAAACCTTACAACCCACGCACACGTCTTCAAGAACTTCTTTGGCACCGGTTTCTGAATTCACCACAATGGCTTCAACCGGACAAGCATGCAGACACCATGCCTCTTCACATTGCGTACAAGTATAGGGTGAAAATCGACCTTCGTTATGAAATGTGAAGACTTTAATGCGAGATTTCGCAGGATTCATGACGCCTTCATTTTCAAGCGAGCATGCCAGTTCACACTGAAGACAGCCTGTACATTTTTCAGGCTCAATTTTGAGTGCACGAAGCATAACGAACTCCTCAAATTTTATAGTTATTAGGAACTATTGTACCTATTTTCTAAGCTATTCGTGCAATTGAAAGTATTAAAATTTCAGTTTATTTTATTAGATTGCCGGTCGTGCAAGTTCATAGCTTATAAATTCAGTAATCTTTATTAGATTAATGTATCAAGATACTCTAATGTACAAGCAAATCACCCAATTATCATGACCAAGCCATTAAATTTGCTGCCCATTCTTGACACTTGAATATCATTTAAATGAACTTAGCGCTACGCTTAGATAAATACCATAAGTAGATGAAATAACGTACATTTGAACCGTAATTCCTGACCAATGACATAGACGATTTATTTAGATAAAAGCTAAGGTTGTATTGGGGCTATATACTGTTTACAAAAATCCACGATGGCTATTGAATCTTCAGTTCATGAACTTACCCCAGTTGATACTCCACAGGCAGATGCGATTGATGCTGTTCTTGAGGGAATCGGACAGGTGTTGTTTGGAAAAGATACACAAGCTCGACTTGCACTGGCCTGTCTATTTGCACGTGGACATCTGCTCATAGAAGACCTGCCAGGCATGGGCAAAACCCTGCTTGCACATACTCTGGCACAAATACTTGGATTGGACTTCAACCGAATCCAATTTACCAGCGATCTACTCCCCAGCGACGTAGTAGGTGTTTCTTTATTTGATAAAAACACTTCCTCGTTTCGTTTTATGCCTGGCCCAGTATTTACACAAGTGTTACTTGCTGATGAAATCAACCGAGCTACACCAAAAAGTCAAAGTGCATTGCTAGAGGTCATGGAAGAACAAACTGTCACCGTAGACGGTGAAACCCGTCATCTACCACAACCATTTTTTGTTATTGCCACACAAAACCCAGCTACCCAAACCGGAACCTACCCGTTACCGGAATCGCAAATGGACCGTTTTCTAATGCGAATTGAACTGGGTTATCCAGACCAAAAAGCCGAACGAAAGTTATTGATTGAAGGTGATCGTCGCAAGCAACTCGAAAAAATAAAACCAGTAATCAGTGCAGAAAAATTATTAGTTATTCAAGACTTAGTAGAACAGGTAAAGGTTGCAGAAACACTGCTGGATTACGTGCAACGTTTAGTCCACTACACTCGCAAAGAAAATGAATTTGCATTTGGCCTATCCCCACGTGGCGCACTCTCATTAATACGCGCTGGCAAAGCATGGGCGTTATTACATCGGCGCGATCATGTTGTGCCAGAAGATATACAACTAGTTTTACCCAGTGTGGTAGAACATCGACTTCGAGGCAGTGCCGATTTTACAGGACACGGTGGCACGTCTCTTGCCCAAAAGCTTCTCACCGGTGTCGATGTCCTCACTTAGTACAGCCAAAGACATTTTCTCTCAATCCAAGAGACCTTTCAAAACCCATTTCAAACGTTGGTTGCATCGACGCATCCCACCACAACAAAAAATAACACTAAATCAACGTTCGATATTTATTTTCCCAACACGCACTGGGTTTGTATTTTCATTTCTGTTGCTGTTATTACTCTTAGGTGCAATTAATTATGAAAATTCACTCATTTTCGGTCTTGCTTTTTGGTTAGGTGGCGTATTCTTTATTACTATCTTTTACACCTTCAGAAATCTATCTGAAATTACACTCGAATTACAAAAATGTGGTTCGGGTTTTGTAGGCGAAGATATTGAGTTTGCCATAAAGGTTACACGTCCAGAAAAGTCGAAACGCGAAGGCATCCAACTTGGTTGGCCCAATGCAGTGAAACAATGGGCAGAATTGTATGACATCGAATCGACTACGTTACATCTATTTGTAAAAGCGAATCAACGCGGCTGGCTAAATCCTGAAAGACTGTTAATAGAAACATATTTTCCACTCGGATTATTACGTGCATGGACCTGGATTGACTTAGATGCAAAAGCAATTGTGTATCCCAAACCTTTACTTTATAGGCATTCTCAAGTGAATCTTGGCTCAGAAGATGAAGGTCACCTCACTCATAGTGTAGGCAGTGATGATTTTTACAATATGCGCAGCTATCAACCTGGGGATTCCCCTCGTCATATCATCTGGCGATCCTATGCACGTCAAAATGAACTCCTTGTAAAACAATTTGCCGCGTATGCCGACACCCGCTTAATGTTGGATTGGTTCCAGGTAGAAGGCGATACCGAGCTACGCTTAAGCCGTTTGACGGGTATGGCGCTCTATGCCTACCGTAATGGAAAAGAATTTGGACTAAAACTTCCGCAACTCGAAATCAGTCCCAACTCCGGCAAGGCGCATTTAGATCGTGTACTAAAAGAATTAGCGTTACATGGCTACCCACACTAATCATCAAAATTCGTGGGACCACGGTATAGTTTCACAAATCCCACGCAATAGTTTAATTATGATCATGACCGCCCAAGCTATGGTGGTATTGCCTCATGTTGCACAGATTTCTGTTTGGATAATTGGTTTAGGACTATTCTGCGCGTGGTGGCGGTGGATGATTTTTTTAGGGCGTAGAAAATTTCCGTCTTTTTGGATAAGGGCAGCTTTAGTATCAAGTAGCGCCGCAGGGGTAATCATTTCCGAAGGTATTACTAAAAATTTAGAAACCTGGACAGCGCTATTGATCGTTGCCTTTGCATTGAAACTGCTGGAAATGAAAACACAGCGCGATGCCTATGTTGTTATCTTTATAGCTTATTTCGTAATTTCAGTAGAGTTTATATTTAATCACAGCATGCAAATTGTCGCTTACGAATTCTGTGCACTTATATTAGTTACTGCGGCGATGGTGGGAATGAATCAATTCCATACTCGTGTAAGACCTAGGGAATCGATAAAGATTGCATTCAAAATTTTAGCGCAAGCCATGCCCTTAATGATTGTATTTTTTATTTTATTTCCACGCATTGGACCCATTTGGTCCATTGCCAACCCCAATCAAAAGGCACGCACAGGCCTAAGTTCTGAAATGACACCGGGTGATATAGCAAGTCTGGCACGCTCCGATGAAATTGTGTTTCGTGCCATCTTTAAAGATACTCCTCCACCAAATAGCGAACTGTATTGGCGTGGTAGAGTATATGCAAATTTCGAAAATGGTACTTGGTCTAGTGCAGATATACCTAGAAAACACCGCAACATCCCAAGAGTAGATTGGGTAAGAAATAAAAATGTGAGTTGGTTTGTACCGGATGTAACAGGTGTAGATAAAATATCCTATTCTGTCTTGTTGGAACCTACCTATGATCAATGGCTGTTTGGAATAGATTTAGCTTTATCACAAACACAATCCACCGGCTTAATGTGGGATTACCGATTAATAAATAAATTGCCCGTACAATCCCTACTGCGCTACGAAGTAGACACCTATCCGAAAGCAACTTTAAATTCCTGGTTGCCTGAATTTCTTATGTTACAAACCACGTACGTCGATGCTGAAGATAATCCACGTACCTTAAACTTTTCCCGCAATTTATATAAAGAATCGACTGATATTGAAGAATTTGTAGAAAAGATATTAAACCATATTCGCAAGCAACCGTATCATTACACGCTTGAACCCCCTACGCTTAATCGAACCAGTAGTATTGATCAGTTTTGGTTTGATACACGTTCCGGTTTTTGTGCGCATTACGCCGGCGCATTTGTATACATGATGCGTGCTGCAGGTATTCCGGCACGTATGGTCGGGGGTTATCAAGGCGGCGAAATCAATCCTGTCACTGGTCACATGGTAGTACGCCAATACATGGCGCATGCCTGGACCGAAATTTGGTTACCGAATAAAGGTTGGCAGAGAATTGACCCTACTGCAGCCGTAGCGCCTTCGCGCATTGAAGATGGCTTGAATGCAGCTTTACAGGAAAGCGATTTATCTTCCCTTTCGGCATTTACCAATGTGCGATTAAGCGGTGTTCTTGGCTTACAAAAAATGATGTTTCTGCTTGAATCACTAGAATATCGCTGGAATCTGTTTGTGATTGGTTACGATACAGAGCTGCAATCGGACTTTTTGCAAAAACTTCTCGGAAAAATAACTGTAGCTAAAATTGCACTGGTACTGTTCACTGGAGCATTATTAAGTGTCGCATTTGTTGCAATTTCTCTTTTCTGGCCAAGACGTCGAAGCAACTCCCATCCAGTGATAAAAACATTTCAAGCCTTTACAAATAGGCTTCGTAAACTTGGATTGAAACGCAATCCTCAAGAAACACCCGCGCAATTTATTGAAAAAATAGGTACGCAACGAGGACTTGATGAAAAAGACTATCAACCAACTATAAAAATGTTAAATGAGTTACTGTATAACCCTAGCGAGAAATATACGAAAGAGAAGCTGAAACTGTTGAAATATAAATTACAAATGCTGCAGTTTAAACTTGCTTCACAAAAATATGAGCAATATTAATTTAAATTTTAGTTAAATTAATATTTAAATATCATTTATCTTTATTTAATTCATTTTTCACAATTTTTACATATAAATTTAATAGTGCTTAAAAATAACAAGATACAGTTTATATAAAATTGAATGCCTTACTACTTTAGACACTTCTAATAAATTTTTAAAAACATGATTGTATATTGTGTTTGCCAATCATCCGAGATTGCAAATATTCTCGAGAATGGAATAGAGCGTCATAAGGGACGCAGATATGTATTTGAAAATTGGGAGGATATACAGCTATATCTAGCTGGTTACATTCCAAATATTAACGATGTAGATCAAAATCTCATGGTGCTGGTGTTAGATGTCGATGATGACATGCTAATTAAAAGCCCTATTCCACACAGCCGCTTAGGTATAGAACTAACTAAAAATCAACGGAATCACTTGCAATCAATCTCATATTACTTAGAAGTCGATATCAATCCAGAACGTATTGAAGATGTAAAAAACATCTCAGGTAATTCAATACAATCTCAAATAGAACATAAGTCTGACCATAAATCTTCATTGTTGAGATTTATGTCTTATATTAAGCCTTATTGGCCCTATGTTTTGGGAGCAACTTGTTTTGGTTTGATTAAATTTCTTGCTCCATTAGCGTTCCCTTGGATGTTGCGCCTAATGATAGATGAGGTGGTATTAAATGAAACACTAAACCAAATACAAAGAAGTCAGTTAATGTGGAAACTAATACTATGGATGATAGGCTTCAATATCATTTGGATGATCGCTTGCTATTATCGTAGTGTACTAGGTGCAACTGCCGGCCACCGCATGATTCGTGACCTACGCATTGCTCTATATGATCATGTGCAACGATTATCGCATGCCTTTTTTGTTCGTCATCAAAGTGGAGCCATTGTTTCGCGTGTAATTAATGATTTATCTTTGGCTCAAAATTTTGTTGGCTCTGCTCTCACAAATATATGGATGGATAGTGCATTACTGGTTGCTTTGATTGTAATTCTATCTGTTATCGATCCGCTACTAACACTAATTTCAATTATATTAATGCCAATCTATATTCTATCTCTACTTGCTTTGGGTGGACGCATTCGATTAAGTACACTCGAAACACAACAACGCATTGAGATCCTTTCGGGCGGCCTACAAGAAAAAATATCAGGGGTAGGCGTTGTAAAAGGCTTTACTCGTGAACCACAAGAAGTTTCTGCATTTGCGGCTCAAGCCAATAAACTACTCAATCGAATTTTGTCTACGACTCGCTTAACAGCCCTAAATGAAACACTAGTGGGGTTTGTAGTACATATGTCACCTGTGTTGGTAGTTAGCTTTGGAATTCATCAAATTCTTGATAACAGATTAACTATCGGCCAATTAACTCAATTTCTTCTCTATTTAGCTATGTTCTATTTCCCATTGCAAAGAATGTCAGATTTAAGTGTAGTCATCGCGAATGCTGTAGCCGCAATCGAACGAATTTTTGAATTCTTTGACACGCAACCCAATGTCATCGAGGCCAAGCACCCAATTGTAGTAACTCAGTGTCGAGGCGAAATCAAATTTGATCATGTCAGCTTTTGCTATGATGCAACAAGTCCCGTATTAGATAATATAAACTTTGAAATTTCTGAAGGTGAAGTTGTGGCTTTTGTTGGGCCTAGCGGTTCAGGAAAATCCACGTTAGCAAATTTAATACCTCGTTTTTACGATCCAACTGAAGGTAAAGTATTTTTAGACAAAAATAATTTGCGCAGTTTGGAATTAAGTTCGTTGCGTAGGCAAATTGGAATAGTAAGTCAAGATATCATGCTGTTTTCAGGGACTATTCTGGAAAATTTATTGCTCGCAAATCAAGATGCAACATCAAAAGATATTTACAATGCCTTAGAAGCTGCTAACGCACACGAGTTTGTTGAGCGCTTGTCGGATGGTATTGGGACTGAAATTGGTGAACGTGGCGCCACGCTTTCTGGTGGACAGAAACAACGAATCGCAATTGCTCGTGCTTTTTTAAAGAATCCTAAAGTATTAATACTGGATGAAGCTACTTCCGCACTTGACTCACGTTCCGAACAACATATACAAGAAGCACTCGCACGACTACTAAAATTACAAACTTCAGTAGTAATTGCACATCGACTGTCTACAATTGTAAAAGCCGATCGTATTATTGTGCTGGAACATGGCCAAATACAAGAAATTGGTAAACATGATGAGTTGCTTAAATATAATGGCTTATATGCAAGTCTATTTAACGAGCAATTCAAAAATAATAGAATATAAAAAATGTAAAAAAATATGTGTGCAACAATATGCGAACTATTAAACCATGCTTAAGATTTTTTTACAGAATTACTAAGAAGTGCGTCTAAATTTTATAAAAAAGCGAATTAACCAAACAATCACAAAAATAAAGTATAAAGCCAATGCCCACATTATTGCGCTATCCAGCCTAGGTTGTTCTTTAAAATTTGCTTGTATGACCAGTTGGATCACAAAGATCGCAAGCAGTGTATTCACTATTCCAAAATACATAAAATATGTTCGAAAAAATTGTATAGTGTCATGCTGGCGTTCAGGCGCTAACCAATAATCTTTATTCGGAATTTTTAACCCCTTGCCTGCTGGGTTGATGAATCTATTAGGAACGACAACAAATACAAAAATCGTTAGTAATAAAACGGCTGCATAAATACCAAAGAATACGGCTTTTGAAGACCAACCATTTGGGTCGCCAAGGCCGTCGAAATGTGAAGCTACAACATTTGGCACCCGTGGGTAATAGTAAATCGTTTGCACTACAGCTGCGATAATTAAAGCCGTGAAAATAGTTTGTAGAGCTTTCATAAGAAAAATTACACGCCAAAATGGATCATATTATGATCCTTATTCTAATATTCACCTTTATCGGCTGAATACGAATTAATGTGTAACTGGTACTTTTTTCTTTTAGCAGGAGTTAATAAAAAGCATAAGCACCGTATCCCACTACTCGATCATGTGATCCTGCGGTATCGCCGGAATTACGCAAATCCATGGTCTTGCAACTCAGCCCATATCCTTTTGCAACTTGCAATAAGCCTTGAATCGGCAAACGACCACAAGCAGAATCAAAGTTGAGTTGCTCTCCATGAAATTGTTCAATTGAAGTAGTCGTGCGCCTATCAAGCTGCTTTGCGGTGTCATAATCATAGTAATGACTTAAATCAGAACTAATCACAATCAAGGTCTCGGGGCCGCCCCAAAGCGCACGCAATACACCCGCAATTTGTGAAGAACTGGCATCACCCACAAGCAAAGGCACAATTTCAAAATATTGGTCAAAGATCTCCTGTAAAAATGGCAATTGCACTTCTAAGCAATGCTCTTGTTCATGAGCTAAATCAAAGTATTTGACGGTTTCGTCCTCTATGCTGGGTTGCAATGATGCGTGATCGACAGGTATGTCGCCTAATGGAGTGGCAAAATAATCTGCGCTACTTGCAGCAATACCATGAAAAGCAACACGATGTGCAGGGCCCATCAAGACAATTCGGTTAATAGATGGGTTTTTCTTGTAAAAGCATGCGTAAACAGTTGCGGCAATCGGTCCGGAGTAAATATAACCTGCATGCGGCGCGATAATGGCCTTAGGTTGTTCTTTATCACCCTCCGCATGCTGCAGTAATTCCTCCAGGTCAGCATGTAATTCGCTAGGATCATTAGGATAAAACATCCCTGCTACAGCGGTATTACGAGTAGACATCATGAGAAAATTTTATGTAATTCATAAAGTAAATATAGTTTATGAACCTTTTCATTTAAAGTGATCATATATATACGTATAAGTTTATCGATAATTAAATAGTTTTACATGCAAATGAAACCAACATTAGATCTAGATCAATTTACCGTGCCAACTCAATACTGGCATCGACTCGAAAACGGCGCCATTCAGTGTGACGTATGTCCACGCGCTTGCAAACTGCAGGAAGATCAGCGTGGACTATGTTTTGTTCGCGCACGTAAAAATGACCAAATTGTACTCACGACGTATGGGCGCTCAAGTGGTTTTTGTGTAGACCCGATAGAGAAAAAGCCGCTGAATCATTTTTTGCCGGGCACTTCGGTTTTGTCCTTTGGCACGGCCGGCTGCAACCTCGCTTGTAAATTTTGCCAAAACTGGGATATCAGCAAGTCCCGCGAAATTGATACTTTAGCGGACGCAGCCACCCCCAAAACCCTTGCAAAAACCGCGGAACGTTTGGGATGCCGAAGTATTGCCTTTACTTATAACGACCCCGTGATATTCATGGAATACGCAATGGATGCTGCAGATGCCTGCAAAGAAAAAGACATTGCGACTGTAGCCGTTACTGCGGGCTATATGTGCGAGAAACCTCGCGAAGAATTTTATCGTCACATGGATGCCGCCAATATCGACTTAAAAGGCTTTACCGAAAAGTTCTACTGGAAAATTTGTAGTGGCCATTTACAACCCGTGTTAGAAACGTTGCAGTATCTCAAACACGAAACCAAGGTATGGTTTGAAATTACGACTTTACTCATTCCTGGTGAAAACGATTCGGATAAAGAAATCAATGAAATGACACAATGGATACACGAACACTTAGGACCTGATGTTCCACATCATTTCACTGCATTTCATCCGGACTGGAAAATGATGGACACACCCGCAACTCCGGCAAGCACACTAACACGAGCCAGAAACATCGCAATTGAAAATGGCCTGCACTATGTATACACCGGCAATGTGCATGATGAAAAAGGTGGCAGCACCTATTGCTCAAACTGTGGCACGCGTTTAATTGGCAGAGACTGGTATGTCATTACCGATTGGAGTTTAAACCAAACAGGTCAATGCCCAAATTGTGGTGAAACCTGTGCCGGTATATTTGAAAACAAGCCGGGCACTTGGGGTGCAAGGCGTATGCCAGTTCAGCTTGCCAAGGCTGTTAATGAAGAACCATCAACTCGAATTTGAATTTCTTGCGCTAGAACAAATACTTCTATGTTTTCCTATAGTCATGAAGAAGAAAAACAACTTCTAAATATTGCTTATGAAGCCATTGGATATGGCCTGGCACACGGTGCATATTTACAAGTAAATGAACAGGAATATTCCGAGGGACTACAAAATCACAGTGCTACATTTACCACTTTAATACACAGTGGAATGTTGCGCGGATGTACCGGTACGCTAGAGGCAATCCAGCCCTTGGTTAATGCAGTCGCGCGGTCTGCATTTAACTCCGCCTTTAATGATTCACGATTCCCACCGTTACAAACTTCGGAACTGGATCAGCTTAACATTTCTATTTCGATCTTAAGCCCAAATGAAAAATTGTCATTTACCAGTGAAGAGGATCTACTTGAACAAATCAGACCAGGGATAGATGGAGTGGTGCTGGAATACATTGGGCAAAAAGGCACGCTCCTTCCCAGTGTTTGGGAAGCGATTCCAGATAAGCATCAATTTCTTTCTACAGTAAAACAAAAAGCGGGCTTCCCCCAAGATTTCTGGTCAAATGACATACAAGTCTCACGCTACACCACGCATGTAATCAAGGACTGAAAAGTCCTAAACGCGTTATAACATCGGCGCCTCTATTGCATGATTAAGACAAATCAAATGCCATCATTTCACAATGCGAAACCATTCATACTAATTACTGCATCGATGTTGTTTTTGTTGTGGGTGCTCCGCCCTTATATGCATAACAAAACAGATCTACTGCCTCACAATTACTATCGGTTTGGCGTGGACTGCTTGAAGAATTTTGAGGCCGCAACAAACAATCATGGCTACAAATTGATGAATACGTACGCCAAAAGAATCTCAAAAGTCAAAGACATGGTTCTAATCCAAGCAAAAAATCAAGTTAATCAAGAACAACTACAAATAGAGTGCATTTACGACGATACCAGCCTTGAATATTTGGGTGTGAATGGAGAAAAGATTTACCTAGAGAAAACCGTACATATAAATTAAAAGAAACTATTTTTACATAATCAGCATATGCTCAATATGCATCGACAGAATTCAAATAAATTTAGGTCACTTCAGATAGAATATACAACCGCTTATCCTCTTAGTATCTCTTTTGGTCAAGTTTTTTATATGCATATAAAATTATTTTGTAATATATTTCGACCTAGTTGGTCGGGTGAGATGTTCTTGGTTAAGGATGACGTGCTAACGCAAACGGACTTGGGCGTTCTGCCCACTAGCAAGCATGACATCATTAACTACTGAATATCTTTGCGGAGAGAGTTTATGGAAAACCTAATCGATGAGCTTCACAGAGACCATATCAAATTTAGCAAAGTATTAGATCTGCTTGCTGATCAGCTCGATATCATTCAAAAAGGAAAATCTGCTGATTACCACTTGATGCTGGATGCGGTAAGTTATATTGAAAATTATCCGAAATATGAGCTAGTTCCAAAAGAAGATGCAATTTTCAAAAAATCAACTGAAAATCAAAATTTTGAGGGTTTAAGTAACACTATTAAACAATTACGTTCAGAAAATCACGAACTAAGGGCCTTAGCGCGTGAGTTACATGATTATATAGATGCCGCTTTAGAGGACAGCATCTTTGAAAAAGAACCATTTGAACGACAACTTGAGACATGCATTCAACGCCAACGCGATCATTTGAATACAGAAGAAGGCATCGTCTTTCCATTTCTAAAAAGAAAATTGTCAGCAAAACAACTGCAACAAATCAGTAAGGACTTTCAAACTCAAACAAATACCTTAATTTGTCATGACTTGACATGTAAATATGGCGAACTCTTTGATCGTATTACCGACGCAAACGACTCGAACTATCGTCGAACACACTGATCTGATCAATTAGGATAAGTTGTTCAAGAGTAAAAGGTAATACCCTTTTATTGTTCAGGCGTCTATTTGACAATCAATCACCATTCAATTCCACAAATGTGAAATTGCCGTACATGGCAAACTCCATAAATTTTGCAACAATCTGCAATCAAATTTAATTTAATGTGGTCTAAATAAAAATTGTTAGCGATGGGAGGTCAGTGATGTGCTCAATTAAATCAGTCGCCTTACTAGTCATGATTACGGCACCACTTGGTGTCTTGGCAGACAGCTGCGAACCCACACCACATCGCAGCACGGGGACCCATTACAAACCCGTTACCGAAGAAAAAATCAATATAAGCAAGGGCCTAATCGTGAGTGGCCAAATACTTGCTGCACCGAATTGCACCCCCATACCCAATGCAAAAATTGCCCATTGGCAAGGCGGTGAACAAGGACGCTACCAAGATTATTTACGGGCCTACATGTTTAGTGATGAAGAAGGTAAATTTGAATTTGAAACTGAATGGCCAAACATGCCCACCCCTCACATCCATTTTATTGTCACTGCAGATGGCTATGAAAAGCTAGAAACGCAGTGGATTGGTTCACAACGTATGGATGAAATAAATTTCGATATGGTGTTAAAGAAGAAACGCAAGAGGGAGGCGAGAAAGTATGGGTATTAAACCAAATTTCGTCATTCGGTAACGCATTTCGGCAGGAAATTCCTTGCCAAATGTTATTAAAAGATTTAGAGGCGCTTTATGCCGTCTATAAGCAAGCGATATCTATTTCGAATACGGTAAATCCTCATACAACCTGCAAATTGCATGGTGGGCAGCGGCATATGCAGCATCTGCAATGTGTTCGGCATGGG
This sequence comes from Gammaproteobacteria bacterium, assembly GCA_041576975.1. GTDB lineage: Bacteria > Pseudomonadota > Gammaproteobacteria > UBA4575 > UBA4575 > JBFGJY01. Next base: position 1,178 of record JBFGJY010000039.1, on the reverse strand, counting down.
GTGGTTGCTCATCAGGCGTCAAAGGGCGTGACAATGCGCCCGCGATAAGCGTTACAAAGTTATCGCGTAAATCATCTAATTTATTATTATTTTCAGCACTGACTACAATTTCTTTGAATTTCATTCCATTGCTCCTTTTTACTTATTATAACGAGTAGATATTATTATACCTGCTTCAGTCAGACTCAATCTTTAAGCTTACGCATCTCTTGCAAGTTATAGGCAGGCATAAATTTCATACAGTATACCCTGACTCCTCGGGAGTAAGGCTAAGCACTTCTCAAGCACTGCTGACTTACAATAAGTGAAAAAGGAATAAAAGACCTTTCATAAAAAGGGATATATGCTGGAAAAAAACTAAATTTAGAGGAAAGTATGATCGTATAAAGATTAATCACACTGAATTATGTGAATAACATTCAGTACAACTAGATTGAGCGAAACTATAATTGAACAAGAATAAATGATGTACATGCTAGGAGGCAGCGTTCATCAGACCTCTTTAATGCTGAATGTCTATGACCAAAAACCAAACGCTAGTAACAATAATAAAAATGAATACCAAAAATCTAGCTGTCGTCATAATTTTTATACTGCTTATCTCTCTATGTTGGGCGGATGAATTAGAATTGCATGCAACCTCATATCATTTTGATGAACATGACGATGATGATTTTAACGAATTTAATATTGGGGCAGGTTATAACTATGAATTTAATTCAAAAACGTATGCAGTCATTGGCGCATTTAATAACTCATATGACAAATTATCTGTTTATGTTGGAGCGAAATGGCTGCCGATTGATATAAAGTTTTTTAAAGCTGGCTTTATGGCAGGTCTGGTAACGGGTTACGAAGATGACACGGATGCAAATGCAGTACAGCCAATGATAATTCCTGAAATACAATTTCATTATAAGCAATTTTTTTTAGCGTCTAGAGTCATCCCTGATTTTGGTGAAAATTCAACAACAGCAATAACATTTTCTATCGGGTTTACATTACCCGGAAAATCACAAGATAGTTTTGCTGCCAAATAACATTCACGAAATCAATGAAATCAATCGTGTCCGACCTAAATGATTGTGCAAAATAAATCAAAACCGCCCTCGTTCCAAACCTTCTGCAACCCACCTACTCTCACGCTCAAAAATCTTAGTTGCATCCTCTAGAGTAAT
>JBFGJY010000038.1:0-23541 GCA_041576975.1 Gammaproteobacteria bacterium | reverse complement strand
TAATGACGTTGAATTTGCAGAATACTTACTTAATGAAACAGGTATGGCAATAGTACCTGGTACCGCATTTGGTTCACCTGGGCATATGCGCATCTCGTATGCAACCAGTATGGATGTTTTACAAGATGCGATTGCACGCCTGAAAGCGCTTTAGACTAGACATCGCTTCAATAAGCACATCCAAGATCTCAATTTAAGGATAATTGGAGTCTAGTCAGAATCTTAAAGGAACTGGTTGGAAAATTACCCTCGACTTGCATGCATGGCCGGTGAACTACCATTTGATAATCCTGGTAGTACTTCTCGTTGCACATGCTGCTTAAAGCGTTGTACATCAATACTATCTGAAAGGCGTAACATTTTATGCATACCCTCTTCAGACAATATCATCATATCAATCCAGGGATTTTTTGGGTTCTCTGGTGTATCGATACGGTACTTACGTTTTTGATCATCGTTAAGCTCACGTGTTGCAACAGTTACGTTTGGTTTACCAGTACGCTTATTAATAGCCAAACCAAGACAACGACAAATATCCGCCGCAACAAACCATGGCTCACCGGTCTCTTCCTTGACGATCCTTATCATATAGCCGCCATAGTCAAATAGCGTTATGTTTCCCACTTGTGTCACTCCTTGTTTTCATACACGACACGACGTCGTATTCGAGGAATATTTATAGTGTGATCAAAGACCTACAGACGATGGTTACCGCTTATTGGTATCATCAGCCAGACAATCTGAGGGGCATTTACCTATCAAATCAATAAATCTAATACCTGTTTCCCAAATCAAAGATATAAGGGTGAGCGGTGTGAAAACCGAAAAAAATCGAATTCGGCTCTAATGGTAGAAATTCCAAGCCAAGCGGCTGTGTGAAATTACCCTCTTTCTACTCCACCTAGTTGGTACACACCAAATGATAGCAGATGGAATACAATTAACTTTACATTGACCGACTATTTGTGGATCGTTACCATCTTGCGCTTCTTTATTCCCCGGTAGCTCAGTTGGTAGAGCGGGTGACTGTTAATCACTAGGTCGGCGGTTCGAGCCCGTCCCGGGGAGCCAATTAAGCGATTGTTATTCTTTAAAACTATTTAATTTTTCTTGTTCATTATTTAAGCATTTTATAAATAATAAACGGAATTTCCGTTTATTAAGAAGTATTGTTTTCTTTTTGTTTAATTAGAGAGCAGTTATATCTACTTTCGGCCAAAAGCGATCATTCATGAACATAATACTTAACCAAGTCAAAAACTAATTTTTCCTACAATTTCATACTCATCTATTAAAGGCTGCAAAATTATAGCTTCACCCTCTTTTGGAAATATCCCTGTGAGTGCAGTTATGTTGACTTGATGAGTTACAAGCACAAGCGCACCAGGCCCTCGCCAAGAGGATATGATTTCTTTCGTTTGTTTTGTTTGTTTCGGCTCAGTCTCTGGATTATGAAAAAATGAATTTATCGCCGGCTCAGGTTTCCCACGATCTGGAAATGCCAATTCTGCAGTGTCGCGTGTTCGACACCAAACTGAATGTAATACCAGATCGACAGTCACATTTTCTGAGCGAAATCTTTCACCTATTCGTTTAGCTTGCTCTCTACCTTCATTAGAGAGATTACGCTGAGTACCACAATCCTCTAAGTTAAAGTCAGCGGGATCGCCCGTCCCCGGTGCGTGGGTATGCCGTATGAGCGCAATTCCTCCCTCTCGCAATACCCGCCATGCATGGCTCTGGCCAGTTTTTCCATTCATACTAGGGGCAATGAAAAAACAAATAAGCAATATAAAGAATAGTTTGTATTTCATCGGCCTTGTGACTGTCATGTAGTTGTAATAAAAAGAGGATGATAGTTTCATAAAAAATATCCAGTCCTAGTGTCTAATACAAGTTTAAAATCATAATTTAATTTAAGTTGATAACATGAATTAACTTACATTACTTTGGCCTATCGGTCATTTTTGAGGAGATTAGTCATGAAAATAATTGCCAGACTGATACTGTTTGGATTCTGTTTAAGTGTCTCGAGCTTTGTTTTTGCAGGAAAATATAACTCCATACTAAACATTGGCGATGCAATGCCAGAGTTTAATAATCTACCCTCAATCTCTGGTGAAAGTATTTCTTCAAAAGATCTTGATGAAGAAGTACTCATATTTGTGTCACTTGCGAACCATTGCCCTTGGGTTAAAGGTATGGACAAAGATCTAGTGTCACTTGTAGATTCACTGAGCACCAAAAATGTACGCTTCATTGGTTTAAGTATGAACCACCGTGAAGATGATCGTCTTCCTGCGATGAAAGTCCACGCAGAAAAAACAGGATACAGGTTTGATTATTTATTTGATGAAAGTCAAGAATTTGGACGTAAGCTTGGCGCTACTCGCACTCCAGAATATTTTGTATTTAATAAAGAGCGTAAATTAGTGTATACAGGTGCATTATATGACTCACCTGCAAAAATGAATAGCGATGGCACGGTAAGACATATCAACGGCATGCCTAATCAGTTTTATGTTAAAGACGCAATTCTTGCAACTCTTGGTGGCAAAGAAATCGCCATGAAAGAAACACGTGCTTACGGTTGTACAGTAAAATATGTTCAGTAAAGCTATAAAAGTTTGCTCATTACTGATTATTAATACCGGCCTTGTATTCAGTATTAGCGCATACGGAGAGACTGACTCTCTTCATATGCAAATGACCCCTGTAACATACGATGAATGGGAGGCAAAACGAATACATTATCAACCTAAAATAGTAGTAGTAGACGTGTGGGCCATGTGGTGTGTTTCTTGTATCGAACGTTTTCCTGAAATGGTCAGACTGCATGAAAAGTATAAAGATCGTAATGTTCAATTCGTTAGCATGAATCTAGATGATCGCGAAGATTCTCAATCATTAAAAATTGCAGAAAAGTTTTTAAAGAAAATGAATGCAACATTCGATCATTTTCGAATGGATGAAAATTTATTAGTAGCGTTTGAAAAAATAGATCTGATCGGTATTCCTGCAGTACTTATATATGATGAAAGTGGTCATGAAATATATCGCTTGACTGGGGACAACCCGAATAAGCAATTTACAGATGAAGATATTGAAGCCGCACTTCTAGAGCTATTATAAGCAACAAGATTTTTCAATGTATTTAAATGGCCTATATCTATAACAGAAAGAACGTCTTCTTTCGGCCAAAAGTGGCTATTCTAATAGATAGCTGATATCTAAGACGATGCTTAGACCACGAAAATCGTGGGTCAAGTTTTTCAGTCTCTGACTAACGAACCTGCGCCCTGCGAAACTACCCATATCGTAAAGTGTTCGTTCGGAAGAACCCCGTTACAATTAATGACACCTGTGTCCGACTACAGCTAATAATTCAGTCACATAGACACTAGTTAATACACAAAAATGAATTTTCACTTTTCCCACTTTTTTTCCATAAATATAACTATCCAACTAGTTTTATTTGAATGAATCTAAATACTTTTTAAATTTTTTTCCCACTCTAGGATGCCTTAGCGCATATTCGACAGTAGCCTCTAAATAACCAAGCTTATTGCCACAATCATAGCGCTTACCTGTAAACTGATAGGCCAGTAATTTATCTGTTTGTGCTTGTTTAGCAAGGGCATCAGTTAATTGAATTTCACCTCCTGCGCCTTTACCAATGTTTTCTAAAATTTCAAAAATGGACGGCTCTAGAATATACCTACCTACTACTGCTACATTGGAGGGCGCATCTTTTGGTTCTGGTTTTTCTACAAATGTATCCACCTTCCATAAATTATCCTGAATTTTTTCGCCCGCTATTACACCGTAGCTTTTAACATCTTCTTGATTTACCACTTGCACACCTACAACACCGCAATTTTCTTGCTCGTAGATATCCACCATTTGTGATAAACACCCTTGTGCCTCATCATAAATGAGATCATCGGCAAGAATTACTGCAAATGGTTCATCACCCACTGCAGGCTCTGCACAAAGTACTGCATGCCCCAAACCTAAAGGTTCTGACTGCCGAATGTAAATACAATTGACATCCCCTGGAAGAACATTTTGCACCATACCTAACATTGTATTTTTACCATTAGTTTCGAGTTCATTTTCCAGCTCATAGGCTTTATCAAAATGATCTTCGATCGAACGCTTATTGCGACCAGTGATAAAAATAAGTGTTTCTATACCTGCGAAAACTGCCTCTTCTGCCGCATATTGAATCAAAGGTTTATCTACAATCGGTAGCATTTCTTTTGGATTGGCTTTAGTAGCAGGTAGAAAACGCGTTCCCAATCCTGCAACAGGAAATACGGCTTTACGAATTTTAGTCATTGTTTAGCATATATAAAAAGTTTTAGAAATTAGATTTATTACAGCAATAAAAATAATTTAACAATATGGACACTATGTAACTGTTGCCCAGTGCACATTATTTCCCGACGATGAGTTAATCTCGAACGATTATATCTTCTAGATTCTTTTCTAGTGTTTTCGGGCCAATGCCCTTGACATTAGTTATTTCTTCTGGAGTAAAGAAAGGGCCATTAGTGTCTCTATACTCAATAATCGCCAATGCTTTTTTAGGTCCCAAACCTTTTAAATTTTCAGCCAGTTCTTCTGCACTCGCAGTATTTATATTTACTGGATCTGCAAATACTAAAGATGATAAAAGAAGTAATACACTACAATAAATTATACGCAACATTTGAGATGCCCCAACGCAGCTTGTTAATTTTTTTTTTAGAGTAAATTATAAATAGATATCTACTCGTTATGTAGCTAATTCTAATTCTTTAAATAACTTTGTATAAATTATTACATACCTCGCTTATCAGGAACTACTGTAACTCCAATTCGCAAGATACTGATCCATAGCAACAATTGGATCTTTGGCTTGTGTGATGGGTCGTCCAATAACGATAAATTTCGCTCCAGACCGTCGTGCTTGTAGCGGAGTCGCGACCCTACTTTGATCATCTACACTGTCATCTTGCAAACGTATCCCGGGAGTCACGATTATGGGCTGCGTTCCCCATTTGCTTCGAACAGCATGTGCTTCATGCACCGAACAAACAATGCCATCCAACTTAGCTTGCAATGCAACATTTGCAAGTTGTAAAACATAATCTTCTGAATGCTGTAGTATCCCTATCGCATTTAATTGTTGCTGATTCAATGAGGTTAATACTGTTACTGCAAGTAATTTTGTGGTGTGACCATTTCCAGACATCGCCTCATGAGCAGCTTGAAGCATGTCACTGCCACCAGATGCATGCAGAGTCATCATCCACACGCCTAAATTAGATGCTGACTTGCAAGCCGATGCAACGGTATTGGGGATGTCATGTAACTTAAGATCTAAAAATACTTGATGCCCATCCCGCACTAATTTTTCAACAAAATTTGGACCTTCCGAGATAAATAATTCTAATCCAACTTTTAGTTTACAAGGTCTATCTTGAATTATGTCTAAAAATTTTTTGGCTAATTTCGCACTAGAAAAATCTAAGGCAATAATAATAGGGGTGTTGTCAGTCATGCTGATATTTAATTAGATTTGCTAATTTATGCTAGGCATCACAGGAACCACGGTTCCCCAATAGTGACAACTTGGACATTGCCAATACAGCCTCTTACCATGAAAACCACATTGCTTACACTGGTGAGAGGTACGTTCGCGAATAAAACTCTCCACACTCCCTTGTATTTTATCCAAGCCCAAATCCCCTAAGGATTGTTTTTTCGCCTGCATACTTTTCAAAAATGCATTAACCTCAAGAAGAGATAGTTCTGATTTTTCTAACAAACAGTCTAAGATCATATTCTTTTCCGTATTTCTATCTGAGGGAATGTCTAGTAAGTTTGAAAGTAAAATACCACTTAACTTCGTATCCTTAATTTTTAGCAAAAACTCTTCAAACCCTTTATGGTCATCTTGCCGGAAATATGCCTCTCGTAATTTAATCAATACTTCAGGAAGGTAATCAGGATTTTGTTTTAAGACTTCTTTGTAATGTTTAATCGCAGATTTGAAATTTTCCTCATGCATTGCATAATTCCCTAGTAATACACTTGCACGTGCGCAGTTCTTATCACACGATAGTGCTTTTTTTGATAATTTTTTAGCTTCAACAAGTATTTCTTTTGATTTTTCAAACTCTAGTTCACTTAGTTCACAATAGTAATGCGCAGTAACTTCATTCATACTTTCACCAATTACTTTTTCTAACTTTTTTGATATTTCAATGGCCTTATACCATTCCTTTTCCTGCTCATATAAACTCAATAGCAATGGATAGGCTTCATCCGTTTGTAAACCAATTTCAATTACATCATTAAATAATGTTTCTGCACGATCCAATAAACCAGCTTTTAGGTAATCTTTCGCCAGCTCAAGGAGCGCGGTAGATTTATAAATAGACTCTAAGGCAGGTCTAGCGATAAGGTTTTGATGAATACGTATGGCTCTGTCAACCTCTCCTCGGCGTCGAAACATATTGCCTAACACTAGGTGCGTTTCAACTGTTTCTGAATCGACATCAACCAGATCAATGAATACTTCTAAGGCCTTATCGGGTTGTTCATTGAGCAGATAATTTAGGCCCTTAAGATACTCACCTGGAATTTTAGGTTTCGATTTAGTGTTGTAAAAGATATACGCAAGATACCAACCAGCAACCCCTGCCAATAGCAGCAGCAACCAATATATTTCAGGCATTAGTGGGAACTCTTGATTGGGAGTTGACGTAAATTAGCAACTTCCTGCTCAGCAACTGCAACTTTCTTGGCTAGTAATTTAGCACGGCTTTTATTCTTTAAAACCAGACTAATACTAAACGAGATCCCTGTCAGTGCACCGATTATAAAACATATTAACATCGTTACACCAAGTGGCGCCTGTACATTTTGCACAAGAAAATTAATTGTGATGGGTGCGAGATTTTCTAGTATAAAAATAAAGATGAGTAGAACAAGTACAATTGAGACTATGAATGATAAAAAACGAAGCATCGAGCACAAGAGTTAGCGATATAAATACTCGCGTTCTTAGTCTGATATTAGCTAGTTATAGACCGATTCACTCGTTCACGTAGTTCTTTGCCAGGCTTAAAATGCGGTACATGCTTGCCAGGCAATGATACAGCATCCCCAGTTTTAGGATTTCGCCCTATTCTAGGTGGCCGAAAGTGTAATGAGAAACTCCCAAATCCTCTAATCTCAATACGATCACCTTTTGCTAATGATGTACTCATCTGTTCAATGATACTTTTAATAGAAAGTTCTATATCTTTATGAGCAAGATGGTTTTGTTTTAGCGAAATTTTCTCAATAAGTTCCGATTTTGTAATCATGCTTCTATTTTCTTCGGTATCCATGACATACTCCTCTTTAAACTTATATTATTCAGCTGAATCTTCTTTATTATCTTCAATTGATTCTTTTAGGATATCACCTAAACTAGTCGAGGCCGACTCATTGCTGCTGTAATCTTGAACAGCGGCCGCTTCTTCTTGAAATTCCTTTGCCTTTATCGATAGCGTGATCATTCGAGACTTTTTGTCAACACCAATAAATTTGGCTTCTATTTGTTCGCCTTCTTTAAGCACAGTACGAATATCTTCTACTCGGTCACGAGCTATTTCAGATGCTTTTAAAATTCCTTCTACACCTTCAGCCAGTGTGATGGTAGCGGATTTAGCATCGATCTCGCCGACAGTTCCAGTTACGATACTGCCTTTAGGATTTTCTGCAATATAAGCAGAGAATGGATCTTTCTCTAACTGTTTTACGCCTAGTGAAATACGTTCGCGCTCTGCATCCACGGACAGCACCATGGCACGTAACTCATCGCCTTTTTTATAGCCACGTACAGCTTCTTCTCCAGGGATATTCCAAGCCAAGTCTGATAAATGAACTAAACCATCAATTCCACCATCAAGCCCTACGAAGATTCCAAAGTCTGTAATCGACTTTATTATGCCTGTAACTTCACTACCTTTATCGTGTCCGCTTGCAAATTCATCCCATGGATTTGGCTGACACTGTTTCATACCTAACGAGATTCTGCGACGTTCTTCATCGATATCTAGAATCATCACTTCGACCTCATCACCTAATGATACGATCTTTGCTGGACTCACATTCTTATTAGTCCAATCCATTTCAGATACGTGTACCAGGCCTTCAATACCTTCTTCTATTTCAACAAAGCATCCATAATCTGCAATATTCGTAACTTTACCGAAGATGCGCGCGCCTTCAGGGTAACGACGATTAATATCACCCCAAGGGTCATCATCTAACTGTTTTAATCCTAGCGATACACGGGTTTTTTCTTTATCAAATTTTAGTACGCGCACATCAATCTCATCGCCAATGGATACGATTTCTGATGGATGTTTTACGCGCTTCCAAGCCATATCGGTAATGTGTAACAAACCATCCACACCGCCAAGATCCAAAAATGCTCCGTAATCAGTCAAATTCTTCACAATACCTTTTACGATGGCGCCTTCTTTCAAAGTATTAATCAATTCTTCACGTTCGACGCTGTATTCTGACTCAACTACTGCACGACGAGACACCACCACATTATTTCGCTTGAGATCAATTTTAATTACTTTGAATTCCAGTTCTTTGCCTTCTAGGTAGGCCGTATCTCGTACTGGACGAACATCCACTAAGGAACCAGGAAGGAATGCTCGAAGATCATCCAATTCAACAGTAAATCCACCCTTCACTCTGCCTGTAATGGTTCCGGTGATGGTTTCACCAGCTTCGTGAACACGTTCTAATTCTGTCCAAGCTTTGGCGCGCCTGGCTTTTTCGCGAGAAAGTATGGTCTCACCATAACCATCTTCAAGTGCATCTAGAGCGACTTCAATGGTGTCGCCAATCTCTACTTCAAGCTGGCCTTTATCAGTTTTGAACTGATCAATTGGTATGATGCCTTCGGACTTTAGACCCGCATTTACAATGACTGCGTCCTGTCTAATATCAACCACAGTACCATTGATAATGCTACCAGGTTTAGTATTTATATTATTTACGCTCTCTTCAAAGAGCTCAGCAAAACTTTCACCCATATTAATTTTAATAGTTTCCTGTCATTTAAAATTCCTCATCGTTTTATAAGTGCGGCAATACGTTGCACAACTTGATCTATCGATAACTCCGTAGAGTCTACAAGCACAGCATCTGCGGCAGGACGTAGAGGAGAGATGGCACGATTCTCATCACGGGAATCTCGCGCCTCTATCTCTTTCAAAAGGCGGTCAAGGCTAGCACTAATCCCTTGTTTCTTCAACTGTTTCTGCCGTCTACGCGCGCGTTCGCTGACACTGGCAGTTAGAAAAACCTTACACTTTGCATCCGGGAAAACTACGGTCCCCATATCCCTTCCCTCCGCCACAAGTCCAGGTGAAATTCGAAAGGCATGTTGTTTAGCAAGCAACGCTGAGCGAACTCGAGGATAAGCTGCCAACTGGGAAGCGCGTGCAGCACACTCTTCTGTGCGTAGCTGATCAGAAACTTCCTGATTATTCAAAAACACATGCACGTCCTCATGTACTGAGGAGATCTCAAATCGTATTTGCATGTCTATACACAACCTAACTAAGCTATCCAAATCATCAATGGAAACTTGCTGCTGTCGACTGAATAAGGCGAGAATTCGATAAAGTGCACCACTATCCAAATAATGAAATCCCAATATCTCTGCCAATTGTCTCGCAATGGTGCCTTTACCTGAGCCGGCCGGGCCATCAATTGTCACCACCGGAATTACGGCGTTATTCATACAAATAACTCGAATTATTTAAACTTAAGGCCCAATTTCGAAGCGCAAGTGACAAAATCAGGAAACGAGGTAGTAACATTGTCAGTGTTTCTCACTGTAATTTCTTCTGCGGAGACCAAAGATGCAATAGTAAAAGCCATGGCTACTCGATGATCGCCACCACTATCAATTTCACCGCCTTTAATCTTTCCACCCAGGATAGTCAGACCATCTAATTTTTCTTCAGCATCTATACCTAAATTTTGCAGCCCCACAACCATGTTATGAATGCGGTCGGACTCTTTAACACGTAATTCTTGAGCACCACTAAGATCTGTTGTGCCCTTTGCGCAGGCAGCCGCAATAAATAGAATAGGAAATTCATCAATGGATTTTGCGATTAGATGTTGTGGTATATCAATTCCATACAGACAGCTGCTGCGAATAACAAGGTCTGCCACGGGTTCAGCACCATATGTCTTTATATTTCTAATTTCAATATTTGCTCCCATGAGACGTAATATTTCAATGACTCCATCACGTGTTGGGTTCATTCCAACATTCTCAATCACAAGTTCTGCTGAATCTGAAATTAATGCGCCGACGATAAAAAATGCCACCGACGAAATGTCGCCAGGAATATTAATATTTGTTGCAATGAGTCGACCTCCTCCCGTTAAACAAACACGCTTGTCCTCAATTTCAATCGGATAGGAAAATGTTTGTAACATCCGTTCAGTATGATCCCGCGTGAGAATGCTTTCTTCTATACATGTCTTGCCTTGTGCATATAAACCCGCCAGTAATATGCATGATTTTACCTGAGCACTTGCCATGGGTAGTTGATAATGGATGCCATGCAATGAATTTGATGGTTGAATTTCCAAGGGTGGCGTACCTTTATTACTCATTACAATACCTGCACCCATCTTTTGTAATGGAACTTGAATGCGTTGCATAGGTCGAGCAGAAAGTGACTCATCACCTATCAATGTAGACGTAAATTTCTGCCCGCATAAAATTCCAGCCATAAGCCGCATGGCTGTACCTGAATTTCCCATGTTTATTTCACCGTGCGGTGGATGTAACCCCTCAAGCCCTACTCCATGAATTCGTACTTGTGTAGGTGCTAAGCGCTCAACTTTTACACCCATGCTATGAAAAGCAGTCAGGGTTGCTTCACAATCAGTAGCTGGCAGAAAACCAGTAATCTCGCTAATGCCCTCTGCCAAAGAAGCCAACATAACTGCACGATGTGAAATCGACTTATCACCCGGCACTTGTATTGAGCCACTGCATTGGCCTCGTGGTTCTAGTTGATAATTAGAGGAACCCATCTAAATAAAGGAATCAATGAAGAATTTACTTCTTTAAAGGATACAAATCTCGCAGATGTTTTGCCTGCTTTAGCAAATTATAAATTGCATCTACATCCTGCTTATCAATGGCAGATCGCAATTCATTTAAACATTTATTAAATCCTTCTATTGATTTAAGAAGCATGTCTTTGTTGGCAATACAGATATCCGCCCACATTGTGGGATCGCTAGAGGCTATACGTGTGAAATCGTAAAAACCTCCAGCCGCATAGTTAAAAATATTACTCGCATCAGGTTGTTTACCCAAGTAGTTCACTAAAGTATAAGCCACCATATGTGGTAAATGACTTGTCATAGACAATATCGCATCATGTTGTTCAGCCGTCATTTCAATAACCTGCGCACCCATGATCTGCCACATTTTTTTAATTTTTTGAACAGCTGCAGCGTCGGTTTTCTCGGTAGGTGTTAGGATCACCTTGCGATCTTGAAATAGATTGTCTTGCGCGTGCTCAAATCCACTTTGCTCACTTCCTGCAATAGGGTGAGCAGGTACAAACTTAGCGGACAATTCACCCAAAATTTCTTCCGCGGCTTGAATGACATTATTTTTAGTGCTTCCAACATCGGTAAGTAAAGTGTCGGGATTAAGGTTTGGCTTGAGCAAAGAAAGTGTATCCTTGATTTTGCCAACTGGAACTCCAAATACAATCACATCAGCATTTGAAACATCGTTTTCAGGCAGGAGTTGATATTGATCAATGATATGTAATGTTTGTGCTTTTGCTAAACGCTGCGAGTTCCTTCCTATACCTATGACTTCTTTAGCGAGCTGAAGACGTTTTAAATCTTTAGCAAGAGAACCATTAATCAGGCCGACACCGACGAGATATACCTTGTTAAACATGAAAATTTATAGTTAAGTATTTATAGCGCAGCCCTTGGATAGGAGCCTAGCACTTTGAGTAAGTCAGCCTCAGCCTTTAACTCTTCAACAGATTTTTTGACGGCCTCATTCTCTATATGACCTGCTAAATCCAGGAAAAATACATATTCCCAGTTAACACAGTGTGATGGCCTTGATTCAATACGCGTCATACTCACATTATTTTTAGCGAGTGGTTGCAATAAACCATAGAGTGCACCCGGTTTATTAGGTGCTGTAATTAGCAATGTAGTTTTATCATCTCCTGTCTGTTGAACATCTTGCTTACCAATTATAAGAAAGCGTGTTGTATTCTCAGGAGAGTCCTCAATATTTTTTTTGTGCACTGCGAGTTTGTATTCCTGTGCTGCAGTTTCACTAGCTATTGCAGCAGAACATTTTTCATTAAATGCACGTTGCGCTGCATCAGCATTACTACTGACTGGTACACGCTTTACACCAGGAAGGTTAGCTTCCAACCATTTCTTACATTGCGCCAAAGATTGCTGATGAGAATACAACACTTTAATTTCACTCAGCTTTTTAACATTACTTAGCAAATGTTGATGGACACGTAACTCTACTTCACCAACAATTTTTAGTGTCGATTCTAGAAACATATCAAGAGTGCTATTTACGATTCCCTGTGTTGAATTTTCAATTGGTACTACTCCATAGTCAGCATTATCCGACTCTACCTCACGGAACACATCATCTATAGAATTTGCTGAAAGTGTACTAATCGAATGTCCAAAATGTTTGTATGCTGCCTCTTCTGTAAATGTACCGGAAGGACCAAGAAATGCTACTTGTAAGCGTTGCTCCAACGCTAAACATGCAGACATGACTTCTCGAATAAGTCGCGCCATTTCTTCATTACTTAATGGGCCCTTATTATACTCAAGTACACGCTTTAGAATATTCGCCTCACGATCAGGTCTGTAAAAATTAGCCTCATCTTGCCCTTCAGCTTTTATACAAGCTACTTTTTTAGCTAGCTCAGCACGATCGCTAATTAACTGCATAAGCTGTCGATCGATGGAATCAATCTCTTTACGAAAGAATTCTAGTAGCTTCTTATCCACACTTCTGAATCAAAATGATGTAAAACACCGAATGGTACTTTGATATGAAATTAATTCACATTATTTTATGAAATAAGCTAATTGCTAGCATATTTACCGCATAACTGTGACTTTGTCACGCAATGAATACTGCCATTTATTATAGAATTTATAGTTAAATCTTAATACGTATGGCCACCGGCATTTAAATTGATAAAAACCAAGTAGTAAAATCACTCCCAGCAGGATGCGGTGTAGTACTCGCGCTCATATTTATCTAAATTTCATTTAAAGATATAGAGACCAATTAGGCTTTTTTTGCACCGATATTCCCAGCACAACCATTGTTTCTCTATATCAAAGCATATATAGATGAAAGATGTAATTAGGCAAAAAAAACGCGCCTCACCCATATAAAACTTTTAGCGCCTGTAATTATAGTTTATGGAACTAACTTGCTATTCCCTCACATTTATAAACCATATAAGTAGGTTACTAGCTACTATAGAACTTTCTTATTAATAGTGTTGCCAAGAGTAAATAACTCTTCAAAATATTTTTTATTTTGCAGAGATAAAATTCCTAGACTTAGGAATTGAAAAGATAGTACAAATGAAATAAAACAAACAATAAATGTGTGTGGGCTATTAGAATAAGACAAGGCCAATGATTCATAAATTAAATTTTGGCTGATTCCTTTAACTTGAACATATGCTTGAAAATAATGGTAAAACATCCAGTATGCTGAATATAACGCGCACATCATCATGAATAACCCGGGTACAATGAAAAACATAAACGGTCTAAATATAAATCCAGAAACAAATGCTGCCTTAATTTGCCTGGGCACAATCATGCTAGATTTTCTTGATTCTTTATTTTCAATACAGGGGGCCCAATTTAGATGAGCTGGTATTTGGGTAATCATGCCGCGCAAAACCATTGTCTTATATATTGCCTCTGGCATGAAATCCATTCCTCCATTTCGAAATGATATCGACTTAAAAAACTTGATATCATAGGCACGCACCATACATGTCAGTGTAGATAAACGACCTTGACTTACAAACGATAAAAATTTATTTGCTACCTGACTTAAAATTTTTCTTAAAGCTGTTATATTCGTAATCTTACCATTTTTCATATATGGTGATGCCAACACCAGCTTGGCTTTTGAGGTAGTTATTTCATCTAATAATTTTTTTACGTGATCTACAGAATAACTTAGATCAATATCAAGAAAAACAATATAGTCGTCATCTGCATTCGCATTATCAATTGCAAAACGATGCGCCTGTCCTAGACCAAAGTTTTTAAAAAAATGATAAACACATACATTTGAGTATTTTATTTTTATTTCATCAGCAGTATCTCTAGTATTATCTTTACTCCCATCATTTATTATTAGTATCCTCCAATTATATTGATCATTCAGTGTTTCCATGAATTCGTGAATAATCTGGAAATTTTTTCTCAGAATCGCTTCTTCATTAAATACCGGTAATGCAATTAATACTCTTGGGCGATAAACACCTTTTAAATTCCTAGTGCTCGTCGATACCAGTTCAGTAAATGTAATTTTAGGGATATTTTGTGCTTCCATGCTTTTAAAATTTCCATTAATGATGTAAAGATAGATTATTGATAGATAGAAATGTCGTTACAATCATTACCTCACAAATTATGTAATTCCCAAACTTGGGGCTGAATTGCTATATGTTAATTCGTTGTCTTAAAGAATTTTCTTGCATTAGATCGTACCGCTTACCCAAAAATAAGTATTCAACTCAGTGCGTAGTTTTAGCAAAAAATAGATCTGCGGGTTTAATATTTAATCAGATAATATCTATTAAAATTCTATTCACCACATAAATAAAGGAATTTTGTCTCACAATTTTAGTAATTATTTAATTTTTTTTAACTGCGTCACAAAATTAGAATTGATAAAATAATGACTATAATTTTTCAGAACGTCTACAAAAGACGCTTTATTAATATTTCATGCTTAGAAATCTAACTATAGCCATGCCTGTGTTTGATTGACTGCATCATTATTTAAAATATCTAATTCGAGTAGAGAAACATAAAACAATAAATTAAATAAGCATTTATTATTTCTATCCATCAAACAATAAGTATTGAGCTATAACTTGGAACACTTTGATCCATTAGGTTACTTTGATCAGAATAATAATTCTTTATTATTTGGAAATATGGGGCTTAACGATATTTTCCACCTTGGATACACAACACCATTGTACATTTATTCTAAAAATGTTATTGAGAAAAAAATAAATGTTCTACGTAATTTGCTGTCTCCAGAATTTAAGATTTATTATTCGATTAAAGCAAATCCATTTAGAGACCTTGTATCTTATATCCATCAGAACATTGACGGATTTGATGTATCTTCCATTCATGAATTAATTCTCGCTATAGATGCTGGGATGCCGGGTAAAAATATTTGTTACACAGGTCCTGGTAAGAATAGTTATGAATTACAAGAAGCAATAAAATCCGACGTTATAATTAGTGCTGAATCTAAATTAGAGATAGAGAAAATAATTAAACTAGGATCAAATTTAAATGTAATTCCAAAAATACTGATTCGTGTAAATCCCAAGTTTATACAACAACGTGCAGGCATGAAAATGGCTAGTGGGTCTAGTCCATTTGGCATTGATGAGGAATGTTTACCAGATATAATTCGATGGGTCGATCAATCTAATCTTTTATTAGAAGGTTTTCATATTTATACTGGATCACAAATCCTAGATCCCAATGCGATTAATGATGCACAAAATCACACCTTTAAACTGCTTAACGAATTAGCCAACCTTTGCAATAATCCAGTTAAAATTATTAATATAGGAGGTGGCTTTGGTATCCCCTATTTCAAAAACCATCGCCCATTGGACATAAACTGTGTCGCGGAAAACTTAAATACTTTGTTATCTGCAGTAGATTATGGAAAATTCTCGGATAAGTTACATCCCGTACTTGAGCTTGGCCGCTATATTGTGGGTGAATGTGGCGTCTATGTTTGCAAAGTTGTTGACAAAAAAGTTTCTCGAGGAAAAACATATGTAATTACAGATGGTGGAATGCATCACCATCTCGCTGCAAGCGGTAACTTAGGCCAAAAAGTTAGAAAAAATTTTCCTGTCTATGTAGCCAATAAACTCACATCACACAAAATAGAAAAAGTTACAGTTACCGGAAAGCTCTGCACTCCTTTAGATATACTCGCTGATGATGTTGAATTAAGCGAATGTAATGTTGGTGATTATATTACAATTATGAACTCAGGCGCATATTGTCTATCTGCCAGCCCTATTAATTTTTTAGGCCACCCAGTTGCTCAAGAAGTATTGTTATAAAGCTTATTTGTGTCGATGGTTTCAAACTACATATAATTAATGAGACATAATCTGCATTTTATCTAATTTAAAATCGTTTTAATCGTAATTTAATCATTTTCATGCTTTAGATGTAATAGAGTACTTCCAAATACGCCTATTTAACACTTAATTCCTTAGTAGAAAGATAATTAATTCTGTAGTGGATCTTCAAAATATACAGATCGGTATAATTGGCTTGGGGTATGTAGGCCTACCTCTGGCTGTTGAATTTGGAAAAATTCTACCAACATTCGGATTTGATATTAATACCAATCGACTTGAAGAATTAAATAAAGGAATTGACCGCACATTAGAAGTCACAAACAAGGAACTTTCCAATTCGTCAAATTTAAAATTTACTAACAATGTCGATGATCTAAAAGAATGCACTGTTTATATCGTTACCGTACCTACACCGATAGACAAACAAAAAGTCCCAGATTTATCAGCTATAAAACTGGCATCTAAAACTGTTGGAAGCGTTCTTAGCATAGGGAATATCGTAATATATGAATCCACGGTATATCCTGGTGTCACCGAAGATATTTGTGTACCAATTTTAGAGTCCGTTTCTAAGTTAAAATTTAATAGTGAATTCTTTGCTGGCTACAGCCCGGAACGTATCAATCCTGGAGACAAAGAACACCGGTTGACTAATATAAAAAAAATTACCTCAGGCTCAACCCCTGAAGTCGCAGATTTTGTAGACCAGCTGTATCGAAATATCATCAGTGCCGGCACACACAAAGCAAGTTCTATAAAAGTCGCAGAAGCAGCAAAAGTCATTGAAAATACTCAGCGTGATGTCAACATCGCATTGATAAATGAATTATCACTGATTTTCAATTGCATGAATATTGACACATTGGAAGTATTGGAAGCCGCAGGCACCAAATGGAACTTCCTTCCATTTCGCCCTGGTTTAGTTGGCGGACACTGCATTGGTGTAGATCCCTACTACCTCACACACAAGGCACAAGAGATCGGGTATAACCCTGAAATTATAACATCAGGCCGTCGCATCAATGATGGTAT
Source organism: Gammaproteobacteria bacterium (assembly GCA_041576975.1). Classification (GTDB taxonomy): domain Bacteria; phylum Pseudomonadota; class Gammaproteobacteria; order UBA4575; family UBA4575; genus JBFGJY01. Next base: position 6,010 of record JBFGJY010000038.1, on the reverse strand, counting down.
GGGGCCATATGTTGCAGAGAGCGTAATTAAATTAATGACGAAAAAAAAGATTCATGTAGTGGATGCCGAGATTCTAATTCTGGGATTTACATTTAAAGAAAATTGCCCGGACATACGGAATACGCGTGTAATTGACATTGTACTAGAATTCGACAGCTATCATGCACAGATCGATATCTATGACCCCTGGATTGACACCAATGAAGCTGAACATGAGTATAAGGTTCCTTTCTTAAGAAAATTTCCTACAAATAAATACGATGCAATCATATTCGCAGTGAATCACAATCAATTCAAAGAAATGGGTCCACATGAATTGCATGCACTTGGTAAAAAAAATCACGTTCTTTATGATGTAAAAAATGTGCTACCTAAATGCGAAGTTGATGGAAGACTTTAAACATTCATTAATGTGATAACAAAATAGAATTCTCTTAATATGAAAGTAGTAGTTACCGGATCAGCAGGATTCATTGGATCTGCGGTTTCACTTTATCTTTTAAGTCGTGGTGACAACGTTTTAGGAATTGATAATGTAAATGATTATTACGATGTCAACCTAAAACTTAGTCGACTTGAAAGAACAAAGGCTTTCGATACTTTCACTGAAGCCCGTATAAATCTAGAAGATAAAGATGCAATTTTAAAGGTTATTTCGAAATTTAAACCTGAACGTGTCATTAATCTTGCAGCACAGGCCGGTGTACGATATTCAATTGAAAACCCATTCTCCTATGTTGATACAAATCTTGTTGGCTTCATAAATATTCTTGAGGCTTGCCGACATAATAATGTTAAGCATTTAGTGTATGCATCAAGCAGCTCGGTTTATGGCGCAAATACAAAAATGCCATTTTCTGTACATGATAATGTTGACCACCCAATGAGTTTGTATGCAGCAACAAAAAAAGCCAATGAATTGATGGCACATACTTATAGTAATTTATACAAGTTACCTACAACTGGTCTGCGTTTTTTTACGGTTTATGGTCCATGGGGCCGACCGGACATGGCTTTATTTTTGTTTACGAAAAATATTTTAGCTAGAAAGCCAATCGATGTATTTAATTATGGAAATCATCGTAGAGACTTTACTTACATCGATGATATCGTTGAAGGTGTAGTTCATACACTAGATACAATACCCAAGCCGAACTCAGATTGGACTGGCGAAAACCCAGATAGTGCAACAAGTTTCGCGCCGTATCGACTTTATAATATTGGTAATAACAAACCAATCGAACTCAAACACTACATTCAAGTCTTAGAAGATTGCCTTGGGATAAAAGCGCAGCAAAACTTATTGCCACTTCAAGCGGGTGATGTACCAGATACCTACGCGGATATTGAGGATCTGATTACTGATGTAGGCTATAAGCCAAATACAAGTATAGAAGTAGGAATCAAAATGTTTGTTGACTGGTATCTTCAGTATTTTGGTGTTGAAAAACCCATTTAGTTGATTTAAGAAAGTATTCTAGCGGTGTTCTCTTGCCTAAAATCAGTGAGTTATGTATTATTCACCACGTTTTATAGTATTACTAGTTATAGCTATTTGATTTGATTAGTAACAAAGCGTAATCAACCTCACCTAGCTTAACGATTTACGCAAAGCAACGAACAAGGAGCAAATACATGCAACTTGTAAACATCATATTATCAATGGGATTAATCATATTAATTCTAGGCATTACAGTACTCTCGACATGTACTTTAATGGCATCAACTAGCGGAATAAATATTTTAGGTCACAAGGCAATAGGGCATTTATCGTTGCTGAATAGACGAGAAGTAGATCGCCGCAAGCAAGCTGATTACTCTTTTCCTTTTAGCTGCACAAACGGCACAACTATTTATTTAGATCGGCGCAGTGGCCTAGAAAGACGGTCAGAATTTATTACCTGATTACTTTTATAATCATATTTAAGAAACATTCCTTGTTTCAAATTTTTGCATAAACTTTACTAGTCTTTATGTATCTGCTTACCGTATTGGGTTGTAGAGGCTTACATGAAATGATTACTTAAAAAAAATTGCTTAGCAGATAAACCTAAACAATAAAGTCTAAACGGGAAACCATAAAACAGTAGATATAGCTACACGCTCTCTGAGGAGTTGGCCAGGTTTTCAATCTTTTCAACTTCAACGAGCCGCTCTTCCTCTGATAAGCGAATTAGTCTCACACCTTGTGTATTGCGACCCATTTGTGATACGTCCTTAACTGGGGTTCTTACCAAAGTTCCACTATTCGTAATCAGCATTATTTCATCTTCTTCTGACACCGCCACTGCACCCACTACTTTACCGTTACGCCCTGCAGTTTGAATTGCGATTACACCTTGGCCGCCACGATTTTGCACTGGGTAGTCTTCAATTTTTGTTCGCTTACCATAACCGTTTTCAGTTGCAACCAATATATCAGTCGCATTCATATTCAAAGTTATAGTAATCAACCCAATCACTTTTTGACCTTCAGCAAGTTTAATTCCACGCACACCGGTGGCATTACGGCCCATAGGGCGAACATCCTTTTCATTAAAGCGTATAGCTTTCCCTGTATCACTCACCATTAAGATATCGGTATCACCATAGGTCACAGCTACATCAATGAGATAATCGCTGTCACGTAAATCCACTGCGATAATGCCGCTAGCACGCGGTCTTGAAAACTCTGTGAGATGAGTTTTCTTAACTGTGCCACTACTTGCCACCATCACGACATGGGCATCTTCACGATAGTCTTTTACAGGTAGAACAGCATTAATCCGCTCACCTTCCTGTAGTGGTAAAAGATTGATAATTGGTTTACCACGTGCGGTACGGCCGGCTTGTGGTAATTCATAGACCTTAAGCCAATAAACCTTACCACGACTGGAAAAGCATAAAATCGTGTCATGGGTGTTGGCCACAAATAATTGATCGACAAAATCTTCCGCCTTCACTGAAGTCGCGGCCTTACCCCTTCCTCCACGACGCTGCGCTCGATAGGTATCCAATGGTTGTGATTTTGCATAGCCTGCATGTGACAATGTGACTACCACATCTTCTTCGGGGATTAGATCCTCCATGGTGAGATCTACTTGAGTTTCAGAAATTTCTGTGCGTCGATCGTCGCCATATTGTTCGCATATGATTTCTAACTCTTCCCGAATCACACGCATCAGTCGCTCAGGATCCTGCAAAATATCAAGCAAGTCGATAATTTTATCGAGCAACTCGGTATAGTCATTAACTATCTTGTCCTGTTCTAAACCCGTAAGACGATGCAAACGTAAATCAAGTATGGCTTGTGCTTGCACAGGAGAGATGTGATATTCACCGCCATGCATACCATATTCGGAGCTTAAGTCTTCGGGACGTGAAACATCAGCACCAGCACGCTTTAACATTTTGGTTACAATTCCAGGCTTCCATGATCTTGCTGTTAATTTTTCTTTTGCAACCGCAGGACTCTCTGACTTTTTAATTAATGCAATGATTTCATCGATATTCGTTAACGCTACCGCCTGACCTTCAAGGATATGGGCACGCTCACGCGCTTTACGTAACTCATATACGGTACGGCGTGTAACGACATCACGTCGGTGGCGTATGAATGCTTGTAAAATCTGTTTTAAATTCAGAAGTCGTGGCTGACCATCGACAAGAGCAACCATATTCATGCCAAACACACTTTGCATAGGTGTGTGTTTATAAAGATTATTTAAAATTACCTCGCTCACTTCGCCACGACGCAATTCGATAACGATGCGCATGCCATCTTTATCAGATTCATCACGCAAGCCATCTGGCGCAATCCCTTCTAAACGTTTTTCTTTAACCAGATCGGCAATCTTAATAATTAAATTGGCTTTATTAACTTGGTACGGCAATTCCGTTACGACAATTCGTTCACGCCCACTTTTTTCATCTTGCTCAATATGCGTACGCGCACGCATATGTACACGACCGCGGCCAGTGCGGTATGCCTCTATAATTCCTTTTCGCCCATTGATGATCGCGGCAGTTGGAAAATCAGGCCCTGGTATAAGCTGTGTCAATTTCTGAAAATCCACTTCGGGATTTTCAATTAGAGCAATACTGGCATTGATTACTTCGGTTAGATTATGTGGTGGAATGTTTGTGGCCATGCCCACAGCAATACCAGAGGAGCCATTGATTAATAGGTTTGGTACTTTTGTTGGAAGTACAGTTGGTTCAGTTTCTTTACCGTCGTAGTTAGGTGCATACTCAACGGTTTCACGATCGATATCTGCAAGAATTTCAGATGATAACTGCATCATCCGACATTCAGTATATCGATAAGCTGCCGGCGGATCACCATCAACGGATCCAAAATTCCCTTGGCCATCTACTAACATATACCGCATGGAAAAATTTTGCGCCATACGTACAAGAGCATCATAAGTTGCAGTATCTCCATGGGGGTGATACTTACCTAAGACATCACCGACAACACGCGCACATTTCACATACGGACGATTCCACACGTTATTATTCTCATACATGGAATAGAGAATTCTCCGGTGAACCGGCTTTAGACCGTCTCGAACATCAGGTAGCGCACGCCCCACAATTACGCTCATAGCGTAATCTAGGTATGATTGACGCATCTCGTCTTCGAGATTTACCGAGAGTATTTCTTTGGCAGGTGCAGCCATCAACGTGATTTCAAGAAGGATTAGACATTCGTTCTAGGGCATCAAAGTATATCATAAGTACCTCATAGTGGGTTCTTAAAAAAGTCATTTAAAATCGAATTGGATGCCTTAGAAATCAATTTAATCATTTCAGAGGGTTGATTTATTCTACAGCCAAAAGAAAAACGGCTTAAATACTATAATTTCAGCAAGGCTTCTATTTTGCTTAGATTTGGGTGTTTAATTACACCTCTCTCGGTTACCAAGGCAGTCACTAAATCTGCAGGCGTAATATCAAATACGGGATTCCATACCTGTGCCTTTGCAGGTCCAAAAGAGTGGTCTCGATAAACTGTCACTTCACTGTGAGAGCGCTCCTCAATTTCGATCTCATCACCATCCCTAACCTCCATGTCGATAGTACTTGTAGGTGCTGCTACCATAAACTTCACTCCATGTTGTTTTGCCATCACCGCTAATGAGTAGGTGCCAATCTTATTAGCGACATCTCCATTACTTGCGATGCGATCGGCTCCAACGATCACCCAAGCCAATTTCTTTTGACGCATTAAACTTGCAGCTGCACTATCACAGATTAGTGTCACAGGGATATTGTCTTGAAGTAGTTCCCATGCAGTGAGTCTTGTACCTTGAAACCACGGTCTTGTTTCATCTGCATAGATACCCTTAATTTTATTTTGTGTATATGCACTACGAATCACGCCTAGTGCTGTTCCATATCCACCCGTTGCTAAAGCCCCTGCATTACAATGAGTAAGCACAATGGAGTCATTCTTTAGTAGCTTAGCTCCGTAGTTACCAAGAGTTTTATTCGTTTGAATATCTTCTCGGTGAATATCTTGCGCGACTTGTAATAAAATTGGTGCAGGATCTCCTTTTTTAATTGTCACAATGACATCACGCATGCGCGAAAGGGCCCACTTTAAATTTACTGCGGTGGGTCGTGCTTGAAGCAAGGCCTTAAGATCTATTTCAATACATTCCTTCCAATTATTGGGTGAGTTTGTAAAACAGACACGAGCTGCAAGCACTACACCATAAGCAGCCGTAATTCCTATAGCAGGCGCGCCTCGAACTACCATATCTTTTATGGCTTCAATGACCTCTGCTACCAAGTAGCACTCGATGAATTGAATTTCATTCGGAAGCTTGCGCTGGTCAAGTAACACAAGATGATTGTCTCGCCATGATATGGCTTGATCGGCCAATGAAGTCATAACCCTATAGTAATGTGGTCCCGGCTAACGTATAAAAACTTTTTCATGTATTACATTTGAGCTATGTATTCAATAATATTGCTTCAACTACTACAGTCATAGCAAAATCCAGCCACAGTTTAATAAATGAAT
>JBFGJY010000037.1:0-23826 GCA_041576975.1 Gammaproteobacteria bacterium | reverse complement strand
AGTCGGAATCGCTAGTAATCGTGAATCAGCAATGTCGCGGTGAATACGTTCCCGGGCCTTGTACACACCGCCCGTCACACCATGGGAGTTGGCTGCACCAGAAGTAGTTAGTCTAACCTTCGGGAGGACGATTACCACGGTGTGGTTAATGACTGGGGTGAAGTCGTAACAAGGTAGCCGTAGGGGAACCTGCGGCTGGATCACCTCCTTTTAGAGTAAAGTTATCACTTCACCTACAGGGCGCCCACACAAGTCAATCTATATTTTTCTCTTCGACTCATTCGGGTCGGCTTCAATTGAAATAGTAGTTAACATAGACTTTATTGCAAAGCTGCGGTAATTATCTGCAATGGTTTTTCAATTCTATTCAAATTTATTTTGCTTCGTCATTAATACGTTTTGCGTTTGCGTATCTAATACAGCGCATAATCCTACAGTAATTAAAAATATAGTTTTCACAAATAGTTTTCATTAATGGTGAGATAGTATGAAGTTAAACTAATATTTTTAAAAATGCATGCATTAAAAATTAATTTCTATTTATGAATCGTCGCAAGTTTTTGTATCAAAGCACGGCAATGGCACTTTCCATTACTATAAGTAATCATTCAATGTCTGCTAAACCTACAGAGGTTAATTTAAACAAGACCGGATTGATATTAGATGAAAGCTTTTCGTTACATCAACTTGAACCTGGGCATCCTGAATCTCCACAGCGCAACCAAGCAATTATTAAAGCGGTAAAACAAGCAGGTTTACTTGAACAAGTTGAAAGAGTGCATCCAATTAATGGGATCGAACCTTATTTGAAGCTTGTACACAGCGAAAACCATATCGATCTGATTCGTTCAAATTACAAAGATACATATCAACATGCGTTATTGGCGGTAGCTGGGGTGTTAGCGGCTACTCAAGAAGTATGTAAAGGGACTTTAAAAAACGGTTTTTGTGCATCACGTCCGCCCGGGCACCATGCCTTGAATACTGGTAAAGAAGAAGGGTTTTGTTTTTTCAACAATATTGCAATAGCAGCTCGCTATGCCCAAAAAGTTTTTGGATTAAAGAAAATAGCTATCGTTGATTGGGATTATCATCATGGCAATGGCACAGAATGGGCATTTTATGAGGATTCGAGTGTATTGTTTTTTTCAGTGCATGATTTGTATGCCTATCCAGGTACCGGAGATCCGGCTAAAAAAGGTGTTGGTGCTGGGCTTGGAACCAATATTAATGTGCATTTGCCATGTGGTACCCAAGATGAAGAAATCATAGCGGTATTTAATGATATTTTAGTGCCCGCAATCGATGCATTTAAGCCTGAATTAATTCTCATTTCGTGTGGTTTCGATAGTCGTAAAGATGATTTATTGGGTTGTTATGATGTCACCGACGAAGGATTTATTGAATTGACACATATAGTTATGCGTTTGGCAGAAAAACATACACAGGGTAAGCTCGTATCGATGCTGGAAGGCGGTTACAATCCCGAAGGTACGGCGAGCGCTTGCGTTGCTCACATCAAGACTTTATTAGCAGTGTGAAAAAAACAACAAACTTATAAAAGACATATATTTATAAACAAGGATAACAAAATGAATATTTGCAAAATAGCAACTCTGTGTTTGGTATTAAACTTAAGCACAGCGCATGCAGAAAACTTTAGAGAGCTAAACTTTGAATTGTTTGATGCCGCAAGAGAAGGTGATAACGAACAACTTACTGCGCTTTTAAATCGAGGTGCATCGGTAAAAGCGCGTAATCGATTCGGTAATACTGCTTTACTGTTTGCAGCACGCAGTGGTCATTTGGATACTATTGAACTTCTTGTTGCACACAATGCTGATATCAAGCAGGCCAATCTTAATGAGCAATCGCCGTTGTTTGAAGCCGCGAAAGGTGGGTTTGTGGATATCGCTCGGTACCTGCTTGACCGAGGTGCGGACGTAAATCGAGCTAACCTAAAAAGTCTTTATCCACTCACCACCGCTGTATTTCATCAGCATACCGATATGGTGCAGTTATTGCTTGACCATAAAGCGGAAACCAATATTTTAGACAACACAGGAAAACCACCGATTGTATATGCGGCGGCAAATGGTGATATTGAAATTATAAAGATGCTGATAAGCCATGGCGCCAAAATCAACGATCAATACAACAATAATCTTACTTCCTTAATGTGGGCGGCAGGATATGGAAAACAAGAGGCGGTAAAAATATTATTGAATGCGGGTGCAGATCCAAACCTAAGAGATAATCGTGGTCGCACCGCACTAATGATGGCAGCAGAAAATGGATATACCGATGTTATTGACTTGTTACTAGCCAATGGTGCTGATGCTGAGATTAAAGATAGAAATGGCAAATCTGCATCTCAGCTTGCCCATGCCGCTGGACATTTTGATTTAGATAGTCGGTTGCAGTGAGCCAGGGGTTTTTGTTACAAATTAAGCTTAAACTGATATCCAAACAATAAAAATCTATCACGCTTATTGCCCGGTGTAACCTGCTAAATATTTTGCAACGGCATGAATATCTGCATCGCTGAAGGAGGCCATTAAAGATCCTTTAGCAGCAGAGTTTTTACGCACTTTGTTTTTGAAATCCAACATTGTTTTGGTTAAGTACTCTACATGCTGTCCCGCCATACGTGGGATACGGCTATTGCCTTTAAAACTCCCAAGATGACAGGCCACACACTGGCCTGCGGTTACAACTTTTTTGCCTGCAATGATATCCGCCTGTTCAGTTTTAAATGTAGTTTCAGGCCAGACCTGCTTGGAAAAATATTCAGCGATTTTCTTCATTTCTTCTTTTTCCAGATCGGCAACTAGTGGTGCCATGATGGCGCTTTCGCGCAAACCTGATTTAATGTCTTTCAGCTGCACGTACATATAGTAAAACTCTTGTCCTGCAAGTATCGGATTTGCAGGAATCACAGATACACCTTTTTCGCCATGACATGCAGCGCAAGTTTGTAGCTTATCTCGAATGTCAGCATATTCATCTTCACTATCATCTGCCGCATCGGTCAATTCTGATTCATTAGTCTGCGTTGTTTCCGCAACAACTATGGTTTTATTAGTGTTCGCAGTAGTGTTTTCTGTTTTTGAAACAATCTCGCTTTTATTTTCGTTTCCACACGCAATGGGTACAGCACAAAATAAAATGACCGATAACAGAAAAAAATTAGCGTTCACTATATTCTCCTTGATTTAAATCTAGGTTTGTTAGACTTGGATTATGTCTTTTAAGTTCTTTACAACTTTTTTAACTAAAAAAAGGCCGCCAAATATGGCGGCCTTTTAGTAGCAAATAACAGCAATTAATCAGCTAATGTAAAGGCAAGAATTTCATTGCCTCGCGTGTAATCCAGCTGAACGTTACCACCAGCGCCGACAACGATGTATTGTTTTCCATCCACGTTGTAAGAAGCGGGTGGTGCATTGACGCCTGCCTTGGCCTTATGCTGCCACATCAATTCTCCTGATTTTGAGTTGTAGGCTCTAAACATACCATTGCCTTCGCCCGTAAATACAAGCCCACCCCCGGTAGCTAGAATGCCGCCGATCATGGGTTGCTCAGTTTTAACTTTCCATGCAATCTTGCCGGTGTTGTAATCCACCGCAGAGATATTGCCCCATTGCTCTTCATCAGGGATCACTTTAAATGCGCCACCGAGCCACAACTTGCCACCGGGATAAGGTGTTTCTTCCACGTGGTACGTCATGGGTTGGTGCAAGTTAATTGCATAGGCAAGGCCTAAATATGGATCGATCGCCATTGGTGACCATTCCACACCACCGTTTGCACCTGGTAGCATGCGGGCACCTTCCTTAGTGGGCAATACCCAACGGTCCTCTTGCGAAACCATGGGGTCAGAAAAACGGATCAAGCTGCAATCTTTCGCATCATGTACATACACATAACCCGTTTTGCCACCATGTAGGATGCCTTTGATCGGTTTGCCGTTTTTATCCGCAACAGTAGTAATAATCGGCGGGCTAACTGCGTCTAAATCCCATACATCGTGCGCAATATATTGAAAGTGACATTGATATTTGCCAGTTTCTAGATCGACTGCAACCAACGAATCCGTGTATAGGTTGTCTCCCGGGCGAATCGCACCATACAAATCTGGAGACGGGTTACCCACTACAAAGTAGACCATTCCAGTATCGCGGTCGACCGCCATGTTTTGCCACACGCCACCGCCAAGGGTTTTGTAGGGATCACCAAGTTTTTTATATGCAGCTTTTTCTGCAGCGATGTCACGATGCATGTCACGGCCAGTAGCATCATGTGTTGCCCACACGCCAGCAGAATTTTCCGGAATGGTGTGAAAGGTCCACAGTAACTCGCCGGTTTCGGTGTCGTAGGCCTTAACAAATCCACGGATTCCATATTCACCGCCATTGGTACCGATCAGGACCTTGCCATCGACAACTGTAGGCGCCATAGTCTCCGAGTAACCCAGTTCTGGATCGGCAATTTGGGTTTCCCAAACTTGCTTGCCAGTCTTTGCATCTAGTGCGACTAACTTAGCATCGAGTGTGCCCATATAGATTTTATCGCCATATGCGAATACACCACGGCTATTTGGTCCACAACAATAGGTTGTGATCGGACCCATCTTGTGTTTGTGGTGCCAAAGTTGCTTGCCGGTTTTTGCATCTAATGCATAAACGTGATTGAACGAAGTAGTTATGTACATCACACCATTTACAACAATTGGAGTGGTTTCCTGCGATTCCACGATTTCTGTTTCGAAGGTCCACGCCAGCTTTAACTTATGAACATTTTCTAAATTAATCTGTTGCGCAGGGTAGTAACGTGTTTGGTCGTAGTTACCATTGGTATGTAAAAAGTTGTTGGAATCACCATAGGCATGATCAAGCATGTCTTGGGTAACCGTCAGCATATTGCCATACAAGGTACCTCCAGCGACTTCTTCACCGCTATATAGCGTTCCGGATGCTATTGCTAACAACGTTCCGCAGGCAGTAGCTGTGAATTTTTGGATGGTTTTATTTCTCATTTTTTCTTCTCCTCGACTATATAGGCATTGATTATTTTTAGTCATGCATTACCTAGATTCATTACGATACAATTAATATGGTGTAAATAAAAGTATTAATTAAAACAATAAGGCTTTTAATAGTTTGTTATCAGCCCAAAAGCATTTGCACAAATAAATTTGGCAGCAAGATTCATTAACTAGATATGCTATAGCTCGTCTTGCAAGATCGCATAGTCTAAATGAGTAGTTTGATCAAACCCTTTCATTTGGCTCTTGCCATTTAGCGCAATAAATTTTGTTGAATGTACATCTGCACCAGTGATATCCATTCCAGTTACATCGGCTTGAGTAAAGTTTGCACCACCCAATAAAGACTTATATAAATTAGAGTCTTTCAGATTTGCTTTTTTAAAGGATGCAAATTCGGCATCAACTCGAGAAAGATTTGCGTTTTGTAAATTCGCAGATTCTAAATTGGCTGAGTAGAGTACAGTACGTATTAATCCCATGGATTGATTTTTCATATCTGGAGACAAATCAGCATTACTGAGATCTGCACAAGATAGATTTGCGCGTCTCAAGTTTGCCACGATTCGTGCAGATTTTAAATTTGCACAATGAAGATTGGCGCCACGCATCTGAGTTTGAAATAGATTTGTCCCACTTAGATTGGCTTGGGAAAGGTTTGCATCTAATGTCCAGGCTCCCCCGAGTAGTGCACCAGATAAATTTGCCTTAGAAAGATCGGATTTATTCATTTTGGCCCAGCGCAAGTCTGCATTGGAGAAATCTAACCCACTTAAATCTAGACCTGATAATCGTGCGTGGCGAAAATCCGCTGGTTTTTGAGTGCGAAGAATTTCAGCGACTTCCTCACGCGTCATAGTGGCTTCAGTCATATCAGGACTGTCAAGATCCACCATGTCGAGCATGTCCTGAGTGTGTGCCATCATTGAACACATTAGACAAAATATGAAGAGTAAGGATGAAGACTTTGCGTACATAAAACTATTTTCCTGGAGCTTAAAAAGTTTTTGTTTTACTTTATACAGCACTGTTAGAATACGCTGCGTTTATTTTCAAATCAAAAATTATTATAAGCCTCGTAAAACCTCGCCTCACTGGAAAAGAGAGATTCAAATGGCTAATGGACTACTATCTAAAGAACGCATTGTTGCTAAGCCTGGTTTTAATCGTTGGTGGGTACCTCCGGCATCCATTGCTATTCATTTGTGTATTGGTTCAGTGTATGCATGGAGCATATTTAATCCCGCATTAGTCAAAACGATTGGCGTAGCGACAAGTGCAGCAGATGATTGGACGTTGCAACAAGTGGTGTGGATATTCACGGTTGCAATTGTTTTTTTGGGTCTCGCTGCGGCATTTGCCGGGCGTTGGCTGGAAACGGTTGGTCCGCGAAAGGTGGGTGTAGTAGCAGCATTTTTATGGGGAGGGGGATTCATCATCGGCAGTGCCGGCATCTATTTACATCAGCTATGGTTGATCTACTTAGGTTACGGCGTGGTAGGTGGTTGTGGTCTGGGATTAGGTTACGTATCTCCAGTAAGCACCCTTATACGCTGGTTTCCCGATCGGCGTGGGATGGCGACTGGCATGGCGATTATGGGGTTTGGTGGTGGTGCAATGATTGCGGCTCCGTTAAAAGACTTTTTAATTAAAACGTTTTACCAAGCGCCTGAATTTTTGGGTTCAGTTGATGCAGTTCAATTAGTTACCAAAGGCGGAAGGCGTTTTGCAGAGATCGCCGGCGAATTAAAAGAAGTTGTTGTAGTCGGTGCAAATGAAGTTTCGAAAATGGTAATACCAGGACCGGAAGGGGTGTATGCCATAGGCACCGGCACAGTTGGTGTTGCACAAACATTTTTAGTTTTGGGTCTTGGTTATTTCATCGTAATGATGATTGCGGCGTTTTCGTATCGCATTCCGGCAAAAGGTTGGAAACCAGAGGGATGGACACCGCCTGATGAATCTGTGTCGTCCAAAAAAATGATGACGCATAACGATGTTGATATCGATCAAGCGCTGAAGACACCGCAGTTTTACCAACTATGGATCGTCCTGTGTTTTAACGTGACAGCAGGCATTGGTGTAATTGGTGTGGCAAAAACAATGATGTCCGAAATTTTTGGCACCACTTTGCCAAATATTGTCGATGGTGCATTTGCTGCAACTTATGTATTAATGATTAGCGTCTTTAATATGATTGGGCGATTTATATGGGCTAGCTCATCTGATTATATTGGACGACGCAATACGTATTGGATCTTCTTTGCGGTTGGTATTTTGTTGTATCTATCTATTCCTTTCACAGCAAAGCAAGTAAGTGCTAATCCTGCGGTGGTCTGGTTAATATTTTTCTACGCGGCGACGATGATTATATTTACTTTTTATGGCGGTGGATTTGCAACTATTCCAGCTTATCTAGCGGATATCTTCGGAACACGATATGTTGGTGGCATTCATGGCCGACTGCTTACGGCATGGAGTACAGCAGGTGTATTAGGCCCACTGGCTATTACCTCTTTACGCAGGCACTCGATCAATGATGCGATTACTGATTTAGCGTCGAAAGTTGATCCGAATAAATTTCAACAAAAGTTTGGAGCTGGAATCGATCAGCTACAAGAACTTGTGGCACAAAAGACAGTGACTATTTCTAAGCTCATGGAGATTGCACCACCGGGCACAATCGACCCAACCTCTAGCATTTATAATACTGTGATGTATTTAATGGCATTTTTGTTATTTATTGCATTAATTAGCAATGCACTAATGCGACCGGTACATGAAAAACATCATATGGAAGAGCAAACTGCGTGAACTTGATAAGACGGCGATTCTTATACTAGTGCGTGCCTCAGGATAATTAATTTACGCTTTCGGTGTGTTCGATAAAGATATAACTGCACGACAGCACTAACTTGATACAGCATGCTATGGGCTTGCCGATTTATTTGGCGACTCTAAAATTTGCTGAAGAAAACCGCTAACATTCATTCAGACCATGGGTTTATCCCAACATATTTTGCTTATAAGCACCTACACGCAGTTCAAGTTTATTATTTTAATCTCAAAATTGGTGTTATGAGTTTACGCTTTCGTCTTAATTTAGTAATTGCCCTTAGTATGATTGTGATTGTGGTAGTGGGTGCGATCTTCACAATCTACAACGCGCGTAAATCTGTGCGGGAAGTGATGACAACTTCTATTAATCTGGCCATCAAGTCAGTAGAAGATGGAATTTCGGATCCACTTGCCACACAAAACCCGGCCAGATTTTGGCAGTCTCGAATGGGACTGTCTGCGGGAACACAAAATCTGCGCATTCGTATTATTTTGCCAGATGGAAGAGTGGTTGATTATATTGGAGCGTGGGCACTTCAGCCGATATCCCCGGCCCCAGCATGGTTTGTGTGGTTTATAAAGCCTGACGTGTCAGCTAAAAATCAATTAATTAAAACCGACAAAGGTCTCATCAGAGTTACAATTCGTGTTGATCCCTCGGATGAAATCACAAAGTCTTGGAAAATCGCTGAAGCATTATTTGGATTGATCTTTTTGCAGGCACTCCTGGTTGGAATTCTGGTTCATCTCACCTTGAATAAAGCGCTTCGTCCTGTGCCAGTAATTCTTAAAGGTTTGGAAAATATTAAGACGGGCAAATTTAATGAACGCCTTCCTGAATTCGATGTGCCAGAATTTTCCAAAATATCTGATGCGTTTAATCACGCTACTTCGGCTCTTGAACAAGCCCAAAATGAAAATCGTGCACTTGCCTCGCGGACATTGCGTGTGCAAGAAGATGAACGGCGTACACTTGCACGCGAATTACATGATGAATTAGGACAGTCTTTAACCGGAATTAAAATGACTGCTACTTCTATCATTAAGGAAAATCCCAATAGTAAAGCTGCAGTAGATTCTATCATTTCGATTTGTGATCATTTGTTTACAGTTATACGGTCGATGATGCGTCGCTTGCGGCCGACTTTGTTAGACGCTTTGGGTTTGGCAGCCTCACTGCAAGATATGATCGACAATTGGCGTGAGCAAAATCCAAATACAATAGTTCGCCTTCAATGTGAGGACGCTGTAGAAGCGTGTGATGAAGCAGCAAAAATTCATCTATATCGCATCGTTCAAGAGGCGTTAAACAATATTGCAAGGCACTCGCAAGCACAAGAGGTCGAAGTTAATCTTAAAGAAACGAGCTGCGCTGACTTCAACCAAGACAAGAATCAATTCAATGAAGCTGATAAATGCATTCGGCTAACGGTGATAGATGACGGGCAGGGTTTTGATGTAGATCGGGTTCCTCCTGGGTTTGGTCTATTAGGTATTCGCGAACGTGCTGAAAGTTTGGGTGGAAAATTTATATTGCAAACGCAACCTGGCCTGGGCGTCTCGATAACGATTGAAGTACCATTTGGTGCAACTCCTTTATGACAGATCCAATAAAAGTACTTTTAGTTGATGACCACGAAGTGGTACGTACCGGATACCGCCTGCTGCTATCTCAATCTAAGCGAGTAAATGAAGTTATAGAGGCAGAAACCGGAGAACAAGCCTATCAGATGTATTTTAAACACCAGCCGCAGGCGGTGGTTATGGATTTATCACTTCCTGGAATGAGTGGACTTGCGTGTATTCGCAAAATTATTTCACGAGATCCTTTAGCAAGAATTTTAGTATTTAGTATTCATGATGAGCCCGTGTACGTGACTCGAGCATTAGAAGCCGGTGCAAAAGGATACATCACCAAGAGCAGTGCGTCCGAAATGTTGGTAGAGGCCGTTTACTGTGTTGCCCAAGGTGAACAATTTATTGAACCTGATATCCAGCAACGCATCTCTGCAGAGAAACCGACTGCTGCTAACAAGTCGATACTTTCTGAATTATCCGCACGTGAGTTTGAAGTGTTTTGTCTTATCGCAAAAGGATATACCGCGAAAGAGGTTGCGAATACGCTATTTCTAAGTGTTAAAACTGTCGCAAATTACAGTACCCATATAAAAGCTAAGTTGAATGTGAAGACTACCTCCGAGTTGACGCGTTTAGCCTATCAATATGGAGTATTTGCGAAAGAGAATGATTAGCAAATTGAAGTTTTAAAATATGTATCTAACAGCATTAATTACTGAGTCAGGAAAATTTCCTATTGTAGAAATGATAATTGTCACGTTAGCCTTTACAAGCTGCGTGCGTAAGTACAATACTTTATCGGAAACAAATGTGTGTAGCCAATAATTAAGAACTACAAAATTATAACTAAAAAAAATACTAGTCGAAATGGAGGACTGTGGCGATGAGAGGGAATCTTACGTTGCGTGTAACCTGTATCGGAACGCTGCTCGCGATTAATTCAATATCTGCTGCAGAAGATTCGTCAGATACACTTGATCACGTCCATATAATTAGTACTACACCGGTGCCGGCAACTGGCTTGCCGGAAAATCAAGTACCAAACCGTGTGCAATCTCTTGATGACCAGGATATTGAAAAAAGCCATAATTTGGGTCTGACGGATTTTCTAAACAACAATCTCGGTAGTGTTAATATCAATGCCGCACAAAACAACCCACTGCAGCCGGATCTACAATTCCGTGGTTATACGGCATCACCACTGCTTGGATTACCGATTGGTATCGCCGTGTATCAAAATGGAGTACGCATCAATGAACCATTAGGTGACACCGTCAACTGGGATTTAATTCCAAAAGATGCAATCGCGGGAGTGCAATTAATTAGTGGCGCGAATCCCTTGTATGGGCTCAATGCACTCGGAGGTGCATTGACGTTGCAAATGAAAAACGGTTTTACACATCCTGGGCATATTGCTGAGATCGTTGATGGTGATTTTTCACGTACTACGGTCTCGTTACAAAGCGGGGGCAACAACGGTTCTTTCGGTTACTATGTAAACTTTTATCGTTTTGAAGAAACGGGTTGGCGAGACTTTTCTAATTCCGATGCTAATAATATATATGCAAGCTTAAACTTTAGAACAGATAATGCAGATATCAGTATAAACGCGCAGCATGGAGATACGGATTTGCGCGGCAATGGTCCTGCACCAATACAACTTTTGGATGAAGATTACAGAGGTATTTTTACTGCTCCAGATATCACCGAAAATGATATGACCATGGTGAACTTGGTTGGCAGTTATTGGTTTAATGATGACATACAATTGTCAGGTAATGTCTACTGGCGTGATAACGACACCGATTCATTTAATGGTGATCTAGCTGATGAAGATGATCCGCCACCCGCACCCTTTGATGCGATTAACAACATCAGCAATCGCGATCAAGAAACGCGTGGTACATATCTGCAGGCAACGTATTTCGGGTCGTTTGCAGATAGAGAAAATCAGTTTACCGCAGGCACTGGTTATCATCGCGGGCAATCCGACTTCAATGCACAACAGCAATTTGCCACACTGGATCCGCTAACTCGTTCCACTACTACGTCCGGCGCGTTAGCCGGGCCCTTTAGTGATGAGGTGACCGATGTAAGCACGCGCACCGAAAGCATCAGCGTTTATGCAACGGATACGATTTCGTTAACAGATAAATTAGCGCTCACTGCTTCTGCGCGATACGACAAAATCAGAATACGTTTACGTGATCGTTCTGGTGATCAGCCTGAGCTCGATGGTAATCATTCCTTCGGTCGAGTGAATCCCGCAATTGGTGCTACATATCAATTAAATCCTGAATTCAATCTTTACGGTAGTTACAGTGAATCTTCACGAGCACCCACGCCAATTGAATTATCTTGTAGTGAAGAAGTATTGGAATTAGCGGCAGATCCGGATGATGCCGAGTGTCGATTGCCCAATGCCTTTCTAGCCGATCCTCCCTTGGATCAGGTCGTCGCTAAGGATTTTGAGGTTGGCATGCGCGGAGGTATTGGCCAACAATGGAATTGGCATTTAGGCGCATTTCACACCAAAAATAAAGACGATATTATTTTCCAATCCACTGGACGCGCTACCGGTCTATTTAAAAACGTCGATGAGACACGGCGTATTGGGGTCGAGGCAGCACTTGGCAATCGTGGTAAGAACTATGAATGGTTTGTTAATTACAGTTATCTAAAAGCAACCTTTGAAGATGATTTTTTAGTGTTAAGCCCGAACCACCCGGCTGCCGCAGATTTGGATGGAGATGGTGAAGCAGAGGAGCTGCAAGTGAAGTCCGGGGATAACATACCAGGCTTTCCAGAGAACACTTTAAAGATTAGCGCTTCTTACGACATCCTCAATGATCTTTCAATCCGTGCAGTATGGTTAGTTAATGATGGCCAATACTTGCGTGGTGATGAGTCAAATCAGCTCAGCAAGACGCCGGGCTACGGCATTGTTAATTTAGTTGCAAGCTACCAGCCTCATCCGCAAGTCGAAGTTTTCGCGCGTGTGGATAACGTGTTTGATAAAGAATATTTCACCTTTGGGCTGCTGGGTGAAGAGCCTAGTAATGCACCGGGGTTGGAAGACTTCGAAGATCCAAGATTTTTAGGTGCAGGACAGGAACGTGGTGCATGGGTCGGTTTGCGAGTGAACTTCGGTACTGAGGATGGTGCCTAATTAAAGATGTGTAAAAAATATTTGATCACAATAATTTGCTTGTTATTCACGCAACTTGTGCATGCGGATCCTGAAGCAGCTCCTTATAACTGGCCGTGTGTGCAACGCTACGTTCCTGAGCTCTCAGCGGCGACAATTTGGCCAAGTCCACTAGTTGAAGATTTAGAACAGGATCGGTCCGAAGAAAAACCGTTAACAGCCCTCGTCGAGGCGCTGGCAAGTCGTCAAGTCAATTTTGACGATGCCAAAGTAGAGACGGATGTATATTTATCCCAACACCCAAACGATCAGGAATTACTTGCAAGTAAATTATTCGCAAGAGTATTTGCGAAAGTACAAACTGAACGCCACCGCGTAATTAAGGGTATTTTTCGTTACACAGATCGGCAGCGAATGCTCGGTAAACGTATTGAGAAACAGCGCAGAAAACTTGAGGGCAGCTCGAATCAAGAGCTTGATGCAACCGAGCGTGAAGATTTACAAGCGCGTCAAAGATGGGACATCCGTGCGTTTCGTGAGCGAGAAAATAAATTAAATTACTTATGCGAACAACCGGTAAATTTAGAACAACGTCTGTTTACAGTTGCAAGATATCTACAAGGGTATCTGCAGCAATAGTAATTTAATTGATAAACTGACTTCGTTACAAAGAAGCAACAGTTTCATCAGCGGCAGGACATTGCAAATATTGAATTCTTTGCATGGCTGAGTGTAAACCTTGCCAATTGGATGTAATGTGATGATCTTGCAGCCAAAGAAATTGCATTTGATAGGCTTGCGCTTCACGAGCTTTCCACGTTAAACAATCGGTTGGCATATTAGTGAGTTGATATTTATATTGCACATAGTGAACAAGCTCATGCAGAATGATACTGCGGTCAAATATATCTTGTGTGATTCTTAAATCCTGGTTGAGATATACCGTATCACTTAGTGCGGGTGTCCAGCCTTTAACATCTCCACATTGCTGTTCACATGCAATTTCGGCAATCTCTACTGCCTGCAAAAATTCAATATGAGGTGGCTCAATTGGGTTAAATAGGCCTAACTGTGACTGAATAAACAGTAATAACCCAGCAATTATTTCCGACATCGATTCAGACATATGTAACTCCATTTATCTAATGCCTGCGTACCCTGCATTGAAGATGGATTCTGTCATCTACCATCTTTATTCACCCTTATCCTTAGGTTCAATTACATTCTTATGGATGGTATGTAAATTTTCATGAATGGTGCCGGCATCCTGAATAATGTGATGGAAATCGCACTGCTCATCTCCGTTAATATTTCATCTTTAAATAATACAGAGGGCATGCCAAAACTTTTATGTCATAGAAAAATCAATGTGTTACAGATATTTCAGAGGTGCTAGTGCTGTTTGCACTAAAAATAATGCACTCATTTAATCCAGATCTGCGCTAATTTGATACGCTATGATTTGCAACGATTCAGTTGAACTGGATTTCAGATTTATATGGAGTGCCATGAGAGAAAAAATGATACTCAAACTCTATATTTCTCAAGTAATCCCTAATTCCAAGGAGATCGTTAACGTAAAGGTAATTTTTGTTACACAGATCGGCAGCGAATGCTCGGCAAACGTATTGAGAAACAGTGCAGAAAACTCAAGGACAGCTCTAATCAAGACCTTGATGCAGCCAAGCGTGAAGATTTACAAGCGCGTCAAAGATAGGACATCCGTGTGTTTCGTGAGCCAGAACAACAATTAAATTACTTATGCGAACAACCGGTAAATTTAGAACAACGTCTGTTTACAGTCGTGAGATATCTGTAAGGGTAAATTTATTATTTGAATATCAAGCGATGTTGTTACAACTCAACAGAGCTGTCGTCAACGGGAGGGCATTGCACGCGATGAAAATTTCGCATGGCGATGTTTAAGTTTAGCGAATTAAAACTAACCTTATGTTTTTGCAGCCAACGAAATTGCAACTGATAGGCTTGTGCTTCTCGAGCTTTCCACGTTAAACAATCGCTAGCCATATTGATGAGTTGATATTTGTATTGCACATAGTGAACAAGTTCATGTAAAACAATACTACGGTCAAACATATCTAGATTGATGCTTAAATCATTGCTGAGATAAACCGTATTCCCAGGGGGTGTCCAACCTTTGATTTCATTGCAATGCTGTTCACATGCGGCCTTGGCAATTTCTACCACCGGCATAAACTCAATATGGGGGGGCTCAATTGAGTTAAACAGGCCAACCTCTGATTGGATAAACAGCAATAATCCAGTAATTATTTCCGCCATAGAATCTGATGCATGAACTATATTCATCTAATCTTCCTTACGTGAGTCTCTTGCTAGCGATCACGTCTAACTGGGGGCGTAAAGTGCATTGACGTTTGTCAAATACGTACATTAGGGATTTACAAAGTCACTGTGACTCGTTGTCATAAAACATATTCAGTACTGTTTCAAACAAGCCTAATTTCTAAATAATTATTTAAAATTATATTACATAAATGTGCAAATACGTATATGTACAAAACGCATCCAAAATGTACGACTACAACCTAACCTAGGTTGACTTATCAAACAAGCGTATGTTTTTGTTTAAACAGAGTTTTTTATGCTAATTAGAAAGCAAAAAACTATTGTACAGTGCAGTTGATAAAGTGACAAAAATATTGTGGGATTAATAGCAAAATAAATGTGGACATAAGTTATATTTCTATTAGTATTGCTACATTGATTGGGGTCATTTCTTCCAGTATGCGCTGAAAGCTTTACCCCTCGTCAAGCTTTAAAGACCATCTTAAGGTCTAAGAAAAAAATCCAATTCTAATTAGTTAGGAGGAGTTGAAAAAAAATGAATATCCATAAACTAGGTATAACTTTTCTATTCGCATCGGTGATGCTCATTGCATCCTCATTAAGTGCGAATGAAGAAGTTTTGAAAATGTCTAAAGACCCCAGTCAGTGGGTCATGCCAACAGGTGATTATTTTAATCAACGCTATTCAAAGCTTGATCAAATAAATGCCAAAAATGTTGGTGATCTGAAAGTGGCGTGGACTTTTTCAACCGGTGTACTACGTGGCCATGAAGGTGGTCCACTAATCATTGGGAACACAATGTATGTGCATTCACCGTTCCCCAATAAAGTTTTTGCGTTAGATCTAAGTGATGAGCAGCGCATTATTTGGGAATATGAGCCGAAGCAAGATCCAGCCACAATTCCAGTAATGTGCTGCGACACTGTTAATCGCGGTGTGTCTTATGGTGATGGAAAAATTTTCCTCTACCAAGCAGATGCTACATTAATCGCATTAGATGCTAAGTCTGGAAAGAAAGTTTGGAGTGCAAGCAACGGCGATATCAAAAAAGGCGCGACCGGCACAAGTGCACCCATGGTCATGAAAGACAAAGTCTTTGTAGGAATTTCTGGTGGTGAGTTTGGTGTTCGCGGTCATATGACTGCTTATGACATCAAAACAGGCAAACGCGTATGGCGTGGCTACTCAATGGGCCCCGATTCCGACACCTTAATGGATCCAAAAAAGACTACCCATCTCGGTAAGCCGGTAGGTAAAGACTCAGGTATTAACACCTGGGAAGGTGATCAGTGGAAAATTGGCGGTGGTACTACTTGGGGATGGTTTTCATACGATCCCGACTTGAACCTCATGTACTACGGTTCTGGTAATCCAAGTACGTGGAACCCTGTGCAACGTCCTGGTGATAATCGCTGGTCCATGACTATTTGGGCACGAGACGTCGATACGGGTATGGCCAAGTGGGTGTATCAAATGACCCCGCATGATGAATGGGACTATGATGGAATCAACGAGATGATCTTGGCGGATATCCCGGTTAAGGGTAAAAATCGCAAAGTCTTAGTTCATTTTGATCGTAATGGCTTCGGATACACCATGGATCGTGTAACGGGTGAGCTTTTAACTGCTGAGAAGTTTGATCCTGCAGTGAACTGGGCTACACATGTGGATATGAAAACAGGTCGTCCTCAAGTGGTGAGCAAATACAGCACAGATCAACAAGGTGAAGATGTAAACACAACGGGTATTTGTCCAGCAGCTTTGGGCTCTAAGGACCAACAGCCCGCTGCGTTCTCACCAAAAACAGGTTTGTTCTATGTGCCAACTAATCATGTGTGCATGGACTATGAGCCATTTCGTGTCAGCTATACCGCAGGCCAACCCTATGTTGGTGCTACCCTAGCAATGTATCCAGCCCCAGGTGGTGATCACATGGGTAATTTTATTGCCTGGGATGCCGACAAAGGTAAGATCGTATGGTCAATCGATGAGCGCTTCTCAGTTTGGAGCGGAGCTCTAGCAACCGCAGGTGACATCGCTTTCTACGGAACACTTGAGGGCTACCTGAAAGCTGTAGATCTCAAAACTGGCAAGGAGCTTTATAAGTTCAAGACCCCATCCGGCATAATCGGAAACGTTACAACATACATGCACGGCGGCAAGCAATACATAGCTGTCTTGTCAGGTGTTGGGGGTTGGGCCGGTATCGGCATGGCCGCGGGCTTAACCGAAGATTCTGATGGCCTGGGTGCAGTAGGTGGTTATCGTCATTTACAGGATTACACCCGCTTAGGTGGTGTGTTAACGGTCTTCTCTCTTTAAGCAAACGCTTTTGGAGATAAATTATAACTATAAAGAAGTTTTAGAAGACTAAGTTCTACATATAAATCCGGTATCTGGGGAAGCTAATCTCGGATGCCGGATTTTTTTATGTTAATAATCGAAGAATAAATTTTTGTAGTAAATTCATTGCATTTGATTTGAGGAGTAACAAATGGAGTTTTTCAATACCTTACATTCACGAACGCATGGCTTACTGTTATTTGTAAGCTGTGCAATATTGTTTCCAACAATAGCGTCCTGTGATGACAATATCTCTCAAAACGCGGAAGAAGTTATAGCTGAAACAGAAGAAGATATGACCGCGCTTACTGAGGATTCTATGAATACCACACAAGAAGTCGTTGAGGAAACTGCTGAGAGTTTGTCTCCAACTGAACAGACTCAAGCCGAACAAGTCATCGCGGAAGCGGACACGTCTCAAGCACAAGAGACGACTGCTGCTGATACTGCAGCAGCGACATCTGAAGACAAACCCTACACCGTCAGTGCAGATGGTAAGGTCGATTGGTATACCTTTAATGGGTACAGACGTTATCATGCTGAGTGTCATACATGTCATGGTCCCGCAGGATTGGGGAGTTCATTCGCGCCTAATCTAACCGAATCCGTTAAGACACTTGGGTACGAAGGGTATCTAGAAGTGGTTGTTAATGGTCGACAGGTTGTAAGCACTGTAGCCCAACAAAACATGCCCTCATTTGCAACCAACATGAATGTCATGTGCTATGTTGATGACATCTACGCCTATTTGGTGGCCCGTGCAGACGGTGTAATTGGCAGAGAGCGCCCTGAAAAAGAAGCTAAACCTGAAGCAGCAAAAGAACGAGACAATAGTTGCGCAGGCTAGAGTAATTTTAAAAGCAAGGTACGCTTTTGCAATTAGCTCAACTGCGTATCATTTTTGAATGCTTCATATTCGTCAGTATGTTTCGAAAATATTGTGTACTATTATCGGCGCTTTATGCCACGATAATTTTGGTTCCACTGGTTAACGCGGGCACAACTACTGAAATAGTTGATCGTACCAGTTTGCGGGTATGCGCAGATCCGAACAACTTACCGTTTTCTAATCAACAAGGCGAAGGCTTCGAAAATAAGATCGCGGAACTCTTAGGTGAGTATTTATTCCTGCCTGTCGAATATACTTGGTTTCCCCAAAGTCAGGGATTTGTGCGGGCAACTTTAAGAGACTACAAATGCGACATTATCATGGGTATTTCAGCGGCTCATGAATTAGTATTGAATACCAATCCATACTACAGCTCGATTTTCTCATTAGTTTATCGTAAAGAAATAGATAAAAGCTTTACTTCGCTTGCGGATCCAGAGCTTAAAAAGTTTAGTAGAATTGGCTTGGTAGCCGGAACCTCCCCTACAAATTTGATGCTTAAATATGGGTTAATTGAACAAATCGCGCCCTATCATTTGGTTGTGGATACGCGAGTGGTTTCAGTGGGCGATCAGATGATAAATGATATTCTGACTAAACAATTGGATGCTGCGATTCTGTGGGGACCCATTGCTGGTTATCACATCAGTCAACATGATTCTGAGTTGCAACTTGCTCCCCTGGTAGAAGATGATTCTGAGGAGTTACGGGTCGCATTCAAAATAACCATGGGAGTTCGACCAGGTGAAGTGGAATGGAAACGATTGATAAATAAATTTATTAAAGCTAAGAAGTCTGAAATTGATGCAATCTTGGAAGGGTATGGCGTACCCGTTGTAAATAATTAATATTGCGAAGTAGAGTATGCATGATGCACAAGTATTTAAAAAAAGTTGTCGAATTTAAAAAACATTTTACACATAAAATCCGAATAATTATGAATTGGAAGAACATTACATGCAAACTGCAAAGTATTGCAAAATGAATAGGCTTAACGCGTAGAATCTCTAAATTTGTAATAATCACACTTTAGATTTAAGAACGCATAAATAACAGTGAACTACATTGCAGCAATGTTGCCTAATTTGAACCTCCGCGCCCGTTACTGAATGACTTTAGAGAATAGACTTTAGAGAATATATGAAAAATATCATTAAGATTAAATGGTTTCTATTATTCGCTTGTGTTGTTACGTCAGGATTGATTACATCTGCGAGTGCAAATGATGATGAGATCCCGTATTCCGAAGCACAATTACTGTTGTTTAAACGGCCGCATTTGGCAAATGTTATGCAACCTGCCAGCTTGTTTTACAGTTTTAAACAGACAGGAGAACAGAAGTTTACCGATTCTGCTTCAGCCCGAATTACGCAGACATACGAAGATGGAACGCGTGATTTAAAATTCGATTTCTTAACTGGCGAGAGAAATAAATCCTATCCTGGCATTAACGGATTTCGCAGTAACCCGATGATCATGTTGTTTCTAGAATGGGATGTTGTAAAAATGGAAGATTCACCTGGTTCATTAGCCTCTCAAAATTATTTTAGGAATAAGATGCGAGTTGGTTTTTGGAAATACTGTAAAGTGGACGAAATCGAAGTTGAGTATGGCGATACACAGTATAAAGGAAAACGTATTACTATGCAGCCGTTTGCGAATAATGAAGCAGACCGTAAAAAGGCATCAATATTTGCCGATAAACAATACGAATTTATTTTAGTCGATGAAATTCCGGGTGAGTTATACCAGATCAGTACTACAATGCTATCTACTGAAAATGAAGCGATTGAATCTACACAGATGACATTTCATCAACTCGAATCTTTATAGAAAGATGAGCATACAGAAGGGCAAAATCAAAAACCAAAACCAGAATGCTACGCTGAGGCGAGTTTGTGCATTTATCATGCTAAGTATGTTTCTGCATTCGGTTCCTGCCACAGCAAATGATTTTCCAACACAGGCTCGAGCTGAATTTGTATTTGCCTGCATGGCAACAAATGGACAAACCCAAGAGATTCTAGCGAAATGTTCGTGTGCAATTGATGCGATTGCAGACAAGATGACATTCGATGAATATGTTGAAGCAGAAACGGTTTTATCAATGCGCCATGCACCGGGTGACCGTACAATAATGTTTAAGGAGTCTGCTTGGGCGGCAGACATCATCTCCAATTTCAATGAAATTCAAGTCGATGCTGAGGTGCAGTGTTTTTAGCTCGTTTGTCATTATTAAACGTACCTTTAGAATAAATCTAAATCAATACAGAAAATGCGTATATTGTTAAATGCTAATATATATTTTTATTATTTATTTCAATAACTTAAGTCGAGTTAAAGTTCAAAAAAATAGGAAAAATTCCCATTGACGCTACTTCATTGATTATAGATACTACAACCGTTCTATAGCTATAAATGTAAGTATAGAGCAAACGTATATACGAAAATTTTAACCAAAAATCCTGACCTCGAGGAGGCAACGAAGATGAAAACTTGGAAAAAACCATTAGTCGTAGAAAAGTCAGTTGGCATGGAAATTAACTGCTACGCATGTGCAGAAATCTCTTAAGGATATAAAAGCACGTAGTAATTGAATACCCCCCCTGATTTGAGCGGCAAAAGTGCTAACTCTTGTGTTAGGCTCCGCGGCGGGGGGAGGTTTTCCACAGTGGAACTGTAATACCAATTTGTGTCGTAGCGCCCGCTACGGCAAACCTGCAACTAAAGCAAGAACTCAGTCTTCCATCGCAGTCTCTGCGAATGGTAAGGATTTTGTATTGTTTAACGCCTCTCCTGATCTGCGTCAACAGATCAATGATAATCAAGCCCTTCATCCGTCAGGGACTTTACGCGATAGCCCCATTCGTGCCGTAGTGTTGACTAATGGCGATGTCGATCATATAGCGGGCTTACTCACGATGCGCGAGCGACACGCATTTGTTTTATATGCGGCCGATCGTGTACAGAAGGTGTTGCGTGAAAACTCAATATTTCAGGTATTACAGTCGGATTGTGTGACTCGCAAAACATTTCAGTTAGGTGAAGAATTAGAGATTTGCGGGCCTGATGGTAATTCGCTAGGTGTTGCAGTTACACCGTTCGCGGTCCCAGGAAAGGTTGCCTTATATTTAGAGGACGAAAGTAGTGGTGAAAATTTTGGTACCCAAGAAGGCGATACGATTGGTCTGCAAATTCGTGATACTTCAAAGGGAACAACTTTTTATTACATTCCTGGATGTGCACAAGTAGATAATACACTTAAAAAGCGTCTGCAAAATGCTCAGCTTGTACTGTTTGATGGTACCTTGTTTGAAAATGATGAAATGGTTAAAGCAGGAGTGGGTGAGAAAACTGGTGCACGTATGGGGCACACCAATTTGAGTGGCGAAGACGGTTCGCTACAAGTCTTTAAAAGCTTAAACGTGGGGCGTAAAATTTACATTCACATCAATAATACTAACCCCATACTGAATGAAAATTCAGCCGAAAGAAAATTAGTTGAAAAAGAAGGTTGGGAAATTGCCTATGACGGAATGGAAATAAAATTATGATAAAACAACTCAAAGAGCCCCTTACTCCAGAGCAGCTTGAGCAAAGCTTACGCGACATCGGTGCTGAGCGATATCACAATAATCATGCATTTCATAAATTGTTGCATAGTGGCAAATTATCGAAAGGACAGGTGCAGGCTTGGGCACTAAATCGCTACTGTTATCAAGCGGCAATTCCCATTAAAGATTCCGCTATCATGGCACGCATTGAAGACGCGGATTTACGCAGACAATGGCGCCAGCGCGTGATTGACCATGACGGCGACAAGCCAGGCCAGGGCGGGATCGAACGTTGGTTGAAGCTTGCAGAAGGTGTGGGTCTCGATCGGAATTATGTGATGTCACGCGAAGCTGCATTGCCTGCAACAAAATTCGCAGTGGGCGCATATGTACATTTTGTGTCCGAAAAATCTTTGCTCGAGGCTATAGCATCATCACTTACTGAGATGTTTTCACCGGTCATTATTGCGGAACGCGTTGCTGGAATGTTAAAAAACTACGATTTTATAAACGAAGATACTCTAGCTTATTTCACACCTCGACTTACCCAGGCACGGCGCGATGTCGACCTTGCATTAGCCTATGTATTGGAACATGCAAAAACCTGTGAACAACAGATGAATGTTTTAAAGGCGTTGGAATTCAAATGTGATGTCTTATGGAGCCAGCTTGATGGCTTATATCTCGCTTATGTGGAACCTCGTTTGATTCCACCGGGATGTTTTGTTCCCGAAGAGGATTTGGCACCACAAGCCGCGCAACTTGCAAGCTAAACATGTCTACAGTGCAACCCAAACAACGATTACTCATAGACGATGGATCAGTTCCACGTTTGGCGGAGCAAATTAAATTGCATCACGATAAAATACGCGAACAATGGGTCTTATTGGCACCCGAGCGCGTGCTCGAATTGAGTGGTCCTGCAGTTGATATCTTAAAACAATGCGATGGAGTCAATTCAGTTGCGAAGATTGTGACACTGATGTGCTCTGAATATAACGCGCCTAAGGATGAAATTCAGTCTGATCTATTGGATATGCTACAGTCATTATTAGATAAAAGATTTATACAAATATGAGCCCTAAAGCATGAGCAATGTAGACAAAACAATTGGATTACCTATGGCGATGCTAGCAGAGCTTACGCATCGCTGCCCGCTGCAGTGTCCATATTGTTCTAACCCGCTTGAACTAGAAAAGGCAGACTCAGAATTAAACACAGAACAATGGATTGATGTCATGCGCCAAGCGCGCGATATGGGGATTTTGCAAATACATTTTTCTGGTGGTGAACCAGCATTGCGTAAAGATTTAGAAGATTTGGTAAAGGCGGCTACTGACTTAAATCTGTACAGCAATTTGATCACTTCCGGTGTAAATCTGGATGAAGGTCGAACGCAAAACCTCGCTGAACGCGGTCTTGCGCATGTGCAAATTAGTATTCAAGACAGCGATGAACAGCAGTCTAATAAAATAGGGGGTCACCGCAACGGTCATCAGTTGAAGTTAGCAGCGGCTAAAGCTGTGCGAAAAGTAGGTTTACCACTTACTATCAACGCGCCCGTTCACCGTCTGAATATCGACCATCTTGAATCAATTATCGATCTGGCAGTTGAGCTCGATGCTGCGCGTTTGGAAGTTGCACATGTGCAGTATTACGGTTGGGCATATCACAATCGTGCAGCGTTAATGCCGAAGCGATCGCAATTGGAATGGGCAACAAAAGTTGTCGAAAAAGCACGCGAAGATTTACATGGTGTATTGGTAATCGATTATGTCGTGCCGGACTACTACGCAAAGAAACCCAAAGCATGTATGGGTGGATGGGCCCGACAATTTCTCAACGTTACGCCTTCGGGGAAAGTATTGCCCTGTCATGCTGCGGAGAGTATTACAGATTTAGAGTTTGATAGGGTCACTGAAAAATCTTTGTTAGAAATATGGGAACACTCTGAGGCATTCGAAAAATATCGTGGTGTGGATTGGATGCCAGAAATTTGTCGTAACTGCGAACGTCGTGAAATCGATTGGGGTGGTTGCCGTTGTCAGGCCTTTGCAATCACTGGAGACGCTGCCAACATGGATCCAGCCTGTGAGTTTT
>JBFGJY010000036.1:0-24327 GCA_041576975.1 Gammaproteobacteria bacterium | reverse complement strand
TTTTAGTCGTTCATGATTACTGGCCTTTGCTGTTGGTGTTGGCAGGTTTTAGTTTTTTTTGGAACGCTGCTTTGCCGCAGTTTGAAGCCACGACCATGAATCACTTAGGAGAGACCAAATATTTATATAGCCGTATTCGATTATGGGGTTCCGTGGGATTTATTGTTGCTGCGTCATTACTTGCACCTTTCTTACAAAGCCAAGGAATACAACTTTTACCATGGATGATTTTAGTCTTGTTGTTTTGTATTTGGATGAATACATTGTTGGTGCGAGAGCCTACAAGTAGCACGTTTCATCATAAAAAAACTTCATTGCTTAAAACGTGTTTAAAGCCTCCCGTGATTGCCTTGTTGTTGGCATGCTTTCTAATTCAAGCGAGTCACGGTCCGTACTATGCCTTCTTTAGTATATATCTTGAAGAATACAATTTTTCGCGCACAGCCATTGGGCAACTTTGGTCATTGGGTGTAATCGCAGAGGTAATTATATTTATTTGGATGCACCGGTTATTACCAAAATACGGTGCAAAATATTTATTGGCTATGGCGATGGCACTAACCATTTTAAGGTGGTGGTTAATCGCTATGTTTGCGGATATGTTAGCTTTTCTGTTGATTGCTCAGGTTTTGCATGCTGCATCCTTTGGGCTATTCCACGCGGCAGCCATTTATTTAATTGACCAGTATTTTTCTGGCAGTATTCAGGGTAGAGGGCAGGCGCTTTATTCCAGTATTAGCTTTGGGTTGGGTGGCTCGCTTGGTAGCCTGATGAGCGGGTATACTTGGAATTCGATTGGGCCTTCCTATGTATATATATTGGCGATGGGCGTTGCCACTCTCGCTTTAATTCAATTCATATGGATTGTTAAGCCTCGTTTAGGCAACACCTAAGCGAATGAAAAGTATTATGTAGTAACAATGAAAACTAAAACCTTGTACGACAAAGTTTGGCAGAGTCATGTTGTGCACGAGCGCGACGATGGTATGACATTGTTATATATTGATCGACATTTAGTGCATGAGGTCACTTCACCACAAGCCTTTGAAGGTTTGCGCTTGGCCAACAGAAGTCTTTGGCGCAAGGATTCCATACTTGCAACTGCCGATCACAATGTGCCGACTACCGACCGTAGCGCAGGAATTGTGGACCCCATATCTAAAATGCAAGTAGATACCCTAGATCAAAATTGTAAAGACTTTGCATTAACCCAATTTCCAATGTTGGATGTGCGACAAGGTATCGTACATGTAATTGGTCCTGAACAGGGCGCTTCATTGCCTGGTATGACGATTGTGTGTGGCGATTCGCATACATCGACCCATGGTGCACTTGGCGCATTGGCATTTGGCATAGGTACTTCAGAAGTGGAGCATGTTCTTGCTACTCAATGTTTGTTGATGAAGAAATCGAAAAACATGTTGATTAAAGTCGATGGGAATTTATCTAGCGGAGTTACATCAAAAGACATTATTCTTGCAATTATTGGCAGATTAGGCACAGCCGGGGCAACAGGTTATACAGCCGAATATGCCGGTGCAGCAATTCGCTCACTCTCCGTGGAGGGACGTATGACGATGTGTAATATGTCAATAGAAGCCGGCGCTCGTGCAGGCATCATTGCTGTCGACGACACTACCATCGAATATGTAACCAATCGACCTTTTGCACCTAAAGGTGCTATTTGGGACCAAGCCGTTTTGCAATGGCGCACCTTGCATTCTGATGAGGATGTTAAATTTGATGTAACGGTAGAACTAAATGCCAATTTACTTAAGCCACAAGTTACTTGGGGTACATCACCGGAGATGGTAGTAGACGTTGATGGCGTAGTACCAAAGGATGCGCATTTATCTGATGATAAACAACGTGCCTTGCAATACATGGATCTGCAACCTGGAACACCAATAGAACAAATTTACCTCGATAAGGTATTCATTGGATCATGTACGAATTCTCGAATTGAAGATTTACGCGAAGCCGCAAAAGTAATTCAAGGTCGAAAGCTTGCAGCAAACATTAAATTAGCCATGGTCGTACCTGGATCAGGTTTAGTTAAGCAAGAAGCAGAGCAGGAAGGTCTTGACAAAATTTTTAAGACTGCAGGATTTGAGTGGCGTGAACCTGGTTGTTCGATGTGTTTAGGTATGAATGCTGATCAATTAGAGGTAGGTGAGCGCTGTGCTTCGACTTCAAATCGAAATTTTGAAGGTCGTCAAGGCAAGGGTGGTCGTACGCATTTAGTGAGTCCCGTGATGGCCGCTGCAGCAGCGGTGCATGGGCATTTTGTTGATGTTAGACGGTATTTGTAATGAAATCTTTCACCAAAATTGAATCCACTTTGTTGCCACTCGATCGTAGAAATGTAGATACCGATGCGATTATTCCGCAGCAGTATTTAAAGTCGGTTAAAAGAACCGGATTTGGTGTCAATCTATTTGATAACTGGCGCTACCTTGATCCCGGAGTATTGGGACAGGATCATAGCCAACGTCGTGTGAATTCAGACTTCGTTTTGAATCAGGCAGTGTACAAAGATGCAAAAATTTTATTGGCACGTGATAATTTTGGTTGTGGTTCTTCGCGTGAACATGCCGTGTGGTCGATTTTAGATTTTGGTTTCGAGGTAGTTATTGCTTCGAGTTTTGCTGATATCTTTTGTAGCAATAGTTATAAAAATGGACTGTTGCCAATTACCCTTAGTGCGGAAGAAGTTGATTATTTATTCAAACACGTAGCAAAAGATCCTACGTTTAAATGCAACGTTGATTTAGATGCGCAAATAATTTTAGACGAGTCAGATAAGACATTTTCTTTTGAAATTGATGAGTTTCGTAAATATTGTTTGCTAAATGGCTTTGATGAAATCGATCTAACTTTG
This sequence comes from Gammaproteobacteria bacterium, assembly GCA_041576975.1. GTDB lineage: Bacteria > Pseudomonadota > Gammaproteobacteria > UBA4575 > UBA4575 > JBFGJY01. The sequence goes on along the minus strand of JBFGJY010000036.1, from coordinate 21,446 downwards.
CAACACGCAGATAAAATCAAAGCCTATGAAGTACGTTTAAGGGAAGTAAGCCCTTGGATATTTGATACGTATTAAAAATTTCAACATATGCACAAGGTTTTATTATTACCAGGTGATGGCATTGGGCCCGAAGTTGTTACGCAAGCTAGAAAAGTACTCACCTATTTAACTAATGAGCGTGGACTCAATCTTGAACTTGAAGAGGCATTAGTGGGTGGTTGTGCCTATGACCATAGTAAGACACCATTACCGGAAGAAACTCTAAAGCTTGCGCAATCCTCGAATGCAATCATACTCGGTGCTGTAGGGGGGGTCGAATACGATAATGTAGAACGAAATCTACGTCCTGAAAAAGGCTTACTCCGCTTGCGTGCAGAGCTAGATCTATTTGCCAATCTACGGCCTGCCATATTGTATAAAGCATTAGCATCGGCTTCTTCGTTGAAACCAGAGTTAGTGGTGGATCTGGATATTATAATCGTGCGTGAATTGACTGGGGGAATTTACTTTGGTGAGCCAAGGGGTATACGTTCTTTGGATGGTGGCATTCGACAAGGTTTTAACACCTTAGTCTACGATGAAAACGAAATCACACGTATTGCACAGATAGCATTTCGCACTGCACAAAAAAGAAGTCGCAAACTTTGTTCGGTTGATAAAGCCAATGTGCTAGAAGTTTCAGAGTTGTGGCGCGATGTAGTCAACACGGTTCATCGAGAATATTCTGATGTGTCCTTGAGTCACATGTATGTAGATAATGCCGCTATGCAGCTTGTTAAAGATCCAAAGCAATTTGATGTAGTTTTAACCGGCAATATGTTTGGTGATATCCTCTCTGATGCTGCCGCCATGTTAACCGGTTCTATTGGGATGTTACCTTCGGCTTCATTAAATAGTAAAGGCCAAGGTATGTATGAACCGATTCATGGTTCGGCGCCTGATCTAGCGGGTAAAAATATCGCCAATCCTTTGGCGACAATTTTGTCCGTCGCCATGATGTTGCGTTACAGTTTGAATGAAAATCAACTTGCAAAATTAGTTGAACAAGCAGTACAGCAAGTTATAGATAACGGTTTGCGCACTGCTGATATTGTGAATGCAAATCAGAAATCAATTGGAACCAATGAAATGGGCGACGCAGTGATAAAAGCATTGGATAAAATAACGCATTAACTTAGTAAGAATTAAAGAATACGAAATGAAGAAATATGATGTTGCGGTTGTAGGTGCTACCGGTGCAGTGGGTGAGAAGATGCTTTCCATTCTTGCGCAAAGAAAATTTCCAGTTAAAAATATTTATGCCTTGGCGAGTTCGCGCTCTGTGGGTATGAAAGTTCTATTCGGTGATGCAGAGCTCGAGGTACAGGACTTAGCTATATTTGATTTTTCAAAGGCTCAGGTTGGATTATTTTCTGCAGGTGCAAGGATATCTAAAGAGTTTGCGCCCAAAGCTGCCGCACAAGGTTGTGTGGTAATAGATAACACCTCACAGTTTCGATATGACGATGACATTCCTCTAGTAGTTCCAGAAGTTAATGCACATCAGATTGGAAATTACACAGCACACGGCATCATCGCGAATCCAAATTGCTCAACTATACAAATGGTCGTGGCATTGAAGCCACTGCATGATGCAGTTGGTATCGAGCGCATCAACGTAGCGACTTACCAAGCGGTATCCGGCACGGGTAAAGAAGCCCTGAGTGAACTAGACCAACAAATTAAGAAAATCATTAACGGCGAACCTATCAATTGCAACGTCTATCCGAAACAGATTGCATTTAACGCACTGCCACATATAGATATATTCATGGATAATGGATATACGAAAGAAGAAATGAAGTTGGTCTGGGAGACCCAAAAGATTATGGAGGATGACTCAATATTGGTGAATCCCACCACCGTACGCATCCCCGTGAAATACGGTCATTCTGAAGCGGTGCATGTGGAGCTAAAAGAACCGCTATCGGCGCAACAAGCAAGGGAAATCTTGGCGGTCGCACCGGGAGTGCAGGTACTAGACGAGCATCGAGATGGAGGCTATCCAACAGCAGTGACAGAGGGCGAAGGTAATGATGCCGTATATGTAGGGCGAATACGGGAAGATATTTCACACCCTCGAGGGCTTGATATGTGGGTTGTGAGTGATAATTTGAGAAAAGGTGCGGCGTTGAATAGCATTCAAATCGCTGAGATTTTGATAAACAACCATATTTAATTTATAGTTGGGCAGTGAATTATTTCAATAACATAAAGTATTTTCTAGGAATTTTTCGTTCTCCTCATAGCTAGGCAGATTCAATCTTCTATGCACACAATGCAACTAAGGGTGGAGCACAAACATGGTGCGTAAAGCTTCGTATTATTTACTTCTCGGATTCTTAATACTAATCCCAGGGCATGTATTTTCTTTGGGGTTAGGAGATATATCAGTGGATTCAGTATTGAATCAGCCACTGCAAGCTCAAATTAATTTGATTTCAGTACGTATCGAGGAGTTGGATGAAATGCGAGTCGAGTTAGCACCGGCTGATGTATTTGATCGAGTAGGTGTTCCGCGCCCCTACTTTCTAACGCAGTTAAAATTTAATCCTGTGTCATTACCAGATGGGCGCACAGCAATTAAAGTGACTTCCAAAGATCCTGTGCGTGAACCATTTTTAACTTTTTTAGTTGAGGTAACTTGGCCAAATGGACGTCTTCTAAGAGAGTATACGGTTTTATTAGACCCACCCGAATTTGCACAACAAGCAGCACCGCAAATATCTACACCGGCTGCAACCTCTGAACGTGAAACACGTGTACCTACAGTAGAAGCAGAACCCGTGCCTCAAGTTGCTGCAGCACCCGAAATAACTGCTGAACCAGTGGATACTGCACCCACAGAACCTGAAGTTGCAGAAGCAGCAGAAGAGGATATCGATGCAATTCGAGCACGCATGGATCGGGCTTTAGGAATTGATCATTCTGAACCTGTTATTACTGCAGCAGAGCCAGCCGATACACAAATAGATATAGTTGAAGCTCAGCCAACAGCGGAAGAACTAGAAGAAGCTGTAGTTGAAGAAACACAAGAAGAAGTTTCGGAAACTGTAGAAGATGATGTCATTGTTGCTGAAGAAACTGCAAGTGAAGTAGAAGAAACAGTTGAAGTTGTTGATGAAGAGCCTGCTCTAGAACTAGATACACAAGCCACCATAGCTGATGAATATACAACTGTTAGGGGTGATACATTATTTTCAATTGCAGAAGCTGCTCGGGGATCAACTGAAATAACTGTGAATCAAATGATGTTAGCAATACAGCAGGCAAATCCAGATGCCTTTATCAGGAACAATATAAACCTACTTAAATCTGGTGTGGTGCTACGGATACCTGACGATGTGGCTTCAGATACCATTATCAAGGAGCAAGCTACGTCTGAAGTATCGCGTCAAAATTCACTATGGCGTGAGTATAAAGAACAAGTTACTGAAAAAATGCTAGCTGCAAATGTGGACGCGCCAGATCTAGTTGAAGAAAAACAAGAACCAGCCAGTGACTTAGCTAGTGAAACAAAAGAGGCATTGAAGGAAACGACAGACAAGGCAGTTCAGTCACAGCAAGATCTGAAGATTTTGGCAGACAAAGATGCCAAACAGCCAGCTAGTGACACTGTACAAATAGCAGGTGGAGAAGAACTTGAAAAGGTACAAAAAGAGCTGACGCTTTCAAAAGAGCTTGTGCAATCACGCGTAAAGGAAAATGAAGAGTTACAAAGCCGTGTTGAGGCTCTTGAGTCCATGTTGGAAAAGAAAGATAAAATTATCAACATTCAGAGTCAGCAATTAAATGATTTAAGCGAACAACTTAATGTACAAACTAATAAAGCAGTAGAAGCTGAGAAATTACTTCAGGAAAAAAGCATTAGCGAGACAACTGCTGAAATCAAGCAAGCACCACTCACTCCAAAAGCTAGTGTTGAAGTTAAACCTCCTGTAGTTGAGCCATTACCTGATTTTGACGAGCCGATGCAAGCTGAACAACCCATTTCAAAACCAAAGCTTGAACCACTACCCGACTGGGATTCATTGCCAGAAATAGAGATTCCAGCTGAAGATGAGGTCATGGCGGAGGCATCTCCAACTGAAGAGGTGCAAGCAGCTAAACCTGCTGAAGAACCGACACAACCCAAGCAACCCGAGGCAACACCTGAAGTAGCTGAAACTGGCATCATGGCTACATTAATGGGGTTTATTGAGCCTGTTAAACAGCACTGGGCTAAGCTTGCAGCAGGGCTAGGGGCCATAGCGGTTTTGGGTGGTTTGTTATCAATTCGTCGCAGGCGAAGTGCACAACGAATACAGACTATTGGCATGGGAATGCCAGAGCCATTGGAAGATGATCAGTTTGATGACATTCTCGATGAAACCATTATCACGCCTCAAAAAGCTCCAGTTGAGCCGCCTGAACCAAGCGAAAAAACATCATTTGAGCCAACTGCTAGTTTTGATACACAAGCACAAGCAGCTGAATCGGAAACCGCAAAAGGTACAAGTCCTGATGATGTTTTAGAAGAAGCCGATGTGTATATATCTTATGGCTTACATCAACAAGCGCAAGATTTATTAACCGATGCGATAGCAGCTGAACCTAATCGCAAAGATTACAAATTAAAGTTAGCTGAAGTTTTTTATAGTTCAAAAAATCAAGCAGGTTTTGAGCAGCATGCACAATCAGTCAAAGATCAATTAGGTGAATCAAGTAGCGAGTGGCAGAACATTATGGCGATGGGTAAAGAGATTGCGCCAGCCAGTGCCTTATTTGCCGGAGCTGCAGCAGTCGGTATGGCGGCTAATGTGGTTGCAGAAAAACCTGATGCAGCAGATGTAGATATCGGATTGCAAACGGCAATCAACGAACCTTTGTCTGATGATGATTTAGAGGATACAGTTGTCGATAATAATACTAGCGATAAAGATCAGGGATTGGATTTTAATATAGATGAAAAAGTAGCTGCAGAATCGTTCGAAGATGACCCTGTAGCAAGTAAAATCATGCAAGCGAATGAAACTTCAGATATCTTAAATTTTGAAGTTGATGATTTGGCTGATGATCTCGATTATCAAGAAGAGATGGATACTGATCTTGAAGCAGCTGCAACCGGGCTTCATGAAGCAACAGGTCTACATGAGACATTAAATATGGATATGGGAGATAGGACAGAAGAACTAGAAGAAGTAGGTTTGCAAACTACTATGGATGACCTAAAGCCATTGGATATAGATGAAGATGAAGAACAAATTGATACTTCCGAACAACAAATTGATACTACCGTGGCATTGCAAACTGACGATGATTTTGGCATGGGCTTAGATACAGAAGCCATTCCAGATGATCCTGACGCTACTGCAGCCTATGCTCCAAACATATCAGAAGTCACTGAACAATTTGATGCGAGTAACATTGATACAGAGTTTCTAGATCCTGCTGAAGCAACTGTGGCACAAACTGCAACTGATTTGCGTGAACTAGGTCCGCCATCGCTGATTGAAGAAGTGGGCACAAAATTAGATCTTGCAAAGGCATTTGTCGATATGGGTGATTCGGATGCAGCTAGAGAAACTTTAATAGAGGTCATAAGCGAAGGTGATGAATCACAGGTCAAAGCTGCTAAAGATCTCATGGATAAACTAGGTGGCTAAGAGCTAGCTTATCAAAAAATTCATGCAGTAAACCGCTGCGTTTTCCTGAAATAAATGAGCAGTTAGTCTTATGCTGTTGCGTAAGCGTATTTTATTCTTTGCATTTTGCAAACCTTAACTATGAAAATAGCGCAGGGAATTGAATATAACGGTAGCCATTTTTATGGTTGGCAACGTCAAGCTCTTACCAATTCAGTCCAACAAACTGTCGAAGAGGCGATTTCAAAAGTTGCAGATAGACCCGTTCGTATTCATGCTGCGGGTCGCACTGATACAGGTGTGCATGCTACAGAACAGATCATTCATTTTGATAGCCCAACAGAACGAGACATCAAGGCATGGGTAATGGGGGTCAATGCTCATTTACCTAATTCAATTTCAATTTTGTGGGCCAAGCCTGTAGCTGAAGATTTTCATGCTCGATTTTCTGCAATTTCACGATACTACCGCTATGTAATTCTCAATCGACCAACTCGTCCAGCATTATTAGATCAGCAGGTTACTTGGGTGTTTCACCCACTTGATATATCAATGATGCAACAAGCAGCACATCACTTAGAAGGAAAGCATGATTTTTCTTCCTATCGTGCGTTGGCTTGTCAAGCGAATAATCCGATACGAACTGTGCATCAAATAAACATCAAGCGACAAGAAGAGCTTATATTCATTGACATTCATGCAAATGGCTTTTTACATCACATGGTTAGAAATATAGCAGGTGTGCTAATTACTATTGGTAAAGGAGAACAGGATACAAATTGGTCCCGAATGGTATTAGAGCATCGTGATCGAACGCTGGGAGGTGTAACTGCCCAAGCATCGGGCTTATATCTTGTGAAAGTGCAGTATGATGATAAGTATGGATTTAACTCTACAATACGGTGGCCAGCATTTGCTAACTAAATACAAATGTAATTTAAAACTATTGAAAGAATTGTATGCAAACCCGAATTAAATTTTGTGGTATGACAACACAACAAGATGTGCAATACGCGATCGACTTAGCTATAGATGCCTTAGGGTTTGTATTTGTGAAAGAAAGTTCACGCATGGTAACAATCGAGCAAGCGGAAAACCTGGTAGACAAAACTCCACCATTTATGGTGAAAGTTGGCTTATTCATGAATACTGAAGCTGCCTATATTCAAGATGTACTAAATAGTGTCAAATTAAATTTGCTACAATTTCATGGTGGTGAAAATGAGGAGTTTTGTAAGCAGTTTAGTCTGCCTTATCTAAAAGCTGTGCCTATGGGCACAACGGTGTCTGTTTCTGACTTTTGTTTAAAATTTCCGACCGCCACGGGTTTTGTATTAGATAGTCATGCCGTGGGCCAAATGGGTGGTAGCGGCAAAGTATTTGAATGGTCCAATATACCAAAAAACCTTGAAAAGCCCATTATTCTTGCCGGTGGTCTAACTCCGAATAATGTGGCTGAAGCGGTGCGGGTAGTACGACCTTACGCCGTGGATGTGAGTAGCGGTATAGAGACTAGTAAAGGCATTAAAGACCTCGCTAAAATGGAGCACTTTATCAAGGAAGTTAGACGTGCCTAAGACCGCATCTCAAATCTCAGTTCAAATGCCGTATACCCAAGTCCCCGATGAGCAGGGAATGTTTGGTGAGTATGGAGGTCGCTATGTCGCTGAAACCCTAATAGAACCTCTTGTACAACTTGAAGCGGCGTATCAGCAATATAAAGATGATCCTGAATTTTTAGCCGAGCTAAACGCTGACTTAAAGCATTATGTGGGCAGGCCGAGTCCGCTGTATCACGCACGACGATTAAGTCAAAAGTATGCCGGTGCCCAGATATATTTGAAACGTGAGGATCTTAATCATACTGGCGCGCACAAAATTAATAACACCGTCGGTCAAGCACTACTTGCGAAGCGTATGAATAAAACTCGCATCATCGCTGAAACCGGTGCCGGACAACATGGGGTCGCCAGCGCCACTGTGGCAGCACGTTTGGGTTTGGAATGTGTTGTCTACATGGGCGGGGAAGATATACATCGTCAAGCACCGAATGTTTATCGCATGCGCCTGTTGGGTGCAGAGGTTGTGCCTGTGACTTCAGGATCAAAAACATTAAAAGATGCGCTTAATGAGGCCTTGCGAGACTGGGTGACTAACGTCGATACTACGTTTTACATTATTGGTAGCGTTGCAGGCCCACATCCATATCCCTTGCTTGTACGAGACTTTCAATCAATTATTGGTCGAGAAGCTAAAACTCAGATCTATGATCTTACCAACAGTTTGCCGGATGCATTGGTGGCTTGTGTAGGTGGTGGGTCCAATGCAATAGGGTTATTTTATCCATTTTTGGGTGAAGAAACTGTACAAATGTATGGGGTAGAAGCAGCGGGATTAGGTATCGACACGAATAAACATTCGGCACCGCTTAATGCAGGTCGAGCTGGAGTGTTACATGGCAATCGTACGTATTTAATGGAAGATAATGATGGACAGATCATGGAAACACATTCCATTTCTGCAGGTTTGGATTATCCTGGTGTAGGTCCTGAACATGCGTGGTTAAAAGATATTGGTAGAGTGCATTATGATTCGGTTACGGATGAGGAAGCATTGGCTGCATTTCATGAGTTAACTAGAGTCGAAGGTATTATCCCAGCTCTAGAAAGCAGTCATGCTATGGCATATGCGTTTAAATTAGCTACTAAAATGTCAAAAGAACAAAATATTATTGTTAATTTGTCCGGTCGTGGTGATAAAGATATCAACACTGTGGCTAGCATTGAAGGCATTGAGATATGAGCCGAATTCAATCTTGCTTTGATGCTCTGGCAAAAACTGGGCGTAAGGCCTTAATTCCCTATATCACTGCGGGCGATCCACATCCGAATCAGACGGTTGCACTAATGCATATCTTAGTAAAAGCAGGTGCAGATATTATTGAATTAGGGGTTCCGTTTTCCGATCCAATGGCAGATGGGCCTGTCATTCAAGCTGCTTGTGAGCGTGCGCTGGCTCATCATACGAGTTTGCATCAGGTGTTAGATATGGTGTGTGAATTTCGCAAGCGCAATGAACATACTCCAGTGGTTTTAATGGGCTATCAAAATCCAATTGAAGTAATGGGAACGTCAGAGTTTGCACGTGCAGCGAGTCAAAGCCAGATCGATGGAGTACTAACTGTAGATTTACCGGTTGAACAAGCAGAAGAAGCATTGGAAATTTATCGACAATATGCAATTGACTCAATCTTTTTAATTGCTCCTACCACTAGTCCTTTACGAATTAAAAAAATTTGTGACAAATCATCTGGTTTTGTGTACTACGTTTCACTAAGGGGCGTTACAGGAGCGGGTCATTTAGATATATCAGAAGTAAAAAATAAAGTTGCAGAGATTAAGCGAGTATCGGCCTTACCTGTTGGTGTAGGATTTGGGATAAAAGACGCAGAAAGTGCTAAGACAATTGCATCGATCGCTGATGCTGTGGTTGTTGGAAGTGCTTTAATTCGCCAAATCGAAGCAAATATTTCCGATAATAAAATTATGCGCCAAAGCATAACTTCTTTACTGAGTAGTATGCGTGAGGCCATGGATGGTGATTCAATCAATCAGGAAGTTGCATAATATGATTTATCAATACATGTTTTCATATCCATGAGCTGGTTGGAAAAGCTAATGCCTTCGCGTATTCGTACCGAAGGTACGAGTAAACGTAAGGTTCCAGAAGGGCTTTGGGAAAAATGTGCGAGCTGTGGTGCAGTTTTGTACCGTTCTGATCTTGAGCGCAATCTACAAGTTTGTCCAAAATGTAATTATCATATGCGCATCAATGCGCGTTTGCGGTTGCAGTCTTTTCTCGATGAAAGCCCACAAGAAGAAATTGGTCAAAATATTGAACCAATAGATTTTTTAAAATTTAAAGACAGTAAAAAATATAAAGACCGTTTAAGTGCAGCGCATAAATCTACAGGTGAAAAAGAGGCATTAATTATAATCAAAGGGCAGTTAAAAAATATGCCGATTGTCGCAGCAGCATTTGAATTTAACTTTATTGGTGGGTCGATGGGTTCTGTAGTAGGCGAACGATTCTTGCAAGCTGCTAAACGCGCTTTAAGCGATGAAATTCCATTAATTTGCTTCTCTACGAGTGGAGGCGCTCGTATGCAAGAAGCGCTGATGTCTTTATTTCAAATGGCAAAAACCAGTGCTGTATTGGGACATCTACGAAATCGAGGTATTCCATTTGTTTCTGTGTTAACCGATCCAACTATGGGCGGTGTTTCGGCCAGTCTAGCAATGCTCGGTGATATTAATATTGCAGAACCTGAGGCATTGATCGGATTTGCAGGTCCAAGGGTGATTCAACAAACTGTGAGAGAGACACTACCTGAAGGATTTCAGCGCAGTGAATTTTTACTTGAGCATGGAGCCTTAGATATGATTGTTGATCGCAAAAATATGCGTGATCAGGTGTTTAAAATACTTTGTATATTGATGCATAAAGATATTGGTGACGACGAATAAGCGTCTTAGTGCTAAAGACGATAAGAAAAAAATAAAAATCAATCTATACATAACAAAGTAAAACTGTTACAAACGACTTCATTCATAAATATACCTAATAACTTTGAGATTCGAACATCTCCAAGATTGGCTTAAATGGCAGCAGACTCTCCATTCTCAAAAGATTGAGTTAGGACTTGATCGTATCGCCGAGGTTGCAAATGCACTTGATATTTTGCAGCCTAATTATCAAGTAATTACAGTTGCTGGCACGAATGGCAAAGGCTCCATCGTTGCTATTTTGGAATCTATCTACCATCAAGCAGGATACCGTGTCGCTAGTTATACCTCTCCGCACTTATTACACTACAACGAGCGTATAAGAGTTGAGCAAAAAAATATAGACGATGAAACATTATGCAAAGCTTTTGATCTTGTAGATCAAGCACGTGGTGAAATTAGTTTAAGCTATTTTGAATTTGGTACTCTTGCCGCAATGCAGATATTTAATGACGTCCAGCCAGATGTTGCAATTTATGAAGTAGGGCTGGGTGGGCATCTTGATGCCGTTAATATTCTTAATACTGATTTAGCCATTGTTTCAAGCATTGGTATCGATCATGTTCAATGGTTAGGGACAACACGTGAATCGATTGGCCTCGAAAAAGCCGGTATTTTTCGCTCACACCGACCAGCCATCTGTGGTGAGGAAGAACCTCCTGAAAGTTTAGTTAAGTACGCGCAAGAGTTAGATTCTAAATTATATTTAATTAATAAAGATTACTCATATCATAGAAATGAAAATCAAACTTGGTCATTTAATTCTTCTAAGTTGAATTGGGAAAATCTCCCTATACCCAGTTTATATGGAGATACCCAGGTGAGTAATGCCGCAACCGCGTTGATGGGCTTATTATCTATTGATAACAAAATGCCAGTGACTCGTCAAAGTGTGGATCGTGGTTTAAATAATATAAACTTGTTAGGTCGTTTTCAGCGAATTAGTAATTCACGTGAAATTATACTTGATGTAGCGCATAACCTAGATAGTGCAAAAGTCATGGTAAAGAATCTTCAAGATTTGGACCCAGTAGCTAAAACTTATGCTGTATTTGCAGTGCTAGCAGATAAAGATGTAGATGGCATTATCGATTCAGTTAAAGGGCTAATTGATAAATGGTTTATTTCACAGTTGGATACTGAACGTACCTTAAATTGTAAAAAATTGCAGAAAATTCTTAAACAAAATTGCCCTGATTGCAATGTCCAGGATTACCCATCAATTTCAGAAGCCTATCTAGCTGCTAAACAAGCTGCCGGTAATTCGTCACGTATTGTAGTATTTGGCTCTTTCTTAACAGTGGCAGAAGTATTGAGCATAGAAGTATAATTTAACAAACTCTTTAGTTTAAAATAGGTCTAATTAGTTCGATTAAATAATGTAATAAAATATGGAAACAACTTTAAAACAACGCTTAATTGGCGCAGCTGTGATCATTGCGCTAGCAGTGATTTTTGTACCAATGATATTAGATGGGTCTGGACAGCGGAAATCTGTAGCAATAAATATAGATGTGCCACCTGAGCCAAAATTTACATTTGAAAGCGAGTTACCTGATCCAAAACAGCTTGATGAATTGCCTGTGTTAGAGAAGAGTATTGGATCTGATTCAATCCAAACATCAGTTGATGAAAAAGTTGAATCAAAGACACAATCTGTTCCTGATAAAGTATCAAGTCCTAAAATTGTCGAAGCCACGGCTAATCATATCAAAGTAAATCCTTCATTGAATGCCTGGGCAGTGCAAGTTGCTGCATTTGGTGAGAAAGATAAAGCTCTCGTATTGAAAGAGAAGCTGTTAGCAAGCAACTATTCTGCGTTTACAGAAAAATCTGCAAATGGAAGTAAGGTATTGTACCGTGTCAAGGTAGGGCCTGAACTTAAACGCGAAAATGCCGAGAAATTACGCGATAAAATAGAGAAAGAGTACGGTCTAACAGGTAGCTTTGTGACTAATCATCCCTGAAGTTTAATAACAATTCTCTATATCAAGCATATAAAAACATAGAATAGAAGCTCTGATAAGGCGTTAAGGCAGCATATGGTATTGTCGTGGATTGATATTGGAATTGCGATCATACTGCTTGTCTCAGTTGCGATTGCAATATTTCGTGGCTTTGTAAAAGAAGCGATATCTCTGACGAGCTGGGTAATAGCCATCTGGTTGGCGGTAACATTTTCTAATCAAGTGGCTTTATTTCTACCCGCAAGTATAGATGAAGCAACCTTTAACCTTGGAACCAACGAGCTGAAGGCAAGTAAGCTGCGTGTAGGTATCGCTTTCTTGTTAATAGTAATAGGTACATTAATTGCCGGAGCATTACTTAATTACATACTAAGCCATGTGACACAAACACGTGCTCTGCGAAGTATTGACAGAGTATTAGGCGCTTTTTTTGGATTTGTAAGAGGAGCAGCACTCGTGGTATTGATAATTTTAATTGCAGCCTTAACCAGCATTCCGCTTTCTGATACATGGAAGTCATCTCAGCTGTTACCGCCCTTTGAGTTAGCGGCACGTAAGGTAATTGAAATCATGCCTCCAGAATATTCAAAATACTTTTCATTTGATGAAGCTGAAATGAAGGCTTCTTCCTACCAGCTTTAATTTTGTAGGTCATTTATTAATCATGTGTGGTATAGCTGGAATTGTCTCGAATCATGCAGTCAATCATGATTTATATAATGCTTTACTTGTGTTGCAACATCGTGGGCAAGATGCTGCGGGCATAGTTACTTATGAAAATGGGCGGCTTTATCAACGTAAAACAATTGGTTTAGTACGTGATGTATTCCATGGTCGGCACATGGCGCGTTTGAAAGGAACGATGGGAATTGCTCATGTACGTTATCCAACTGCGGGATCATCATCGTCTGCGGAGGCACAGCCTTTTTATGTGAATTCTCCATTTGGCATTTCACTGGGCCATAACGGCAATCTAGTTAATGCTGAACAATTAAAAAAAGAACTATTTTTAGATGACCGACGTCATCTTAATACCGAATCTGATTCAGAAATTCTGTTAAATGTGTTCGCACATGAATTGGCGAAGCAACAATCATTGCAGCTTAGACCTGAAGATGTATTCGCTGCGGTACAGGGCGTGCATCGACGTTGTAAAGGTGCTTATGCTGCTGTAGCAATGATCACCGGTAGGGGTATTGTTGCATTTCGCGACCCCTATGGCATAAGGCCCCTGGTTTATGGAGTTCGAGAGTCTCAGCATGGGATGGACTACATGGTAGCTTCAGAAAGTGCCGCCCTGGATGTGCTAGGTTTCAGTTTGGTGCGAGATATTACCCCTGGTGAGGCTGTATTTATTGATGTGCATGGGAAAATTACTACACAACTATGTGCCACAGACACCATTCACTCTCCTTGTATTTTTGAATATGTTTACTTTGCCCGTCCGGATTCGGTGATAGAAGATGTCTTTGTGCAAAAAGCCCGCATGCGTATGGGGCAAAGTTTAGCTAAAAAAATTCTTGAACAGTGGCCTGGGCACGATATCGACGTAGTGATGCCTATACCTGATACAAGTCGTACGGCGGCTATCGAAATAGCATATTTACTAGGGGTTAAATACCGAGAGGGATTTATTAAAAATCGCTATATTGGTCGCACATTTATAATGCCTGGAAATAAGATTCGTAAAAAATCTGTAAGACAAAAGCTCAATCCAATAGGGCTTGAGTTTAGAGATAAAAATGTTTTGCTTATTGATGATTCGATTGTGCGTGGCACCACTTCGCGAGAGATTGTGCAAATGGCGCGAGATGCCGGTGCAAAAAAAGTATATTTCGCTTCAGCTTCACCACCGATTCGTTATCAGAACATCTATGGTATAGATATGCCTGCACGCAATGAGTTGATTGCATTTAATAAAGACATCAATCAAATTGGTGAGGAAATTCACACAGATCGATTGATTTACCAAGACTTGGACGATTTGATCTGGGCAGTACAGCAAGGCAACTTGCGTCTCGAGAGATTTGATACTTCTGTATTTAATGGTGACTATATTACGGGTGTTGAAGATGGATACTTCGAAAACCTAGAAGTTGTACGCAATGATAAATCTAAAGAAGAGCATGAAAAAGAATATGCTGGCATTGATCTGCATAATAGTGTCTAAGCCCATACAATAGCCATCACATGCAAGCATCTAAAACAGCCAAACAGCTGTTTACACTGCTCGATAAAGCATGTAATCAATATCCGCAACATGCGCATTTTCCTGCAGCCATTGTTAAGATAAGCGAACAAGTACTCTATGTGATCTCAGCTAGAGAATTAGCTTGTGAATATCCAATTTCAACTTCTCGATTTGGTATTGGCCAAGCTGATGGTTCTTTTAAAACACCAATAGGAATTCATTGTGTTCAAGAAAAGATTGGTGCAGATGCGGATTATGCTGAAATACTCAAAACCAGAACACGTACGCATATTCAAGCAACCATTGTGCATGAAAAAGTTTGTACAGATGAGGAATGTATCACTTCTAGGATTCTTTGGCTTAGGGGGCTAGAGGAAGGAGTAAATAAAGGTCCAGGTGTAGATAGCTATGCGCGATACATCTACATACATGGCACACACGAAGAAGGCCTAATTGGGCAGCCAGCTTCAGAAGGTTGCATTCGCATGAAAAATCAAGACATTATTGATTTGTATGACTGCTTGATGGTTTCTTCATTAGTGATTATCGAAATATAAACTTGGAATTTTAAGAATTAATACTATGAAATCAGTTTTTCATACGGCTCATGATTGTTTGTTGCTGACAGATCCTGCACAAAAATGTAAGTCGGTGTTTCAACTTAAGCAGGAAATAGATAACAGTGGCCTAGGATTAAATAAAACAGCTGTAATCAATCGAATTGAAGTTCCCGGTCGCCCAGATAAGCCAAATTTAGTACTGCCTCGAGAAGTACCTCGTCGTAGTTTAGTAACGCAACAAGGGCGAGCTGCGTTAATACATGCGATTACCCATATTGAATTTAATGCTATCAATTTAGCTCTTGATGCGGTGTACCGATTTCAGGATCAACCAGTAGAGTACTACAATGATTGGCTGCAAGTCGCGTTTGAAGAAGCACAGCATTTTTCTATGTTGCGTAATCGTTTACAACAACTAGGCTATGACTATGGTGATTTTGATGCTCACAATGGCTTGTGGGAAATGGCAGTCAAAACCGCAGAAAATATGATTGCGCGCATGGCGCTTGTACCAAGAGTACTTGAGGCCAGAGGCTTAGACGTCACTCCTGGAATGATACTGCGATTGCAAAATCATGGTGATAATATAACTGCGAACATTTTGAAGATAATTTTTGAACAAGAAATTGAACATGTAGCTATTGGTTCACGCTGGTTTAAATACGCCTGTGAGCAGCAAAGTTTAGATTCTGAACAGACATTTCAAGAGTTGTTGCACAGATATTTTACCGGTGTGTTACGTGGTCCGTTTCAAATCGATGCACGCCGTAAAGCAGGATTTTCGGATACTGAGCTAGAGGTCATACAAAATTTTTAAGGCTGTATCGTTTCTAAATTCATTCCATTAGGTGTACACCTTAGTACACTGCCTTGTTCATACCAGTCACCAAGCACGATACGTTTGTATGCGTTTCCATTAATCGTAAAGTCATGGATGGCAGGTCGGTGTGTATGGCCATGAATTAAACATTGCACATTGTGATTAAGCATGACTTGTTCAACTGCATTTTGATTCACATCCATAATATAGGCCGGCTTGCCCTGAGTGGCAGTAATACTTTTATTTCGTAGACGTTCTGCCATTTTAAGTCGTTGTTTCACGCTCAGAAGTAATAATGTTTTTTGAACCCACTTATTACGTGCTTTAGTGCGATATTTTTGATATGCAATATCATCGGTGCATAAGGTATCACCATGCATTATTAATGTGGGTGTTCCATAGAGATCAACAGTAGTTTCCTCTGGTAGTATTTTGCATTGGATGGAGTTTGCAAACGCATTACCAACTAAAAAATCTCTATTGCCGTGAATAAAGAAAACTGGAATTCCAGATAAGCTCAGGTTGTGTAGCGAGTTGATTGCCGATTGTAGTCCAACCGCAGGATCATCGTCACCAATCCAGTATTCAAATAGGTCACCGAGAATATAGAGGGCATCTGTGTCGGAAACCTCCTGCAGAAAACGGCAAAAGGCCGCAATGATATGCGGCCTTTTGTTGTCTAAATGTAAATCTGAAACAAAGAGAGTCTGTGGCATTACCTCATTTCTTATTCGACTATTGTAACGTTGTCGATAGTAATGGTTTCTGCAGGTACGTCTTGATATGGCCCATTTGAAGTTGTTGCAACATTTTTAATCGTATCAACTACATCCATACCTTCAGTCACTTTTCCAAACACCGCATAACCCCAGCCTTGCGAAGTTTCACTACTGAAATTTAGGAAATCGTTATCTTTGACATTAATAAAAAATTGAGCAGTCGCAGAATGAGGGTCACTGGTGCGTGCCATAGCGATAGTGCCAGTGTCATTTTTTAAGCCATTATTGGCTTCATTTCGAATTGGTTCATGTGTAGTTTTTTGAGACATGTCCGCAGTGAATCCGCCACCTTGAATCATAAAATTTGAGATTACTCGGTGGAAAATTGTACCATCGTAGAATCCTTCTTTAGCGTAGGTTATAAAATTCGCAACTGTATTGGGCGCATTAGCACCATCAAGCTCTAGAATAATTGTGCCTTGGCTGGTTTCCATTTTCACGGTCGTAGTTTCTGCCTGTACATTTGATGTCGTCATAAGAATTATCATGAATACAAACAGAAGATAAGGCTTGAGTAATGTATCCATATAGGCTCCCTTAAAAAAGTGAAGATGAATGATATCTACTTTTTTTATGTTTGTCCGTAGTTTAACTATGAAAGTTTTGTAATCTAATTATTTACTGTAGAACAAGGTAAAATACAGTTGAAAATACGTGTAATGGGTTGTAATTGCTATTTCTATCGCCTTGGCGGCATTGACCTAAATAACAACTAGAACGTATGATCCGCAGTCAATTTATCACGAACAATACTAAATATCGGGGCATAGCGCAGTCTGGTAGCGCATCTGCTTTGGGAGCAGAGGGTCGGGGGTTCAAATCCCTCTGCCCCGACCATTTCACTAGTTGTAATATAAATTACAGAATTCCGTTTTTTTAAATATTGAATAATGTTGACAAGCACTTTACCGCCCCTGCCTAAGGAAGCATTTGAGCGAGTCACCGCCACTGAGTTACTGCCTAGCTCAATCTGTTAGTGCGCGAAGTTTTTATCACTTTTCAGTAATTATTAATTATGCAATTTCAGACATTAATTGAAGCACTCCATGAAAATCGTAGTGGAAAACGTTTTATCGGTTTTATCGACGGTCAAGAACAAGAAAAATATGTAACTTTCGAATCACTCTATCAGCGTGCGCTTGGCTTGCTTTATGTTCTACAGCAAAAAAACATACAACAAGGCGACTGTCTAATATTGTTTTTAAATAATAATGAACAGATGGTAGATGTTTTTTGGGCTTGTCAACTTGGGGGGATTGTTCCAGTACCCCTAGCTGTTGGCATTAGTGATCAGCATCGTCAAAAAGTTTTTAATGTTGCAAAAAAGCTTAGCAAGGCATTTCTTTATACTGATCGTAAGAATTTGCTCAAACTAGAATCAAGTGCACAAGACCATGTAAACAAAAATACCTATCAGCAATTATTTGAAAGAACATTGTTAAGCGATGATGTTGTGGATATTTCTATTCCAGGGCAAATTGCAAATATCACTCCTGAGGATATTTCCTTTATTCAGTTTTCTTCTGGTTCCACTGGCAGTCCTAAGGGCGTCGTACTTAAGCATCGAAATTTAATTGCAAATATTAAAGGCATTAAAAAAGGTGCCGCGTTTACTTCTGAGGATATCAGTCTCAGTTGGATGCCATTAACTCATGATATGGGATTAATTGGCTTTCATTTAAACCCAGTGGTTTGTAATTATAGTCACTACATTATGCGTACAGATTTATTTGTGCGCCGCCCCTTATATTGGATGATAGCCACGAGTGAAAAAAAAGCCAATGTGCTGTGTTCGCCTAATTTTGGTTATAAGCATTTCTTAACTGCATTTCAGCGTAAAGGTTTAAGCAATATTGACTTATCGCATGTGCGTTTGATTTTTAATGGTGCTGAGCCCATCTCCGTCAAACTTTGCCAGCAATTTACCAACGAGCTTGCTCAATATGGATTACCAAAGAAAAGCATGTTTCCTGTATATGGGCTAGCGGAGGCAAGTTTGGCAGTTAGTTTTCCTGAAATTGGTGCAGATTTGCAGGTCGCATATGCGCAACGAGAATCACTATCGATTGGTGCGACCGCTGTTATAAATGCACAGAACAATAGTCAGGTATCCCTGGTAGGTGTTGGTAATCCTATTGAAAATTGTAAGGTAAGAATTAGTGATAAAAATGGTAATGCATTACCAGAGAATACGATTGGCCATATCCATATTGGTGGAGAAAATGTAACTGAGGAAATTATTGGTGATGATGGCTCGATATTTTTTGAAGGTGGTTGGGTAGATACGGGTGACTTAGGTTTTAGTTCAGAGCAAGGTTTATTTATCACCGGCAGGCATAAAGAAATACTGTTTGTCAATGGACAAAACTACTATCCCTATGATATTGAAGAAGTATTGCATCAAATTTCAACATTGGAATTAGGCAAAGTGGTAGTGACCGGAGTTCCTTCCAAGCAAAGTGATCTAGAAGAAGTTCTAGTATTTATTCTATACAAAGGAGAGTTGCAAGAATTTAGGTTACTTTCTGCACAAGTAAAATCTGTAGTGAATGAGCATTTCGGTATAGAAGTGCATCATGTCATTCCAATCAAAAAAGTGCCAAAAACTACCAGTGGCAAGCTTCAGCGATCTGTACTTGCCGATGAATTCCTGGCTGGCGCATATGATGACATTATTGATCAATTAGCTCAGCTAGCCGAGAATAATCTAGAAGATAAAATAGAGGATCACAGCGATACAGTTGTAAATTCAATTAAACAAATTTGTAAGGAAGCCTTGCCGAATAAATCTTTTACAATTCATGATAGTTTGTTAGAACTTGGTGCAAGTTCACTGGCATTAGTAGAAATTCATACCGGTTTAGATGAGTTGTATCCAGGAAAAATAGAGATTACAGATTTAGTTGAACATCCAACGATTGTTGATCTAGCGAAATTTTTGCGTGAGAAAGAAGCTTTAGTCGTATAGGGACTTTTTCTTTTTCCACCTTCTATGGATCCATAACCAATCTTGGGGTTGTTTGAGAATTTGTTCCTCAACCGCCTCCACATAGCGCTTAGAGATCAAGTGAGAGCTTTTATCATAAGGAGGGCTAGAAATTTGTTTAAAACTCGCTTGATATTTTCCTCGACTTAGGCGTTCTAATTCCATAAAAAACACCGGATACTTAAATAGCATGGCAATTTTTTCTAATCCCAAATAAAAGGGTGTGTCTTGATGCATAAAAGTTGTCCAATATGCCTCATCTCTTCGGCGCGGTGCTTGATCGGTTGCCATGGCGATAATTCGCGTTTGTTTGGCTCGTTTAATTAGGTCTGTTACACAGGTTTTAGCTGGAATAAGTGTGATGTCAAAACGTGATCTCGATTCAAGGGCTAATTCATCCAGCCACTTAAGGTGTAGTGGTTTGTAGATTGCATCAATTGGGAATTTAAATTGTTGGCCAGCCGCAAGCATTGCCCATTCTTGATTGCAGTGATGTGCAAGAGCTAGCAAAACCGTTTGTCCTTGTTTTAATGACTGCTCAATTAAATGTGAGTTTGTAAATGTCACATGATTGCTCAATTGTGGTGGTCTGATACAAATACTTTTTGCAATTTCAAGTGCAACATCACAGAAGTTTCGGTAGTGACTTTTGAGAAGTTTTTGTTGTTCTTTTGTATTCATATTTGGAAATGAATTGCGTATATTCTCTTCAGCAATATTTCGTCTAAAACGCAAAACATAAAATAGCAAAAAATAGAGTGGTTTAGACAAGCTATACAAAATTGGCAATGGTATAGCTGCAAATAATTTTAATAAGAATTTCAGCAACGCAATATTAAGTAAGTAAGTAATTGTTACATAGGTCAATAGACGTAGTATATGAATGATAAAAATAAAAGGATATGCAGCTGTTATTCAACTAACTGAATGAAATTCAATGTAGAGAAAATTATGAAAATAAATATATATGAAATCGAGTTACTCGATTTAGCCATAGCCTTAATCCCTATTTTTGTTGTGATTGTGATCCTTGCGATATGGTCGTTGAATAGCAAAACCGCAGTTTATGCTTCGATTCGGATGTTAATTCAATTATTCGCAATTGGATATATTTTAACTTCTATTTTTGCTTTAAATAATCCAAGTATTGTAGTGCTTGTATTAGCAGTAATGCTGCTAATAGCAAGCTGGATCGCATTAAGACCACTCAAGCAACGTTCTACAAGCTTATTTTTAAAGGCTTTAATTGCAATTTTCATAGGCGGAGTTTCCACGCTAGTGTTAACCACACTGGCTGTATTTAAAATTGATTATTGGTATCAGCCGCAATATGTCATTCCTCTTGCTGGCATGATTTTTTCTAATGCTATGAATACAGTGAGTCTTGCCGCAGAGCGCTTTGAGTCTGATATCTCTGCTACTGTCGATTATAAGTATGCGCGCAATAATGCATTTACTGCATCGCTAATCCCTTTAATTAACACATTTTTTGCGGTGGGTTTAGTGGCATTGCCAGGCATGATGACAGGGCAAATATTAGCAGGTGTCGAGCCACTGGTTGCTACAAAATATCAAATTGTGATTATGAGCGTATTGTTTGGGTCCTCAGGCATCTCTGCCGCCATTTATCTGCATTTGCAAAGACATGCGTATCCAACAACGGAATCGTGAGCTATTAGCTGTAGATTGGTTTTTGAATTTTCCAACGTCGATAGGCCCATAACCAATCTTTAGGGCTCTCAACAACTAATGTTTCTAATTCATTTATATACTTTTGCATAATTGTATTAGGTTGCACAGAGTAGGGTGGCTCAGCGAGCAACTTTAACGTAGCTTCATAATACCCTTTGCGTTTTCTTTTCATAGACATAAAGAAGATTGGGTATTTAAACGCTTTCGCAATTTTTTCAGTACC
>JBFGJY010000035.1:0-24328 GCA_041576975.1 Gammaproteobacteria bacterium | reverse complement strand
CTGTCCGTATGCTAAATGCTAAGTGGGACGAGTCATTCAATAAAGGCGATGCGGTAGCGGTGGCAGCGCTCTATGCCGAAGATGGTAGGGTCGTCACGGGCGATGGCAACGTTGCTAATGGGCAAGCTGAAATTCAGGCGCTTTTCCAGGGCTTTATCGACAGCGGTGCCACGAACCACAAACTTGAGATGATTGATGTGAAGGAAAGTGGTGACATTGTCTGGGAGACTGCGAATTGGAGCCTCACAGGAGGTGATGAGAAAGAATATGGCGGCAAAGTCGTCAATATCTATCAGAAACAAAGCGACGGCGGCTTAAAGGCCCATTTGCATATCTGGAACTGAGGTAGATTTACGGGGCGGGGTATCAAATGATGCCCTGCCCACCTTTCAAATGTCTGGTAAAAGCATGTGTATCAACGCTTGCAAGCGAGTACACCATCGTAGCCCGGCAACTTCGTCTGCCAATTTATGAAGCCGAATATACGTGTGCGGTCGTACCCACTTGCCGAATCACCTGTCACATCAGATTCAGTAATAGCAAGGGCATCAAGGACACCTAACGCACAAACAAAGGCTTACTTGTCTATATCTATTTTTTCCATGCTAATCTTAACCACCCCCGCCGTTTAAAAAATTTATTATTCGTCTCATTCTGTCTTTATGTATCGCAGAGTCTAGATCCATAAAAGGGTGTGCGTAGTCTTTACCATCGAAAACTTTAGCACCCCTACGCTCTGCCAAAACTCTAAGTTCAGACGTCATAGCAGGCTTGAGCACTCGATCAATCTGGCCGGTAATAATCAAAATATTCGAAGCGTCTTCTGGTAAATTATTAATCGGATCAATTTCCTCAGGACAGCCATAATTGGAAAATTTACTAGGACTTGAATCTATAACTGCTCTATCGAATTGAACCCCAGATCCAATTGCATTTAAGATAACAGCAGCACCAAGTGAAATCCCATACAACATTTCTCTTTCATAACGCTCATTGAGATATGGAATTAATTCCTTGTAGTCTTCGATCATTGCATTGATTCTTCTTTTTCCTTCCGAAGCTCCATATCCTCGATAATCATAGATATATACATCGTAACCATTCTCGGCAAACCCTTTTAAGTGGACAATCATTTGATCGGCGATCATCGCGTTTCCGAGGGCCATTAGAATGTAGCCTTTTGCCTTGATCTTTCCATTTTCATTACTGTGGGCACGATATACATAGCCGTTCAGCTTTTTACTATCAGATGTCGTAAATTTTACATTTTCAACATATTTAGAAGATTTAATCCTGGATTCATCTGGATCGGGTGCGGCTGAACTCCAGATTTTGAAATAAAGTCTCTCCTTGAGCCACCCACAAACGGTAGACTCCCTTTTAGATGCATGTGAGGAACTTGCCATTACTAGTACTAATAAAACACAAAGAACCAATCTTATGGATGATTTCATTTAGATTCACTCAATTGGATCTAATGGGCCAACTAAACATTTCTAAACAGACACTGCCAATCCGTGTAGTTAAATGAGTGAATCCTAATTAGCATATATGTGATTATTTTTAACATTCATTAATACTGTCTATTTAATGATGAAATAAAGCAAATACGGACTTCGAATTATTAAATTATTTGTGTTGTATGCATACACACAAAAAATTTCTACGCAAGCAGCTTTATGGCTTCTATTCAAAATAAATCCAGATAAAAAAAATTAAAAATGTTGATATCTTGGTTATCTACTTTGTGTCAAAAGTGGTCATAGCAAACTTAAAGTTTTCGTGAGAAATACATTCTAGGAATAAGCTATATTACAATGGCCAAGCTGTTTCAAAGATGTATAGTTATCCCACTCGACCCAAGCCTCGACTATGACACCATCCTCTAGGCGATATATCGCAATAAATTCAATGTCTATGTCTCTGCCAGAAGCGGGATATGGCCCCATCGCGCCAATTTGTGTTCCCCTGAAACGGTGACGTGCTGCTACTTTGTTTCCCTCAGCGACTAGATCTAAGAGATTTTCTTTTGCTTTGGGGAAAATTTTAAACTGCGTGCGTAAAAACTGAATCAGATCACCACGACACTTTACCTCTGGCTCGCCCGCAGCAAAGCTATGCCTGACAAAATCAATTGACACTAGATTGTCTAGCATATCCAAATTTTGTGCATTGATCGCGTCAACAAACGCACGAATTATGGACTTATTTTGCTCGGTTTGATCTACCATATTGAGCTTAATTTATCTAAGAAGATCACCTGTTCACTCAAATGTGGCATATCAACATTGGCTACAATTCTTAAATAGATATCTTTGCTACCACACTTCACACATACCAGTTTGTGCATGTAGTCTGCGATCGACACTTCTAATAAATGTAATTAAATCTCGATTTGAAAAACTCTAAAATTATTAAACCTGGATTCACACACTTTTTTTCGTTGTGCATACATTTTAAATTTTAAACTTAGAATCATACTTAATTATTATTTATATCTACTTTTGGCTTGGTGCTCTTTAGGTAGTCTGCCGAGGTTGCACCCATAGACATATACACATTCAATAATCCCTCAAAAGCCATATCAACAGGTTCAACCCATTCAATGGGCACATAAAGAATTGCACCCCCAAATGGAACAGGCGCTGTTGGAATTAATACACCATAATAGTCCTGGTCATTAAGAGAAACACGCTCAGAACTTGGCATTAAAGCTAAAACAGCTATTCCACCCTTGCCACCAAAATGGCACATGACTGAACTCATTGCTTTAAGTTTAGAATTTTCCTTAGGATCGATCATGTCCATTAGTTTTTTCAACGCATTGTAGATACTACGTACTAACGGAACTCGATATATAAGCTTATCAATTAAAGCATCCCAGCCCTTCTTCAGGCCTGCTTCTAAAAAAACACCAAGAATGTAAATTAACGCTAATGTTCCGATAACACCAATTAGATAGGCAATTAATTCCGATGTTACAAATTGATATCCAAACGAACCTAACATTTTTCCAAATGCACTCTCTGGACCGAGAAATTTTTGAAAAAACTCAGCTAACCAAACAATAACAGCTAATGTAAGCGCCAGTGGTAAGGCCGCAAGTAGTCCAGTTAAAAACGTTCTAGAAATTCTTTTTAGCATATCGATTTTGCTAATCGAAGTTTCAATTAGCAGCAATAATTTAGAATATAGCTTTGCTAGATAATTTATCTATATTGATTGCAGATTGTAAGCGTCAACATACCGTAATTTGTATGCGATCTGAAATGAAATCTACTCAAGTAATCACACTTGGAGACTTGCGGCCTGTGTGCTCGCTTATACCAGCAATCGAATTAGCGCTTTGTATTAAATCTGCCAGCGCCGCCTGCGGATCCTGATGATGTAATTCAGAATTAGGCTCGTGACGCTCAATATATACACGCAAGGTCGCACCTTCAGTACCCGTGCCTGAGAGACGATACACAATACGTGATTGATCGTCGAAACCAACACGAATCCCCTGTCCCTTGGTTTTGCTGCCATCGACTGGATCGGTATAGCTAAATTCATCAGCAAGCACTACTTCCCGGCCTGCTAACCTTTGCCCGACATAACTATTTAAATTTTTTCGCAGCGCCTCCATCAATGATTGTGCGTGATCGGTATCTACGCCTTCATAATCATGACGAGTGTAGTAATTGCGACCATAATGCTGCCAATGCGCCCGCACAATTGATTCCACAGACTCATTGCGTACGGCCAGGATATTCAACCAAAACAACACTGCCCATAATCCATCCTTCTCACGGATATGATTAGAACCAGTGCCAAAACTCTCCTCTCCACACAAGGTGATTTGATTTGCATCAAGGAGATTTCCAAAAAACTTCCAACCTGTGGGTGTCTCGAAACACGCTATACCTAGCTCATGTGCAACACGATCCACAGCTTGACTAGTCGGCATCGAGCGCGCCACACCCACCAACCCACCTGCATAACCCGGAACAAGTTTAGCGTTAGCCGCAAGGATAGCCAGGCTGTCACTAGGCGTTACATAAAATCTGGGACCTAAGATCATATTGCGATCCCCATCGCCGTCGGAGGCCGCACCAAATTCAGGTGCATCCTCAGCATTCATGAAGTTCACTAGCTCTTGCGCATGGGCAAGATTGGGATCAGGATGACCACCACCAAAATCAGGCAAAACATCGCCACGCAACACTGTGCCTGTTCGTGCACCTAAGCGCTGCTCAAGAATAGTCCGAGCATAAGGACCCGTTACCGCATGCATTGCGTCAAAGCGCATGGAAAAATTCCCGGAACTCAAAAGTTCATGCAAACGATCAAAGTCAAATAACTGTTCCATCAATTCAGAATAGTCTGCAACTGAGTCGATTACTTGTACCACCATCTCACCTAATTGGGTTTCACCAAGCTGATCTAGCTTCACATCCGGTGCATCGAGAATATGATAACGATCGATCTGCTGCGTGCGCTGATAGATGGCTTCGGTAATCTTTTCGGGGGCGGGACCGCCGTTAGAAATGTTGTATTTGATCCCAAAATCGCCGTCAGGACCACCTGGGTTGTGGCTTGCCGAAAGCACAATGCCACCAAGCACAGCATGCTTGCGGATCACGCAAGACACGGCGGGAGTAGATAGAATACCACCGCATCCAACAAGGACACGTGCAAATCCATTGGCGGCTGCCATCTTGAGTATGATTTGTATTGCCTCAAGATTGTAGTAGCGACCGTCGCCACCGAGTACCAATGTCTGACCTTTGCAGTGCTCAAGCACATTAAATATAGACTGCACAAAGTTCTGCAAATAATTGGGTTGTTGGAAGACTTCGACTTTTTTGCGCAGCCCGGAAGTGCCTGGTTTCTGTCCAGTAAAAGGTTGTGTCTTTACGACGCTAACTGCCATAACTCTCTAACACTACAGATATCTCATTAAATTTCTATGCGCACAGAATTTCTGTGAAGCGTATCATTTTAAAAAAACGAACATGAATTTAACTAGAATAATCGCTATTGACACAAGCGAACAGTCAATAGCTAAAAATCCTAAATTTATTTATAAACGACTACTTGCCGATTAAACCGGTCAGCAAATTGACACCCAATTATCCATATAGCATAGAAAATTTAATAATTTAGTAACCAACTATTTTCAGTGCTGCACTAATATAAATTTTAGAATAAAATTAATAGTAACAATATTATTTAGATATATTATTTATTTTATTGTTTTATCTATTATTTTTGTGCCCGGGCCGGACTTGAACCGGCACGGGATGTTATCCCAAGGGATTTTAAGTCTGATGCCCTGCCCATCGTAATCAACAACTAAAGCATTAACAAATGCTTATGGCTAGTAGTTATTTGTCTGCTTGTATGTGCCGCCGCTCGATAAGCCGGGTTAACGCGCAAAATAAAACTGTATACCTTGGTGAATCATGGTGGTTCATGGTCTCGAAGTCGACTTGGTTAGACCGTCCCGAATGCGTTGTGAAAAGTTTGGGTCCTTGTCCGCTGCCTGGGCGTGAGCGTTTACGTGAGAGAGCTTTTCTAAGTCCGCAAAGGATCTCGACCCACCAATTTTTCCAAGCTCGTAAAGGTACTCGGGCACAAATCCGCTCAGTAGAATTTTCCACGACATCGGCGGAGATTCCGGATTCACCCGCGTATGGATAAGGATGCTGGTGGTGCAGTTGGTCGTTAGCGTGTTGTAGAAACGTGGCTGTTCCCGCAGCTCATTGACCGTTTTTATATATTCCATAAAGACACGTCGAATATTTTTGAGCGGTGTACGCAGCCGATAGACATACACATCCTCCTGTGGTTGGCGATAGGTGGTACGTACCCGGATCACGTCGCGCTCGTCGGCGATGACATAGACTAGCTCGTACTGCCTAAAGAAACCGGCAATCGTGGAGTAGCCCTCGTCGCGTTCTTTTCGGGTTTCGATAGACAGCGTAAGATAATCCTGCCCTTCGAAGCCGAAGCTCAACATGATATGGGCGATAGCCTTTCCCGCCCAGTACACGGCGATCAAGTCGGCGGAGTCAAGCTTTTGCAGATCGTAAGTGCGAGTTTCCCAGCGCTCGTCAAAATCGGTTGCAGTGCGATAGTCAAAGTTGCGCACTCCATGAATCGTAACCAGATCACCTTTGATCGTCGCATATGGGGTAACCGCGACCTCGGGTTGCCAGTTGCGGTCGTTGGACGCGGGAATCCTAAAATAAATTGCGACAAGCAAGCAGAACACACTAAAAAACCCCAAGAGAGTCCATCCGCGTCGAGGCAAAAAGATAAATCCCAAGATTGTAGCTACCACAAAAATAGCAGCTATTGCAGGCCGCAAACTCTTATCTAGTAGCGGTGAGAAATAGAGCGCACCAGCGGCCCAGACGGTCAACGCGGCGGCGGCGATGCCCACTAGCGCTGTAATCGTGGTTCTCACGCCGATACCTCTGGTTTCCTTATTCTGCAAATAACAACTCGATCCAGGAACAGCATTGTGTGCGTGACAAAAATTGTAATATTGCTCTCAATTCGATTTTTGCGGAACTATTCTACCAGCGGCATTCCCGTTGTGAACAGCGGACAGGTATCGATCATTTATAATTTGTAGGAGAGAAAATTCTACTCGCGGTTGTAGAAGCGATATTTGTATTACACTAATTCAAAATTAAATACGTGCAAATATTAGGTTGTTCTATGATTAAAACTTGATGGCTTAAAAATTGGAATAAGCTTTTTTACAACTATGGAGTATGCTCGATATTAATAACCAGCATCTAATTGATCATATGAAATCAACTATTACTGATAAATAGATACAAATAATATATGTCCGCATTGGGTCGTTAGCAGACATTAAACAGTTAATTTTAGATTGTTCCAACCCAGTGTCTCCTAAATTTCTATTCTGAATGTCTGCTTTCGGCCAAAAGCGGTCATTGAGAACTTTGGTCAATTTGTTGGGCAATATTCTCTAATTCTGCTTGTAACAGTTCTGGAACGTCACCTGTACGATAGATTTTGTTGCCCCATTGATTTTGACCTTCAACCTTCCAACAATTGTTGGAGGTTTCAATAGCGCGAAAGTACCAACCTTCTGTTTTGCCCTTAATCGGAAAGTGTTCTAATAATTCAGATTCTGTCTTTTTAATTACTTGCTTTTTCATTGCATAGTTCTAGTCTGCTTACGGCTAAAAGCGATCATTCACCGACTAGATTAAGAGGCGCGCAGTAAATGCGCGTCGTAGAATGACAATTTATTATAAGTAACCTCCAATCTTCTTATAAACAAACAACAGAGCCAGACTATCGGGATGTTCGTTAGTTATTACTCATGTCAGCCTTTAAAATATTTTTCAATCCGGTCGAACGCCAGATTGATAGTGTCTTCATCGACACAGTATGCCAATCTGACATGATGTTCACCCGAAGGTCCAAAGGCACTGCCTGGTGTTACTGTAACTTTTGCATGTTTGAGTAAATCGATTGCAAATTCTTGTGAGCTTGTATGATCTGAGATGATCTTAGGGAATACATAATAGGCACCATCGGGTTTTTGATAGGAAAAAACATGTGGCACATTGTCGAGTCGTTGGCAGATTAACTCCCTGCGGTTTTCCAGGATTGCTTCAAATTTCTGTTTATGATCGGATGGCTGGCTCAACGCAACTATACCAGCCAACTGAGAAATACGTGGAGCACAGATTATTGTTGCATCGTGTACTTTGATAGCTTCGTGTTTCAATTCAGCCGGCATTATTATATAAGCGAGCCGCCAACCACTCATGGCATAAGATTTTGAAAACGAATACAGGTAAACAGTGTGTTCTTTAAATGCCTCAATACTGGCAAGATTAAAATAGTTATTCCTGTTTTCATAAACAAAATCACTATAAGGGTCATCTATAATGATCAGTATGTTATGTTGTTTTACAATTTCACCGACACGGATTAAATCTTCTCTGGAAAATATTTTCCCTGTAGGATTTGATGGACTGACGAGAACAATAGCCTGGGTCTTATCGGTGATTAATTCTGGTAACCGATCAACATCCAGATTCCAGTCATTCTCTTTATCTAATGGCCAGTAAACTGGTTTACCCATGAAAAATTTTATCTGCTGGATATGAGACGCAAAACATGGATCTGTCAGGATAATCTCATCACCCGGATCGAGCATGGTATGAAACAGTGTATTTAATCCTTGCATATTGCCAGCACTGATCATCACATTCTCATTACTATCAACGTCTATACCACTTTCCGACTTGTGCTTTGTCGCGACCAATTCACGCAATCCAGACAAACCGCCAGGTAAAGTATATTTACCAGCATCAATATCTATGTCTAGAACTTGTTTGACACCCTTGCGGATATAATCAGGTGTACGAAAAGAGGGTAGCCCCCAGGCGAGTGATGCAGCACCCTCAATTCTGGCACTAAGCATGGCCATGTATTTAATAGCTGAGACGTGTGCTTCGTGGATGTTTGTAGAAACAATATCAGTAATAAAAGTCATCTATTAATGTTGCCTCGCAGATCTGGAGTTAGAGTTTAGGGAAGTTTATCTTCTCCATGCACTTGCACGAAAGTATCCGTATGCAGCGATTAACTATTTCTTTTAATCTTTTGAATGTCTGCATTGGGTCGTTAGTGGTCATTAAGTTATTTAGTCCCCATGAATCTTAGCAAATGTCCACTTACGGCCAATGGTCGACACTCAAATACTTAATATCAATTAATTATTCAGGCCGTTCTAAATAGGCTGCATCAAAAGTTGCTTCTAATACTGGATGCACACCCCGTAATTGATCAATCACTTCTTTGGCATGATCAAAATATTTCTGTCTGCGCTCAAGGCTCCAGTCGGGAGGATGATTATTAGCAACATCTCTCAGATTACTTATTTTATCTGCTAACTTTACTTGTTTTGATTTGTTAGCTATATGCGCCGCATGTTCTATCTGCTTGAGTTTGCGAACCTCTTTTGGAAGAGTCATATCATCGGTGACATCCATGACAATATTTCTTATGCTGCTCCCGAATTCTTCCTCCAGCTCATTGAGGGTTGTATTTGTATCTTCGACAGTGTCATGCAATAGCGCACCACAAATTATTTCAACGTCTGTGATGTGAGCTTCGTTACAGAGAATATTGGCTAATGAAATAGGATGATTTATGTAAGGTGATACCTCAACATCTTTACGACGCTGATCCTTATGTTTATGGGCGGCAAAGCTTAAAGCTTTGAGCAAAAGTTTCAGACTTGTTTCGTCTATTTTCATATTTTTTTACTTCAATGAGTTTCATACAACAGCGCTAACCTATTATCTAAAATATCAGTTTTTGGCCAAAAGCGAACATATCTTTACATTCTTAGTTGCGACAATATAAATAGATTCGTGGCGAGTGCTTCAACAAATAAAAATATTGAGATAGTACGCCATGTTAGAGATCCAGTTCCTTTATTATACTTAACAAACCTTCGATATCTTATGATCTCGAAAATAAGCAAAATAAGAGTTGCAGCAGGATTAAGTAAAAACAGAAGAATAAGAACACTAAATCCTGCATCCGTATGGTTGAAGCCACCAAGTAAATCTAACCAGCCCCCCAAAAGTAGTAAAATTAAAATCTGCGGTAATGCAGCAACGATGAATCGAAAGACAGTCATTACGTTTTATTACGCATGAACAGGAAGCTAAAGTCTACCAATTAAATATCCGCTTTGAGTCGAAAGCGGTCATTCAAAGTTTGAGCTAATAGGTTACGTCATGGAATTCAAATAGTTCAACACTCACTTATAAGCCACGCATAATATGGTTTCTTTTCTTTAGGCTTTGCATCTACAGTCGCCTCCGCAACACTCAATGCAAATGAGAGCGCTTGACTTCTTTCTGCAAACGTCCTTTTTATATCTAGCGTAGCGGCTTTCTCCCCCGACTTGAAAAGTATTGCGACAGGACAAAACAACCCAGATTCTATCTCATGGGCATTAAACAGAATGGTATAGCCCTTATATTTTATAAGATCAGCTTTCACAAACACTTCCTTGTCATGGCCTTATATAGGTAGACGCTCGTTGTAAAATGAGTACGCACTGCGCGAGTTCAAGAGAAACATATGAAGGTTTACATAAAAATAGAATAAATGATTCTGACAATCGATGAAGAGCTAAACAATCCTGCCGAAGTAACCCTAGTTTGTTTAATTTTTCATGCAAGCGAGACATAGCACATTAGCTTAGTCGTAGCTGAACATGATTTTTATTATGTTTCCTTAGTAATGGTACTCATGAATTTATAGTACAAACTTTGCGCCCTTAGAATAATGCCAACATAAATTTGGAATGTCCGCTTTGGGGTCGAAAGCAGTCGCTCAATAATTGGATCAATCTGTTTTTAGTAATGTTTACTCTATATTTGGTCTTTCGGTGCACCTTTATCGCATTTCTTACACTCCAGATTGTATCCAAGCATTTTTTCTCGTCCCTTCTCGGTGATTACCCAAGGACGACTGGCCATAGGAGGATTGTGTCGAACATGTTGGAAATGGCCACAGGCAAGTTCTGCGACCCAATGATCTTCATCATCTTTATGATATCCAACTATACTTCGCTCCATATGTTTAAATTGTGAAGAATCTATTTTCTAATTAACGCACTAAAGGAAATTAATATTCTTTAACTGTTAACCTTCGCTTTGGGTCGTTAACGGACACTCATCTTTTGGAATTCACTTCCTATTACATGGCTGCCATCATGTTGTATCTCACAGACGTATTCTCCAAATGGGCCGCCATGTAAAGTAATATAGTTTACCTCTTTATCATTAGGTTGGGATTCTATTATCCTAATTTTGAATTCTTCTGCCTTAGTGAATACATCACTGGTTGGGGCACCAGCATGGATAGTTTTACATACTTGATCAATTTTGTTTTGGTTCTAAAAAGCATGAATCAATAAATACGCTTCCAACAAATATTGCAATTAAAGCTGTAACAATTTTTAATGCCCGACTGGGCTTTTTCATTATTACTCCTCGATGAATAACAGGAAACTATCTCACTGACCTGATTAATACTAACAAGATTACTAAAGTTAGATTGTTCGCTTTTGGCCAAAAGCGGTGATTCAATTAGTGTTTCTTAATTTCATTATATCCTTAGTAGTTTAAATTGATTTACTCGGTCGGTCACCACGCACGAGCTTCATCAAGCTTGTCTAAATTACGTTGCTTATAAATCGATTACGCCAAAAATACGCCATTTTGAAAACTAGAACCAAGGATTTAGTGAGAAGGTAGTTTAAATATATTTTTTATCAACCGCTTTAATTGGTGCCCGGGGCCGGAGTCGAACCGGCACGGTATTATCTACCGAGGGATTTTAAGTCCCTTGCGTCTACCAATTTCGCCACCCGGGCAATGAGGATGGAGGCTAGGACCGGAATCGAACCGGTGTCCACGGCTTTGCAGGCCGCTGCATAACCACTCTGCCACCTAGCCATATTTAACCCTATACATATATATAAGAGTGTATTCGAGACCTATAAACTAAAAAAACCTCGGCCGAGTTACCGAGGCCGTTATTGGAACGGCAAACAAGATTCCGTGCTGTCCGCTATCTTAGCAATCAAGTGCTTAGTCGAAAAGTACGACAACAAATTACAAACAATTATGTAGCCGTTAATAAATTTAAGTATGAATGCCCTTGTGAATCGGAGTGAGTTTGAAGAGGTCAAATAGATGAATACACAATTTTGCTGTGCGTGTCTGTGTATTGGGCCTGGGTTTCTACCGTTTATCTGTGAAACATGAGTTTAGAAATTACCTGATGTTTTCTTTAAATCACATTGTTTAAAAAGTAATTACTTAACTTATGGTCAATTATGAGCCCTCGACAGCTGTTTGAAATATCTTTGACACAAGATAAACAATAAAAATGTCCTATAGCCACCATTGGTCGACTTTAAGGTGTCCTAAAAGCTCAAACAGATTGCCAAGATGTGCTATTAGCCCCTGGATTAAAACTGTGAATATCTTAATAGAGAGAGTGGAAGCATTAGTCTAGAAGCCTCGGAATTTTGAAAAGGTATCTATAAAAGAGAGATTATGACTATCACAATACCTGATACATTGGCTTTGCAGACCGCTGCAGATCCGCTCTGCCACCTATCAAAATTTATATCATGTTCTCTTCCTTGCGAGATTTATACGCGGCAAATATTTGACTACTTGAAGTGATAAGGGGAAAAATATGGCCCACTCAATAAAATAAATGATGAAGCTAATCGATGCAGGCTGTGAAAAGGTTAAGGCCCCTAGCTTATGCCCAATGAAGTAACTAACACTTCCTCCAATTGCCCCTGCAATACTGGCTACTCTCATGTTATTTACAAGCCAATATAAACTATGAGGAATCATTAAAGAAAAGACTAGCCAAAGCACTATCAGCCAATAAGGTATTAATAGAATGGTCACATCATATGTTGAAAAAGATATAATATTGAATCGTGTATTAAGATAATCAAGAAAGATACCTAATACACCGATAATTAAAATGATGTTTAGATCACGCAGACGTTCTTCAACAATGATAAAGTGTAAAAGGATATAAACCAGACCTACATAGACTCCCAATAAAGGCAAATCATTTGTTGCGCCATATGCGCAAGCTGCCCATGTGAATTGCAAACCCAGAAAATTAAAAATTAAAAACTTAAGTCTTTTATTTATCATCGCTATAAGACTGGTTCATATAATGCTCAAAACCGGTTATCAGGTTTCTTAAGTAGCAAGTGGTGCACATCGATAACCCTTTCTTCAAAGCCCGCTTGGCAATACTTAAGATAATATTCCCACAAGCGTAGAAAAGAACTTGGATAACCTAACTCAATAACCTTCTCTTTATTTGTGATAAAGCGTTGATGCCATACCTCTAAAGTCTTGGCATAACTCGAAGCAAAGCTTTCAGAATGAAATAAAGTCATATCGGTGCAGTTTGCGACCGATTCAAGCATTGAAGAGATACTAGGTAGGCTTCCGCCTGGGAATATATATTTCCTAATAAAATCCATCGAATCAATATAGTGTTTGTAGAGGTAATCAGAGATCGTGATCGTCTGTATCAACATCACACCGCTTGTTTTTAATAAGCGGCTACAGATCGAAAAATACTCATCAAGATACTGATGACCTACTGACTCAATCATTTCGATTGAAACAAGCTTATCGAAGGAGCCCTGCAAGCTTCGATAATCCTCTTTAATCACCTTAATTTGATTGCTTAACTGTTTTTCTTCAACTTGATTTTTAACATATTCATACTGTTCCTCTGATATGGTGGTAGTTGTAATTTGACAGCCGTAATTCTTCGCCGCATAAATCGCGAATCCGCCCCATCCACTACCGATTTCGAGAACATGATCATTCGTATGTAAATCTAGCTTTTCACAGATCAGTTTGAGTTTATTTTCAGAGGCTTTTTCTAAGTTTTCCTGGTCATGTGTAAAGTACGCCGATGAATACATCATATTTTTGTCTAAAAACAATCCGTATAAATCATTGCCTATATCATAATGCGCTTGAATATTGCGTTTGGAACCTTGCATACTATTTTTATTAAGAATGTGTGTAAAACCATAAATATTTTTAGCCAGCGCACCTATTCCATATTTGAAAGAAAACAATACATTGCGGTTTAAAGTAAATAGCCTAATTACATCTATCAAATTCTCCGACGACCACCAACCTTGTACGTATGTCTTACCTGCTGCAGGCTCACCACCAAAGATAATAGCCTTGAAAGCTCTGACATCATGAACATGGATGTTCGCTTGCAGAGTCTTTTGCATCTCTTTCACCCCGAACTCATAGACCATTCCTCCAAAGTAAATTTGCAAATACCCATGACTTATTGCATCGAGCTTTGTGAAAAGAAGTGAGCGGGCAACCTGATCTGTCCAGGTCATATTAAAATTTTCTTGTTCTACGTTTTTATATTTAGGAATAATAGACATACTTACAACCTATTAATGCTTAGGGTGAGGAACATATCCAATACCTTTTATCCAAAGTTTCAACGCCTCAAAATGAATTGCTGAAATCACTTTTAAAGTCATCAGTGGAAAATTCAATAAAATATTTCTTAAATTTTTTGAATTGATTTCTATTTTTTGCAGATCAATCGCTGCATCGAATACTTTTTTGTCGTCTTGCCAATTTTCAATTTGCACGTTTAAACTCGTATTAGGTGTTTGTATCTTCCATCGATACTCCATACTCAGATCCATAAACGGCGATACATGAAATTCTTTTTGATGAGAGCTGGTAAAACTACGTAATTTATCTTTGTAGTTTGAAAGAACATAACAATGTTGCTCTCTCCATGGCGTGTTCATTACTTCAGCAACAACATGTTCTACTTTTGAGCCTTGCTCGTCGTAGCAAAAATACAGACTCAAAGGATTGAATACATATCCGAAATATCGAAAGTGTGTAAGTAACCGAATCGGCCCACAAGTACGATGTCCAGTTTTTTCATAGACAAGTGTTCGTATAGAATCCGACAGCGTAAGTTTTGGATCACCAAAGTGATCCCTCCTGTAATAAGAAGCTACACCTGGTGCATTCACCTTCCATAATAAGTACGGTTTAAATAGCTCTGGCAACTCATCTAAATCTACATACATCATGAAGAGTGAGTAGGTGAACTCATGCAAACGCGGTTCAAAACGCTGATGCTTAACTCGCCCTTTGTAAATACAACTTTTCATGTTCAATTAAATCATTAAATTGTTCAACAGACTGGAGTGCACTCCAGACACCATCTTCATGAAAACCATTACGCCAATAAGCTCCACAATACCAAGTATTTTGCGTTCCATTAATAAACTGATGTTGCTTTTGAGCTTCAATGGCTGGGGAATCAAAAACAGGATGCATGTAATCTATTGTCGTTATTACTTTTCTGGGATCAATATTTTGATCAAGATTTAAGGTTACGAAATAGTCCTGATTTGCGGAAAGGTTTTGCAAACGATTCATGTAATACGTTATTTTTACGTTTGCAGATGGCTGTTTGGGCACTAAGTAATTCCAAGATGACCAAGCACTTTTTCTTGTTGGCATAAGCATTTCGTCTGTATGCAGCACAGCCGTATTTAGCTGGTAGCGGATATTACTCAACAATTGTACTTCTTCAGTTGTGGGCCGTTCTAAAATGTTAAGCGCTTGATCACTATGGCACGCAAAAAATACATGGTCAAAGTACTCGGGCTTACGGCCTCTAGCAAATATTTCAACACGCTGTGCAGCACGCTTGATCAGTTCTACTGAAGAATTGAGATGAATCTTGTTTTTGAATGGCCTGGTTAATTCTTTTACATATTGCTTGGAGCCACCGACAATTGTTTTCCACTGAGGTCGATGTTTAAGGTTTAATAAACCATGATTATTAAAAAATTCTAAAAAGCTCTTTGCTGGAAACTCATTGATTTGTTGAGGCTCGGATGACCAAATTGCAGCACCCATAGGTAAGATGTAATATTTTATGAATGCGTCGCTAAATCTGTGTTGAGTTAAAAAATCCACTAAAGTTTGTTTTGATTCTTTGGAATTTAAGAATTCTTTTGAAAATTTATTAAATCGCACCACATCTAAAAATATTTGATACGGCTTAAGCTGTTTCCAATTATCGTTATTAAAAATTAAACTTCTTAATCCACTTCCTGACCATTCAAACCCAGTGGCCTCACATTTTGCTGAAAAACTCATCTCAGAATTTTGCACTTCAACATTCAAACCCTTAATCAAACTTTCAAAATGAGGATATGTCCAATCATTGAATACGATGAAACCTGTATCGATTGCTATAGATTTATGCTTATCTTTCACATCTATTGAATTTACATGTCCACCAATATAATTAGCCGATTCATAAATAGTAATGTCATGTTGCTTGTGCAATAAATGTGCAACAGTCAGCCCAGCAATCCCTGTACCTATTATGGCAATTTTCATGAGCGTGTTACTGTTTTGCTGACCAACCATGAAATAATTGGATTTGGGAGTGACGCGATAAATTTAAGTGTTAAGCTAAATCGTTTTGGAAAATGAATTTCTTGTTTGTAGGCAGCGATGCCATTTAATATATATTCGGATGCTTTCTTTGCTGAAATCAATGCCGGCATTTCGAAATCATTTTGATCAGTTAATTCTGTCTTGACAAAACCAGGACAAATTACCGATGCGCTAATATGATGTGGTTTTAAACTAACTCGCAGAGCTGCAAATAAATTTCGTATAGCAGCCTTAGTAGCTCCGTAAGCTTCAGCTCTTGGTAAACCTAAGTATGCAGCAGTACTGCTCATACCAATGAGTTGCGCATCATTGGATTCTTTTAACAAAGGCAGTGCTGCTTCAATGCCATAAATCATACTCATAAAATTTGTTTCAATTAGTCTTCTAAATAATTCGCTATCAAATTTTTCAATGTTTACATACTCACAAGAACCTGCATTTAAAATTACAATATCTAAACGGCCACAAATATCTTTAATCTTGTCGACAATTTCCTGATTGACCTGTTTTGATGTTAAATCACCTTCTAAAACAAAAATTCTTTTGTTTCCGATTTGCGTAATGGTCTGTTCTAGTCTTTCTTTAGAACGTGACGTGATAAAAATTTGACAATCAACCTCTGATAATGTTGTCACTAGCGCACGCCCTATTCCTGATGAAGCGCCCGTTATCCATATCACTTTATCCTTAAAGTGTTCGTTTATTTTATTAGATGGCATGTCGTACTTTTTTTATTACCGAACCCAATATAGGTATATGTTCGTACACCAATGCACCTAGGTCATAGTAATCGCGGTGGTAACAAACCCTCTCGCCATTGAATTGGATGAATGATGCACCATCTAAAAGTATCTCTTGATTTTTTGAAATTTTTTGATGTTGAAGATGCATAACCCATTCCAGTGAATTGCTATGACCATTAGGTAAATTATTATTTAAAGTGAAATAACATTTATTCACACGCTTATAAAGGTTTTCAAAGTAGTTAGTTAGCTCATCCAAACCATCTAAAGTTTTAATTGGATCAACAAACTTCACATCTTCTGTGTAGGTAGCTTGCAGAACATCTCTCGCATTATCGTGATTCAACGAATTGATGTTTGTGAGAAATCGATCAATCAGGCGGTCATTCATAGACTTTTATCCTTTTTGAGAATGAAAACAATAACTTCTCCAACATCTACACCAAATTTTTCGATTTTTGACTCACTAATAACAGCGTTGTCATCAATCTGATATAACCAATCATTCAAATGGACTTTTATCTGGCTTCCATCAGATTCATATAACAAGTCGTAATTCCAGTTAAACGCAAACCCTTGCTGTTTACCAAAAGCTTCTCCAACGACATCATTTGCAGTACCAGTATTGATACCGTCTTTGTGCTTTACGAAATGCCAAATACGCTCTTGCGTAGATCCATCTTGATATGTAAATAATTCGTAAAGCTCACCCTTGTTACCTTGCCATGTGCCATTCATGTCAACGGTAAAGCGTCTTGTTACTTTGCCTTGATAATTCTTAATTAGCCCCCACCCTTTTAACTCACCTGTAAAGAATTCTTTTAAATCGAATTTTGGTTCTGTGTTCTCATAATCCTTAGGCGAGGTACCGCAACCATACAATAGAAGCATTACTACAATGCTTGTTATAACTCTCGAAGGACTGGATATTTTATTCACCTAATAACTCCTTGCGGTTTTTTTTAAAACGTGAATTCTCATCTAACCAAATAGCCAAAAATGCAGCACCAAATTCAGAATCTTCAACCGTTCCTAATGGTTTAAGATTGTTGTAAAAAGTACTCTTCCCTTCAGGAGTACTAACAATCACTAATTGATCTCCTTTCTTCACATCAGGCCATATATTTTTCAATATCGTTAGCCATGCCTCTATCGGATATTTACCAGTAAATCCCAAACGCTCCCACTCTTTTCTTGTACTAGATAAAAGTTGTTGCGCGCGAATATTGCGTGCGTAGGTAATACTTAAGGCACATGTATTTTTATTTAAATAGTCTGTAGACTTGTCTTCAGACATCCAAAAAGATGCATCGTAGATATGCAACCCAAAACGCTTTAAAGTAGTTTGTCCAAGCATCTCAAAATCTTGCCATTGATCCTTGACGACCCCTGGCAACGGGCTTTTAATCCCAGCATGCGCATAGCACCCAGTTGACAACCAAATGACCAACAGCAGGATTGTCTTGTATCTAAGAGATTCTATCATTGCTAAATATTTCATATAGTTACGTTATCAGAACCGTAAATTACACGTAAGCATGCACTATGTGTGCTTAAGCTTTCCTTAACAAAACATTAAATTTTTTTAATTTTTTAAAGCATTGGCAATTTTTTAATACCCAGTATCATGTCGAACGATAAATAAAACGTTAGGTTGGTAGGCGCCACTGCTTTTCATAGAGTATTTCAAATCCATGCGTATTCTTTGTATTGAGGATGATAAGGAGCTTTTAGATTATGTAACTAGAGGCTTAACAGAAATTGGTCATGTTGTTGATACTGCTTTAAATGGTAATGACGGTTTGTTTATGGCCACAACTGAACAATATGACGTTTTATTAATCGATCGTATGTTACCTGGTGTTGACGGATTAACCATTATCAAGACCCTTCGCGGTGCAAACAACATAACGCCGATACTTGTTTTTAGCGCTCTAGGTGAAGTAGACGACCGCGTAAAAGGACTGCGTGCAGGTGGTGATGACTATTTAGTTAAACCTTTTGCATTCTCTGAGCTTTTAGCAAGAATCGAAGCACTTAATCGAAGAAATCGACAATCTAACGAAATTGAAACAACTTTACACGCTCAAGATATTGAATTGGACTTGTTAACACG
Organism: Gammaproteobacteria bacterium; assembly: GCA_041576975.1. Taxonomy (GTDB): domain Bacteria; phylum Pseudomonadota; class Gammaproteobacteria; order UBA4575; family UBA4575; genus JBFGJY01. The sequence goes on along the minus strand of JBFGJY010000035.1, from coordinate 5,375 downwards.
TAAAGTTAGGCGTAATGGTAAAGAAATACCTCTGCAAGCTACAGAATTTAGATTACTGGAGTATCTACTTAGACACAAAGGGCAAGTGATTACACGCACAATGCTATTGGAATATGTATGGGACTATCACTTTGATCCACAAACAAATGTAATCGATGTTCACATTAGCCGTTTAAGGCAAAAAATCAGTAAAGGTTCTCCGCATCAAATAATTAAGACCATGCGTGGTTCGGGTTACATCATTGAAGACACATAGAAACTACAATAAAAGCTCAAGTTTTAAAGTTGCCACTTTATTTACGTTTTTGCTTACGATTGCAGTAGTCTCTTTATGTATTTCTATTTATTTTTTTACAAGCCAAGAGTCTGAACTAGTATTAAGTAATTTTGTTATTATTTTGAGTGTAGTTAGTGTTGTTGCACTAATATTAATTGCGATTGCTGGCTATTTAATTAGTATTTTTGTTGTAACACGAATAAATCGTATCGCCGATACAGCATATGAAATTGTCACAACGGGGGATCTGACCAAACGTATAGCTACTGATTCGCGTTGGGATGATCTCAGTTTTTTGTCCAATGTGCTAAATGAAATGTTAGAGAAAATTGAAACTCTAATGGAGGGTGTACAACATATTACAGATACAGTTGCACACGATTTACGCACTCCATTAGCAAGACTAAGAAATAAGTTAGAACGCGCTGAATCTGCCATTTCTTCACAACAAAATGAAACTAATCAGACTAAGTCCTCACTTATAAATGAAGTAGATGGGCTGTTGAAAACATTTAATGCTTTATTAAGCTTATCTAGCTTGGAATCAGGTCGCCAAGGATTAAAGTTTGAATCGTTCGACCTTGAAAAAGTAGTACATGATGCAGTTGCGCTTTATATTCCACTTGCAGAAGAAAAAAACCAAGAAATTTTAATTAGTACTTACCCAATAGAATATCTAGGAGATCGTGATTTAATTTTTCAAGTAATCGCTAATTTGCTCGACAATGCAATTAAATTTACACCGCAAAATGGAAAAATAGATGTTTACTTTGACAAAAACAAAAATATGCGCACTGTAGTGATTGCAGACAATGGTCCTGGTGTTCCGGAACTTTCAGTTGAAAAAGTATTTGAACGCTTCTATCGTGACGAGAATCAACAACACCATGACGGTTCTGGTCTTGGACTGAGTTTAGTGCATGCGGTACTAAAACAACATAAAGCTAAAATAAATTTAGAGGATAATAAACCTGGTTTAAAAGTTACGATTACACTTTAATGCATTGAAATAATTGTTGTAGAAGAATTAGTGTAGTTGTTGGTATTCGAAATTAAGCACGTCGATATTCAATGCAAAGGATCAATCAAGCATCCATCGAGTTTTCAATTACATGGCAGAATTCATGTGCAAATCACAACGACAGATACTTTGCTAGCAAAGTAGATTTCTGGCGCGATTATTTTCCAGATAATATTGAACAACACATATCCAAACTTGGTGAAGGGGAGCAGTACCAAAAAAGTTTCGAAGCTGGTGTGTTGGTTCCTCCGTTTGATCAACATAGGATTACTGAATTCCAAAACAAGCATTTCCAGGGCACTCACGGTAACACTACCATAGTTCCCAGACGTGGCAGATTTTATCCACAGGGCATAGCCTTCGCTGCACTAAAATGCCATCGTGGAAATCTTTTACCTTTTCGCATTATCAAAATTGACCAGGACTTATTGTATGTAGATCTGAATTATCCACTTGCCAAATACCCTCTGACTTTGAAGGCAACTAATTGTGAAAAACTAGATTCCGTACAGGGGCATGGCGGAGTAAGTAACGACATAAAAGAGAAGGTCACCAAGAATGGCCCTGGGATGCAAGTTCCTTATCCAGAAGTTGCGACAGATTTTTACTCGACCTATCCATTCACTCGAAAGAATGAAGATGATGACCACAATTTTTATCAAACTACAAGGCTGGCTAATCACCTCGATGACATGGCAATTAAGCAAGTCAAGTCCATCTATTCCACACTGCTCTCTTCAGGAAATAATTTACTAGATTTAATGAGTAGTTGGGTATCACACATACCGAACACGTTAACAGACTGTCAAGTAACAGGACTTGGTTTAAATAAAGAGGAATTAAAGGCAAATAAACTGCTCTCCAACTTTATTGTGCATGACCTTAACAAAGATCCTGCACTGCCTTTTACGGATAATGAGTTTGATGCGGTTATCTGCACAGCATCCATTGAATATCTGATACAGCCTATCAAAGTTGTTGCTGAAATTGCACGAGTAATCAAACCGGGAGGGATATTTGTTACCACGTTCTCGAATCGATGGTTTCCTGGCAAAGAAATACTGCCATGGTCCGATATGCATCACTTTGAAAGGTTCGGTCTTGTACTGGACTATTTTATAAAAACGGAGGCATTTGAAAATTTGCATACGGAATCTGTGCGCGGGTTACTCAGGCCATTAGATGATAGGCATATAGGAAAAACAAAGATATCAGATCCAATCTTTGCCGTTTGGGGAAACATTAAAGGATAACAATGGTATAATTTAAAATTAAGGAGTTAAAAATGAAATCAAATAATCTACTTATGAAAAATCGCAGAAAATTCTTAAAACGCGCAGGAATACTGCTTGCAGGTCTTCCAATAATACAACTAATAGGTTGGAGTAAGTTAGCTAGTGCAGAAATGCCAAAAGTTTCTGAGGATGACCCTGTCGCTGTCTCACTTAAATATGTGCATGATGCCTCGAAGGCAGCTGGTCGCAACAACTCAGAGGCATTCTGTCATAATTGTCAGTTATATACAGGAGAAGCCGACAGCGAATGGGGCCCTTGCAGTATTTTTCCCGGTAAAGTGGTCAATGCTAATGGCTGGTGTAGTGCATGGGTTAAAAAAGCAGGCTAATTTAAACGATTAACTGTACAAAATATCGCTAGCAATCGATATGTAAAAGATGCTGCGTTTGCAAAATACAACTTGCTACTGATGAAACTTTCGAGGTACTACGTAAAACATCGACTCCTGACCTCATGACCGGAATGAGATAAGCGACCTTGACCATGTGCCATTTGTCATTGAGGGCGAAGGCGAGAGAGCAGTAAAATTTTATTCTTAATCAAAAAAAGTCGTCAGCAATACTTCGTTTTCTGCGATGGAGCCACAGACCGCACAATGAGGCATACAACAAAATTGCCAATAACGAGACGACTGGCACTATTAACTGAAGAATTACGCGTTGCACCAGGAAGTAAATAAGTATATTAATTACTACATCGGTTTAAACATGTAGGCAAACTTCTATTGGCAATCCGAAATAAGTTCTTGTGGGTAAACACAGCTGCCAAACATTCTCGTTGCTATCTCTGCAACGCCTTTTCAATGGATTCTATTAAATTTGCGTCATAGGGCTGGGTACGCGGGCTAAAATTGGTTATTAACTCGCCGTTCCGCCCAATAAGGTACTTGTGGAAATTCCATTTCGGGTACGTACCCGACGAGTTTGCCAAAGCAACAAAAAATGGATGCGCATCTTTTTTCTTTACGCTAGTCTTCTCGAACATTGGGAACTGGACCCCGTAGGTGAGGCGACAGAATTCTTGGATTTCTTTCTCCGCGCCAGGTTCTTGGCCAAAAAAATCGTTTGATGGAAAACCGAGCACCACCAGTCCTTCATCGCCGTATTCCTCGTACAGTTTCTCCAAGCCATCGTACTGGGGCGTGTTGCCACATTTAGAGGCTGTATTAACTACGAGCACCACCTTACCACTGTAAGCCTCGCATAGATTTACTTCTTCGGTAGAAGCAAGGCGTCGAAAATTCTGATCGAGCAGTGCACTTTGGCAGGCTAGCACAGAACCGCTAGCAAGACTCAAAATTAACGTAGAGATGATTCGCATAGTTACTTTCCTTTAATAACTGAAATTGCAACCTAGATTTTTCCAACTAAGTCTAACGAGGGAGTTAAAGTTTCTTTACCGGGTTGCCAAGCTGCAGGACAAACCACACCCCCATTTTCGGCCACAAACTGCGCAGCCTTGACCTTGCGTAAAAGTTCCGCAGAAGATCGACCAATGCCAAGATCGTGTACTTCATACGCTTTTATTTTGACTTCAGGGTCGATAACAAAAGTTCCTCGTAGAGAGAGTCCTTCCTCCTCTATCATGACTCCAAAATTACGACTAATTGCACCTGTTGGGTCCCCAATCATTGGGAATTTAATTTTACGAATGGTCTCTGAGGCATCGTGCCATGCCTTGTGAGTAAAGTGAGTATCTGTTGAGATTGAATACACTTCTGCACCAATCGATTTGAATTCTTCATAGAATTCTGCCATTTCACTAAGCTCCGTGGGACAAATAAAACTAAAGTCTGCTGGATAGAAAAAGAGTATTGACCATTTACCTTTGAGATCCGCTTCGGTCACAGTAATCTCTTCGCCTTGACAATAGGCTGATGCCTTAAAAGGTTTAACTGTAGTATTGATTAGGCTAGTACTCATGTTTAACTCCGTGTTTAATTGTTAACTCACCTGGTAGAAAGCAATCATCGGTTTATTATTTCAAGTTAGAAATTTATTGATTTAGTGCTCGTAACATCCAAGCAGTCTTTTCATGAATTCGCATCCGATCGGATACCAGCGCAAGGGTTGATTCATCATCCGCTTGTTCGGCTAATTTGAGAACAGCACGACAAGTTTTTACAACCTTTTCATGTCCACTGGTCAAGATATCCACCATCTCGTTGGCAGGTGGAACACCTTCGACTTCTTTGATGCTACTGAACTTTGAAAACTCCGAGTATGTGCCAGGTGCAGGGACATCAAGGGTGCGAATACGCTCCGCAATTTCATCCACCGCGGTGGCTAATTCTGTGTAATGCTCTTCGAACATCAAGTGCAAATCCCGAAATTGTGGGCCTGTTACGTTCCAGTGAAAATTATGTGTTTGTAGATATAGTGTGTAGGAGTCGGCTAATACGCTTTTTAAGCCCTCCGCTATGTTTATCCGATCTTGTTCATTGATACCAATATCGATATTAGTCATTGTGCTTCCTCTTTATTTTTCAATGTTTGTGATTAATAAATGCAAGTCTGCTTGCGTGTTTGTAAAGTAGACTCCACTCCATGCTAAAAGATTGCTAATAGCCCAGCGAAACCAATTGAAAGCCCTGCTACGAATAACAGTGAGTCGGGCACTAAGTAATTAAATGTAAATTCAACACTTGTATCGTGTTCTTTATATTTTTCAAACGTGTCTCTTCTAAGACCATTAAATGCAATTTTCATAATTTCTCATCCTTTGTTTTTGAACATGAACACTGTACTTTTCTTGCCAATGATGAAGGTATTATTCACAGGG
>JBFGJY010000034.1:0-25339 GCA_041576975.1 Gammaproteobacteria bacterium | reverse complement strand
TTTTTAGGTTCGCACCATCCATGATACGAACTCTCTCTCACGCATGTACTCGCTACCACCTCACCGATGCTATGAAACTCAACCTCTCCCATACTTGTTAAATGGAGGTGCATGATGCGGCTTCTACCGCCGCATTTCTCACTACCTCTAAGTTCAAGCCGGCAAGAATACCTGATTGATGCGTGGAACTGCTAGGCCTTAAATTGTCTAATAATAAGAATAAAGGACTTGAATTAGTCCAAAATACCATTATGTTAACAGCATAGATTATTACTCAATTTGGAGAACAATTAGCTATGGATAATTCTCGATTTACTGCGAAAAGTATTACACGCGAAGGTGCTTTATCGACTAATAAGGTGCTTCGCAGTACATATTCACTGCTGTCTATCACATTAATATTCAGTGCCCTCATGGCCATGACTTCAACCATGCTGAATATCGGCTATGGTGCAAGCTTGGCGTGTTCTGTTGGAGCACTTATCCTGATTTGGTTTGTGTTACCACGTACTGCTGAATCAGCTGCGGGTATTGCCGTGGTGTTTGCGTTTACTGGCTTACTTGGTTTTGGACTAGGACCAGTATTGAACCACTACCTACATATGGCCAATGGCGCCGAATTGATCGCCACCTCTATGGGAGGCACGGCAATCATTTTCTTAGGACTTTCTGGCTATGCATTAACAACGCAGCGCGATTTTAGCTTTTTGGGTGGCTTTTTATTTGCCGGTTTAATCGTCGTCTTACTAGCAGCAGCAGCGGGTATTTTTTTACACATGCCAGGTCTTTGGCTGGCCATCAATGCCGCTGTAATATTAGTCTTTAGTGGCTTTATTCTGTTTCATACCAGTCGCATAATTAATGGTGGCGAGAGGAATTACATTTTGGCCACAACTGCAATATTTTTAAGTATTTACAATATTTTTACTTCGCTACTGCATTTATTGGGGTTTGCAAGTAGCGACTAATAATGGCAAATGGATTGGTTAAAATTTGCCTACGCTGCACTTGTTATAGCACTGCTCATATTCATCTATCCTGCGGCGAAATATTGGCTCAAGAACAGTCCTGAAGCCAAACAAGGAGATTGGCAAGCTTTCTTGTTTCCGATCGGTTTGATCATTCTGCTTGTAGCTGGGCTAATGTGGATTGTAAGCAAATAACACATCTCAAAAAAAAGCCTCTCAGAGAGAGGCTTTTTGATTATATTTCAATTAAATACATAAACTTTTTAATATAATTTATGCTGGTTGTGTTCGAATTAGCTTATTCACGAAAATTGTTGAATTGCAGTGGCAATCCTAAGTTTGCATCTTCTAGCAAACTAATTACTTCTTGCAGATGATCACGTTTTTTACCGGTTACCCGTAGCTTTTCACCTTGAATGGCAGCCTGAACTTTGATTTTAGAGTCCTTTATGAGCTTAACCATTTTTTTCGCTGTTTCTTTATCAATTCCTTGACGTACGGTTATTGTCTGCTTAGCGCGCATATTTGCCTCTTCAACTTTACCTCTTTCCATACAATTTACATCGATGCCACGCTTTCCCATCTTTTGTAGCAAAATGTCATTGATCTGATCGATTTGAAACTCGGATTGTGCCTCTATGCGTAAATTTTCATTCTCCTGCACAATCTTTGCGTCTGAGCCTTTAAAGTCATAACGATTAGCAATTTCTCGATTGGCCTGGTCGACGGCATTGGTTAATTCATGTGCATCAACTTCGGATACCGTATCAAATGAGGGCATTTGTAAATTTCCTCCTTCTTTGTGAATAAAATTCAGGCAAAATTACACCATGTCTAGGTTAGCGATCCTTCTCGGTGCTGGCAACGCTGCTTTAGCTATTCTATTTGGCGCCTTTGCAGCTCATGCATTACGTAATTCAATGTCAGAAAAAATGCTATCCATTTTCCATACCGCAGTTGACTACCATCTCTATCATGCACTTGGTTTAATCATTGTTGGCCTTTTGATAAACCAGCGTCCAAATAGCCAACTTCTCAACTTATCCATGGTAGTGATGCAGATTGGGATTATTGTCTTTTGTGGAAGCCTATATGCACTTAGCCTTTCAGGATTAGCTTGGTTGGGAATGATAACTCCATTTGGCGGATTTGCCTTTATAGCATCCTGGGTCCTCGTACTAATTGCCTACTTAAAAAATAATCAAGATAGGTAAATATTAATCTATCTAATCTATAGTAATCGATTTTGAACGGACTCTTCCGTCAACACTACAACTTCATCCCCAACGCGTATTACTCCACCTTTATCAACAACTGCGGTAACTCCACCATGGTTACGCATCGCATTAAACCCTCCGCATCCAAGGGCCTTTTCCATCTTTTTGCATGGCGCGCAATTCCCGTTAATTACAAGTACAGCTTCATTCAATTGAATTTTGTAGCCTTTGAGTATCCCAAGATTAATTCCCGAGACGACAATATTCCGTCTTAATACCTGAGGTGAAATCGATTTTCTATTCAAAAATGATGCTATTACCGGCATATATTCAGCTTGAATTAAGGTAACTTGTCGCTTACTTCCTCTGCGTTGAGCAGTTTTATCACCGACCAAGCCACGGCCTGCTAACAACTCTACGCAATTTACCCGTAAAACTGTGTTACACGCAGACGTTCTAAGCCCAATCCATTCAATTTTGCCGGTCATAGTAAAATGTTTCTTCAATTGATTAACAGTGAGCATAAAAATTTACTACTGAAACCCAAATTTTTTTTATGGGAAATGAATCCGTTGTGTAATGTAAAAATGACTTAGCTGATTATTTAACTATTGCACATCGCAATTATTATTAATTTCTAATTTGCTATATGCTGGTGTAAAATAATAATTGTAAGTAACTAGCGCATAGCCCACAAGACAGAGTCCCCAAATCTACGTTATTAATTTAACGTAGGTCTCGAAGCCAGCGTGCCCCAACCCACGCTGGCTTTTTTAATTCTGCAAAGTTTATTACTTTAAAGTTAAGAAATTATTTCTAAGCCATTCATATACGGAATTAAAACCGTAGGAATATGAACATTGCCTTGTGCATCTTGATAATTTTCAAGTATGGCAACTAGTGTTCTACCAACAGCCAACCCTGAGCCATTTAATGTATGTAACAGTTCGGTTTTTTTCGTTGCAGTATTTTTCCATCGAGCCTTCAGCCTTCTAGCTTGAAAATCTAAAAAATTACTACAAGAAGAAATTTCACGGTAAGCTTTCTGGCCTGGCAACCAAACTTCTATATCGTAGGTTTTAGCAGAAGAAAATCCTAAATCTCCTGTGCACAAGGTAACAACTCGATAAGGAAGTTCCAGTTTTTGTAGTATTGTTTCTGCATGTCCCGTTAGCTCTTCGAGCATGCGCCAAGAGGAATCAGGTTTTACCAGCTGCACCAACTCAACTTTTTCAAATTGATGCTGACGGATCATTCCTCGCGTATCTTTGCCATATGAACCAGCCTCAGATCGAAAACAAGGTGTGTGGCAGACATATTTTATGGGTAGCTCATCTTCTTTTGCGATGCGATCACGCCATAAGTTTGTAACCGGCACTTCAGCAGTAGGAACCAAATAATATGCACTTTCGGTTTCTAGCTTGAATAGATCTTCTTCAAATTTAGGCAACTGTCCTGTACCGGTCAGACTTTGTGCATTAACGATATAGGGAACATAGACCTCTTGATAACCATGTTCAGAAACATGGATATCTAGCATGAATTGTATAAGGGCACGGTGTAACTTTGCGATGTCGCCATACATAGCTACAAATCGGCTACCCGTTATTTTCGCTGCGCTTGCAAAATCCAATCCACCCAGTTTTTCACCTAAATCAACATGATCTAAGACTTTAAAATCAAAGCTAGGGATAGTTCCCCATTTTCTAACCTCAATATTGTCATCCTCACTACTGCCTTCAGGAACAGTCTCATGAGGAATATTTGGCAACCCTAGCATCCATGCATGAATTTCATTCTGCAATTTCTCTAAATTGGATTCATTGGATTTGAGTTCTTGATTGATTTTTTCCATTTGAGCCAAGATATCACTGGCATCCTCTCCTTTAGATTTTGCCTGACCGACTAATTTTGAATTCTTATTGCGTTGATTTTGTAAATCCTCAGTGATGATTTGTAACTTCTTGCGTTGTTCTTCTAGAGCTAAAAATTGGTCTTTGCCTAAATCTAAAGTACGACGACCTAACTGTTTGGCGATTTCGTCAAATTCTGTGCGCAGTAATTTTGGATCTAACATAGTGAATTCTTCTTATCGACTTAAATAAAGCGTGCCAGCGTAACCCCCAAAAAGCATGCAATAATGCATAACGCAACATTAAAAATAATATTACTAGCAGCACTTAACAGACTACCTTGTTGAATAAGACTTAGAGTTTCGAGAGAAAATGTAGAAAAGGTTGTAAATCCTCCAAGTAACCCAACAAGAATTGCGAATCGAATTTCAATGGACACAAAAAATCGTTCTAACAGGACGATAGATAAAAAACCTATCAATAATGACCCAAGTGTATTCACCACCAGCGTTCCATACGGAAATTTAGTCCCAAACCAATTAATACACTGCATCTGAATGAGATATCTTAGTACGGAACCAATAGCACCCCCTATAGCTATACCCGCTATCGTCACTGTAAATCTCCCATTATTTGGTTTTTTTTAGAAACTCAAAATCGCTATGAACTGTATCGATCAATGGTATATTGAGAAACAATGAAATTATAGCAATCAAAGTGGTCGCGATTATATGAGAACCCCACTAGAGATCAACAAAGCGCGAGATTAATAGAAGTGGAGCTCAATTTATATGAGTGAATTAATCAGTTTAGCGAGTCTGACAGAGCGATTTCATCGAGTTTTACCTGAAGATGCAGTCTTAGCTAAGAAAGAACAACTGTATCCATACGAATGTGATGCACTCACAGCTTATAGACAGTTGCCTCGTCTCGCATTACTGCCAAGTAATATTGAACAAATAAAAGCAATCGTAGACATCTGCAGAGAATTAAAGCTGCCAATTGTTGCGCGTGGTGCAGGTACAAGCCTATCGGGTGGTGCACTACCACACTCCGAGGGTGTGCTATTGAATTTGGCTAAACTCAATAAGATTATAGAAATTGATCCCAACAATCGAACTGCAAGAGTCGAGCCTGGGGTTAGAAATTTAGCAATCTCAGAGGCGGCTAAACCTTATGGGCTTTACTATGCGCCAGACCCTTCTTCACAAATTGCATGCACCATCGGCGGTAACATAGCTGAAAATTCTGGTGGTGTTCATTGCTTAAAATATGGGCTGACTGTACACAATGTACTGGCACTGAAAGTACTAACGATTGATGGAGAAGTTTTGGAGCTTGGTGGTAAATGCTTTGATTCACCTGGTTTTGATCTGCTCTCGCTAATCACTGGTTCTGAAGGAATGCTTTGTATTACTTTAGAAGCCACAGTAAAGCTGCTTCCTTATCCTCATAAAAGAAATGTACTTTTAGCTGCTTTTGATCAAATACAAAAAGCGAGTAATGCCGTGGCTGGGATCATTTCAAATGGAGTAATACCCGCAGGTCTTGAAATGATGGATCACTTAACTATCCAAGCAACTGAACAATATTGCAGCCCAGGCTACCCCCTGAACGCAGCTGCAATTCTAATTTGTGAGCTTGATGGATTTGAGGAAGAACTGAATTCACAGGTTAAGTTTGTGCAAAAAATATTTAGTGAGCATCAAGCTTTTGAAGTTCGATTAGCCAAAGATGAACAAGAGGCTGAAAAATTATGGATGGGACGAAAAGCTTCTTTTCCTGCACTAGGAAAGTTGACACCAGATTACTATTGTATGGATGGAACGATTCCACGAAAACATCTCGCACAAGTTTTAGAAATTATTACTACGCTTTCCAAAAAGTATGGCCTACGTGTTGCAAATGTCTTTCATGCTGGCGATGGCAATCTACATCCCGTAATTCTCTATGATGCAAATAAACAAGGTGAATTAGAGAGTGCAGAAAAACTCGGCGGCGAGATCCTTGAGCTATGTGTAGAAGTAGGTGGAACCATTACAGGTGAACATGGTGTTGGTGTAGAAAAACTTAATCAAATGTGTGTGCAATTTAATGAAGCCGAACTTAATACGTTTTATGCGATCAAGGCAGCATTTGATATGAATGAATTATTAAATCCTGGGAAAGCCATTCCTACCCTGCATCGCTGTGCAGAATTTGGAGCTATGCACGTACATAAAGGTAAATTGCCTCATGCAGATCTCCCACGTTTTTAAGTACAGCATACATTCTTGTGACTGACATCAAGGCAGAAATAGCATCTCGCGTACAAGATGCCTATCACAAACACCATGCCTTAGTTATACAGGCAGGTGAAACCAAGCACTTCTATGGTAGAAAAAATGAAGGTGCACAGCTTTCATTGCTAAATCACACCGGAATTGTTGAATACGAACCTTCTGAGCTCTTTATCACCGCACATAGTGGGACTTCTTTAACTGAGATTGAACAGGCTGTCGATAGTGAAAAACAAATGCTACCGTTTGAGCCCCCTCATTTTGGATCCGCTGCTACTCTAGGTGGAATGGTTGCAGCAGGACTGTCTGGGCCCAGACGTACAAGTGCTGGCGCTGTCCGCGATTGCATTTTAGGAGCGGAGATTATTAACGGGAAAGGCGAATACTTACAATTTGGTGGCAAAGTAATGAAAAATGTTGCTGGTTATGACATATCGAGACTGATGTGCGGTGCACTAGGTACCTTAGGTATTTTGATGTCTATTACCTTGCGTTTGATTCCCAAACCGGCATGCGAACATACCGTTGCTATTTCTTTAAATTCTAGCGATGCAATACAAAAAATGAATGAGTGGGCGAATACCCCTATGCCTATCACTGCAACATTTTACGATGGGAAGGATCTTCATATTCGTTTATCAGGCTCATTATCTACACTCGAAGCATGCACTGAGTACATTGGCGGTGATTTAATAGATTGGAACGACATCTTTTGGACAAACATCAAAGAGCACGCACATGAATTCTTTCTAACTGATTTGCCGCTCTGGAGAATTTCAGTACCCCCAAGTACTGCTCCACTTAATATACCAGGGCCATGTGTAATAGAATGGGATGGTGCTTTGCGTTGGTATGCGACCGAGGCAAATGCAGAAGATATACGCTTTGAAGTAGAGCGCATGGGTGGACATGCATGTTTATTTCGTGGCAATACTACTCAGCAAATATTTCATCCACTCTCTCTAGTTTCGATGAACATTCACCGCAAACTTAAACACGCTTTTGACCCCGCAGGAATCCTAAATCCAGGTAGAATGTATGCCGAGTTTTAGTAATTTATGCAAACATCATTTACACCTGAATTTTTACAAACTCCAGATGGACAGCGCGTTAATGAAATTATACGTAATTGCGTACATTGTGGGTTTTGTAATGCAACCTGCCCAACCTATCAACTCACGGGCGATGAACTCGATGGGCCACGTGGACGAATTTATTTGATAAAGGACTTTTTTGAAGAAAAAGTAACTAGCAATATAAGTTTGAAGCATCTTGACCGATGTTTGACTTGCCTAGCCTGTGAAACTACATGCCCCTCAGGGGTCGAATTTGGTGGTTTGGTAGATATTGGGCGCAAACATATAGAAAAGGCCATTGAACGACCAACATTTAATAAGCTAAAACGTGGATTGATTATCAGTATCTTCTCAAACCCAAGATTAGTAGCGCCTATATTTGCACTGGCCCAAATTTTTAGACCACTATTACCTTCTAATTTGGCAAAAAAAATTCCAGTTAGACCGAAACCTCTAAAATCAACCCCTTCACGATCTGCCAAACGCAAAATGTTGACCATAAAGGGATGTGTACAATCATCCGCTGCACCGCAAATAAATGCGGCTGCATCTGAAGTGCTTCAACATTCAAATATCCAGCTCGATGAAGTGCAGACAAACTGCTGTGGGGCCTTAGCGTTTCATTTAACAGATCTCGAAAAAGCGAAACAAACAGTATGTAGTAACATCGACAGCTGGTACCAAAAACTATGTGAAAGCCATGAATATTTACTAATAACTTCAAGTGGTTGCAGTAGCTTTATAAAGCAATATAGTACTATCATGCAAGCTGATAGCACCTATACTGAAAAGGCTAATTTCATCTCAGAACGCTGTAGAGATCTCTCAGAAATTACCTCAGAAATCAAAGTAAATACATGTAACCTTAAAAATAAAACTGTCGCTTTTCATAGTCCCTGCACTTTACAGCATGGACAAAAAATTCTTGGCAATATAGAAAATAAGCTAAAAGAAGCTGGATATGAGTTGGTAGCAATTAGAGACTCACATCTTTGCTGTGGCTCAGCCGGAAGCTATTCTCTACTAGAAACAGAACTCTCTAATAAATTATTGCAAAATAAAATTACTAATTTGGAAGAAAACCAGCCTGATATTATCGCGACAGCAAATATTGGTTGCCTAATGCATTTATCGTCTGGCACCAAAAAACCTGTTAAACATTGGATCGAATTGCTTGTTTAAAAAAAAATCTAATATGGAACTAGTCTAATGGATTTGGCGTTGTCTTCATCAGAATCCATTATATTTTCAATTTTTATTATTTTTACCAGCGCAGCGATTCTTGCCACAGTTGCGTTATTTGCCAGGCAAGCCCTTCTTGTTGCCTATATTGCAGTTGGAATCATTCTCGGCCCTTCAGTTTTGAATGTGGTTCAAGATATCGAATTTTCACGACAAATTGCAAAAGTCGGGATCATGTTTTTATTATTTTTACTAGGACTCAATTTACATCCTCAAAAACTTCTCACATCAATTAAACAATCTACACTGGTCACTTTTGGCAGCTCTCTAATATTTGCATTAATTGGTTATGCAGCGGCGTGGGTATTACAACTATCTCGATTAGATCAACTCATTATTGCATGTGCCTTTATGTTTTCCAGCACTATTATTGGTCTTAAATTATTACCTACGACCGTGCTACATCATCAGCATGTGGGCGAAATCATCATTAGTATTCTTTTACTGCAAGATATATTAGCCATTATTCTTTTATTACTCATCGAAACACAAGGCGAGGGCTCAAGTACATTTAATGAATTAATTCAGCTCGCAATCGCATTACCAGGATTGATTATATTTGCATTTGTAATTGAACGGTTTGTGATAATTAAACTTATGGAAAAATTCGACAAAATTAAAGAATACATTTTTTTATTGGCCATCGGATGGTGCTTAGGAATAGCAGAACTCGCACATATCATTGGTTTGTCACATGAAACTGGTGCCTTTATTGCTGGAGTCTCTATTGCGGTAGGCCCAATTTCATTTTTCATTGCAGAAAGCTTAAAACCCATTCGTGATTTTTTCTTAGTTATCTTTTTCTTTTCGTTAGGTGCGAGCTTAGATGTAGGGCTTGCTTGGAAGATGCTCATTCCCGCTATCATCACAAGTAGTGTATTGCTGATCGTTAAACCTTTTGTATTTAAACTTTTGATCCAAAAGAGTGGTGAGTCTGAACACGACTCTAGAGAAATCGGTGTGCGGTTGGGCCAACTTAGTGAGTTCTCATTATTAGTTGGGTTTGTTGCAATGAGTGCAGGCTTAATATCGATAAAAGCTACAAATTTTATTCAAGTCTGCACAATAGTAAGCTTTATTCTATCTACCTATTTAATTGTATTTCGCTACCCCACACCGATAGCAATTTTAGATAAATTAAGGCGGGATTAATAATTGATATTAATTATCACCTGGCTTCCAAATTCCAAATGCTTCGCCTTTTGGTCGCATGCCTACTTGTCTTTGACGCGTGATATCATCATAGACATATTTAGCAAACGCATTTAGTTCATTCATAATTTCATTTTTTTCCCCTGTAGGGAGATCATGATTGCCCACTATAAATCCAATCACTGCTGCCAAATATTGACCAGCTAATAATGGGTTTTTTGCGCGTTCGTCTTCATCGACTAGTATTTGTTGTATTTTATCGATAAGTTCTTTTGACAATTTTAGTTGATCCACTCAGTTTCTCCCCTAAAAATTTTATTTAATCTAAATTTTGAATTTTGTTGCGAAGTTTGTCCATATGCTCTTTAATTTTGAGCTCTAACCCTCGACCAACGGGATTATAGTAACGCGAACCTCGTAATTCATCTGGAAGATATACTTCGCCTGTGGCATAGGCGTCTTCTTCATCGTGTGCATAGCGATAACCATCACCGTAACCGATCTCCTTCATTAACTTTGTTGGTGCATTTCGTAGATGCATGGGTACTTCTAAGGTGCCACATTCTTTTGCATCATGCATTGCAGCCTTATATGCAAGGTAAACGGCATTACTTTTTGGCACACACGCTAGATAAACAATGGCCTGTGCAATGGCCAACTCCCCCTCAGGTGAACCCAGACGCTCATAAGTATTCCACGCATCTAATGAAACTTGTAACCCACGTGGATCAGCATTACCAATATCTTCACTCGCCATACGCACGATACGTCGTGCGATATAGTGCGGGTCACAACCTCCATCGACCATTCTACAAAACCAATATAATGCTGCATCTGGATCCGATCCGCGTACCGATTTATGTAGTGCTGAAATTTGATCATAAAAATACTCACCTTGTTTGTCGAAACGCCGTGTGGACTGTGCGGTAACTTCCTGAATGATTTCTTTTGTAATGACTTTGTCTTTAGAATTTATATCTAATAAATCTGCAGCAATTTCTAGAAAATTAAGTGCACGACGTGCATCACCATCTGCAGCCATTGCAAGCATTTTTTTAGCATCCTCATCGATAGAAAGTTTTTGTTCGCCCAAACCATGGTTTTCATCATGTAAAGCTTGATCGATACATTGCATTACATCTTCTTCAGTTAACCTCTTGAGCACATAGATGCGAGCTCTTGAGAGTAATGCATTATTCAATTCAAAAGATGGGTTTTCTGTAGTGGCACCAATAAAATAGATCGTGCCATCTTCAATATGTGGTAAAAATGCATCTTGTTGGGCTTTATTAAAACGATGCACCTCATCGACAAACAGTACTGTTCTTGAATCTATACCCTGTCGGTGAGCTTTAGCTTGATCAATTGCTTGGCGTATTTCCTTTACACCTGAGAGCACGGCAGAAATGGGAATAAACTGTGCGTTCGAAGTATTAGATATAATACGTGCAAGTGTAGTTTTACCTGTACCAGGTGGCCCCCAAAAAATCATTGAATGGAGCTTGCCTTGCTCGATGGCTTGCCTTAGTGGTTTATCTTTTGCAAGTAGATGCGCTTGACCTACAAACTCTTTCAATGTGATTGGACGCATGCGATCTGCCAGTGGACGATAAACATCCACTTGATCAAACAAGTCCGTAGATGAATTGAAAGATAAACTAGTGATGACCGCACACCTGGGTTTTCAAATTTTTATTATCTCATCTACCGTCTCCACTCCCAAGGCTTCATTTTCTCCTTTTCAGGCTATTTTCAAATCCCTGCCTAACTTTGCTTTGTCTCACGTTCAAATGCATAAGGACGACTACCAGTTAAGTACTCAGAATACGCAAATGAGTAACCACCACGCATTAAAGCACCATTAATCCATTAGTCTTCTCCGCACACTTGTCTAACGGTACGCTCATAACGATCTATATGTACTTCAACAACCTTGAGTTCTTTACCTTTATGCAGTTTATTGATGGAATCGCATCTGCAACTTTGATGGCTTTACCTGCGTAGGTAAATACGTTGGTTACTTCAAAAGAGGCGACATAGAAGTATGCGAACACACTTATGAATAATAAATAGAAATGAGCTATTCTAATCACTAAATAACACCTACTTACAACTACAGCTGAAATAGAATCGGCCAGTTGTAAGCTTTTGTTAGGCATCACAACTTTTCCTGTGAATTTAGGTTCTATTTCAGTAGCTCATAAGTCCCCACCAGCTCGGCTGTAGCAATAATGTGTCCTGACATTTGCGCCTCCAGCTTTGCCTTCGTCGGATTTTTTAGATCAGGAAGTACCTCATCAAGCGCATAAAGTTTGTGAAAGTATCGGTGCCGACCTATTGGTGGGCAAGGACCTCCATAGCCGGTACGTTTCCAACTATTCATGCCCTCCAATGTGCCCAAAGGAAGGTCACTAGACGTTACGTCTTGTTTTAGGTTGTCTACATTTGGTGGAATGTTGTAAAGCACCCAGTGTATCCATGTCATCTTCGGCGCTTTAGGATCTGGTGCATCTGGATCGTCTACAATCAAGACTAAACTCTTCGCCGTTTCGGGTACATCTTTCCAAGCAAGCGGCGGTGAGACATCCCTTTCATCGCATGTGTATAAACTAGGGATTTCCCCATTATGTGTAAATGCTGTAGAAGTAAGAAGCATAATCATCACCTCCTCTAATGTTTCTCAATCTCTATATCACTTCATCAAACTTACAAGTTGTTCTAAATATGATAAACCTTCCTATCAAATATCTGCGCATGGCCAAGAGCGGTGATTCAAATTAAAAAATCTAGGTAGCTTGATTCCTTGCAGATGAAACTGACAAAGCCAAAGGGATCACAGTAAACGTTGCAAAAATTGAAATTAGCATTGCTAGGCACGTAAATAACCCAAAATAAATCGATGGTGTAAAATTTGAGAATACAAGCAAAATAAAGCCTGCTGCTACAGTAACGGATGTAAACCACAGGGCTTTACCTACCGTAACTTGAGAGGCCAAAATAGATTCATAAACATTATTTCTCTTTGCATATTCTTTCATATAACGATGTATGTAATGAATCTCATCGTCTACACCAATACCAATCGTAATTGCTGCGATTGTGATCGTCATGATGTTTAAAGGAATATTCAATATCCCCATTAATCCTAAAATAAATAAGGCCGTAAAGATATTTGGTAAAATCGCAATAAAAGCAAATTTTATGCTTTTAAATAAGACAGACAGCATCAAAAATATACTTATAAACACAAAACCAAGTGTGAGTATTTGAGAACGATACAAACTTTGCAGTACGTTGTTATAAAGAACACCAATACCTGCCACTCGTATTCCAATATTATCTTTTTCTGGAAAGTGCTTTGTTAAATCATCGTCTATTTTGCGTAACAATTTGTTTCGCACTAACGTACGATCTGAGTCTTTGAGTCGAGCAACAATTCGAGCCTGGTCACCAGCGTCTGAAAGATAAGGCTGGATCAAAATTGACTTGGTGTCATCTGGTAGTTTGGAATAAATTAAAGAAAGTTGAAAATCATCTAATTCTTTTTCTTTTACAATATTTT
Source organism: Gammaproteobacteria bacterium (assembly GCA_041576975.1). GTDB lineage: Bacteria > Pseudomonadota > Gammaproteobacteria > UBA4575 > UBA4575 > JBFGJY01. Next base: position 11,990 of record JBFGJY010000034.1, on the reverse strand, counting down.
GAAAAACACTTGCAGTGCTCGATAAAGAGAGAACCTTACCAATTTGCGGGATTTCTTCTAAGTATGTATGAATGGATCGAATTTTTTCAATGCCGCGCCTATTATACCAATAGCTATGAGAAGTGAATCCACCCTCTAATTCCTCCAACTCAGCTAAATAATCATCAAACTCATCTAAGTCATCTAAGTCATCATCAAACTCTGCATCTTCATTAGCATCTTCATAGTTTTCATGAGGCGCATTCAAAATGATCTCAATTGGGACCGTACCTCCTAGTTTTTCATCGATAACAAGCAGTCCTTGATGAATATCAGTAGTTCGTAGGAAGTAGTCGATAAATCGGTTTTCTACTGTGATCCTTGAAATACCATATCCACTAATTATCAGACCAATTATTAACATCACAATAACAACACCTTTGTGTGTTAGGACAAGTGATAATGAGTTGTAAAGAATCTTATGTGAATAATGTTTGTGTGCCGGTCTCGATTTTGGTTTTAATAACTGAATTAGCAACGGTAGAATGGAAAAAGAAACAATATAAGCACCGCATAGACCAACTACCATAATATAGCCGAATATTATGACCGGTTTTATATCGCTTATGATAAAAGAAAAGAAAGCGATCGTAGAGGTCAGCACCATATACAAGCACGGTGTGCTGATATGTTGGATTGCAATGCATAATCTTTCATGAAAATCTGCGGCGCCCTGTGCAGCCTCCTCTTCTTGATAGCGGACTACAACATGTATTCCAATTGCCAAAGAAAATATTAGTAATATTGCTACATAATTAGATGAAACAACAGTTAATTTAAAGTTAAATAACCCAATTAATCCAGACACCAACAACACATTCACAGATGAGCAAAACAGTGTTATTAGCACCCATGTGAACTTATGGAATATGATGAGCAATATGATTGCCATGGATAGAAGCGCTGCTATACCAAATACTTTGATATCCTGTAGCACATAATGCTTGATATCATTCGCAATCAAAGGGGTCCCACTTATAAAAGATTGCTGCGTATACTTATACGTATCTAATATGCTTCGTATCTTAATTAATGCTATTTCAAATCGTCGATTGTCGAGTTTTCGTAGCTTCTCAATCTTACTATTGATCTTTGCTAGTTCCAGTCGTTCTTGTGGGGTAAGCATGCCCTCCTCTCGCTTTTCTATTAATAAATAGCGCTGATCAAAAAGCACTTTGTATTCAGGCATCTCTTGGAAATCGATCTTAAATGCCGTGATTTGTAAATCTTTACTCGTCAGGTTCCTTTCATATAATGGGTTGTTCAAAAATTCATATTCCGCTTTACTAATATCCACACCTTTTGATAATAAGGTTGGAAAAGTTATCACTGATTCTTTATCTTGTTCTAAAGGTTGGTATATCAGTGGTACAGTAGTAATACTTGTGACATCGGAAACGCCCTCTACTGCTGTAAACTTTTGCGTAATTTCTTCAATTCTACGTATAAAAGATGACGCTAAAAATGATTCACCGAATCGTATGGCAACAATTATGTATACATCCGTCCCGTACTCATAATGTATAGCTCGATAAAACTTTAAATCGGGGTCGTTCTCCAGCAACAATGAATCTGGTGATGCATCTATGGTCAAATATGTTGCTGGCCATGACATTAGCAACATTGCAATTACAGTAATTAGCAACGTCCAATATGGCCGTTTTGTGACTACGCGAACAACATGGCTGGCAGCTGATTCCCAGACTTTCATTAGAATATTTTGGTATAAATACTAAACTAGAGTTAAAACAAAAATCATTTGTTTCGATTAAACCTAAATTTAATCTTCAAAAAAACGGCGAGTATATATTCTCCGCTAATATTAGTTAAAGTACGGATAACGATCATTGTTTTTAGTATTTAAAGTTGTTGAAGTGATTTAAGATTACTTTTTACTAATCGTGATCTTTGACAAATGTTCCACATCACTTTCTGTGATTATTGGATCATCTACTAATGCTGGTTTAAACACTCTGAGCGTGAATAAAGAAGGCGCATTATTCCACTTGATAGCTCTTCCCTTACTTAGTGTCCAGCATATTATAGGCACGGCTTGGAGAGCATCATTGTGCTTATATGTACAAACCTTTAATTGCTCATCTACATCATTTTTTATCTCTACTGGTGGCTTAGGGCCACCTTGTACTTCTAAATTATTTTCATCACCACGAAACACAACATCCGTCCATAAGGTATCCGTCCACAAGATAGGGGCATCAATTAACTGAGACTTAAATACATGAAATACATAATCTCCTCTTTTGTAATTTCTACTATCACCTCTCTTAAGTATCCAGTTTTCGCGTTCAATACTTTTAACTTTATCACTTGCATTAAATATATGAAGTCGCAAATTTATTCGAGAGCTGTTTGTTATTATCATTTTCTCATCTGGTTTATTATCTGGTGTAATAATTATTACTTGATAGGAATTAACGAAATTAAACGGATCTTCAGGAATGATATATTTAAAAACATAATAGCTTGCACCGATGATGAGAATTACAGTTACGAGGAATGTTACATTGAGGTTAGTTATATTTTTCATTATTTTAATTTTTGTATACACATGGAAAGTTTAAGAATTCTTGCTGGGATTCAGTTTCCATTGTTATTCTCCAGAAGGCTGCATTAACTTTATAGGAGAATTTAAAATCTAGAGATTAATTTTGACTAAGTCAAGAAGATATGATCTCAAATAAATAGATTGGATTGTTACTTTGCTAAAAAGTCAGTGACAAGAAATATTCTTAAACAATAACTTGGTTGATGGGTCTACGCAGTGTGCGAGGAGTTGAATCACCATAACCAAATCGAATAATTAAATCAGGAAGCTTATTGCCTAGCTCAAGATAAGTTGCAAGCTGTGGTCTTAGTGATGCAACTTCAATTGGTTGATTAATAAAGGCATGACGTATGCCAAGTGCTGTGGATAACAATGCGAAACGTTGATATGCACGGCCCGCATTTACCCAATCCGCCTTAGTTTGTTTTGTGCAACTAAACACTGCTATTCCTGCAGAACTTGCGATCTGCTCTCGAGACTTATCGTTCTCAGGCTTTTTCCGATACATTAGTGAAAATAATTGTTCTCCAAGCCAATGTGGTACAGATGGACTTCCAGTAGATCGGTATGTTAAGCCGTCACGCATTTGAAGTGCTTCTCCTTCATTAAAGCGAATCCATGCACGAAGTTCATCCACAAAGGCCTCATCATCCATTTGCACACTATTTCCTTCAACAACATATTCAGTCATCACATCCTTTGATTTATCGGTAGTTAAAAGATGAATATCAATATCTGAGGAATTTGCGAAAGTGGCTACATCATATAATGTCGAAGTCGGAACCCTGGAACCATTGAAAACCGCACGAGTACATTGACGCTTCGGTATAGCATCAAATACAGGAGTAGCTTGAGATTTCGTTTTCTCAAATGAAATGAGTAGCGATGATTCATTAGCGTTATCAAAAACTAGAGTGCCATGTAACCCAAATACATTAGCTGCAATTAAAATATTCTCTGCAGCACAACCTAAACTTGCAAAAAGATGATGGTCATCGGGATCAACAGCAGGACATCTACGATCTAAATCAGGAAGAAGGCGAATTTGATAATCAGTAATTTTAAATTTCCATGGTTGAGTGTTATGGCTGTTTGCGGCCATTGTCGCATAGCGCACTAACTCACGTAATATTTCTGGTTGTTGAGTGATGGGTTGCACAGAGTGCGTATATGTTTGTAAGACTGCATCATCATAAGTAAGACTATTTTGACTTTTGAAGCAGGCAAGTAATGGTACAAACGCAAATGTTGAAGCACCGATTAGGAATTTTCTTCTTGTGATTATTTGTTGCCGAATCATGAGACAATAAAAATTATAAAATATTAACCAAACGCTAAGCAGTTTAATTAAGGAATAGGAAGTGCTTTTGACCTAGATCAGTATAATTAGCGACTTACTCTCACAAGTTTAAATGCTCCTCAGAATTAATGATCGTTTTTGGCCGTAAGAATGGCAAGAGATGAAACAAGATGTTCACCCAAGTTGTAAAGGTGGGTTTGGATGATCTTTCATCTAAGTGTAAATAATAAAAAATAATCGAATGACCGCTATTAGCCGTTAGCGGACATTAAATTGGAATAATTGGTTCACATTTGGTGACATTTGATTGAAGTAATAGTTAACACAAGGATTGATCGGATTTTTCCAAAAAAAGTACTTTGGGATAATTGACAAAAATTGTCGAAGCACGGGAGTTTGATATGTCCAAAAAAAATAGCGCAGGGATATTACTATTCAATCTTAAAAATGACTCTCCGTATGTATTCTTAGTTCATCCTGGAGGACCTTTTTGGGCCAAAAAAGACAAGGAATCCTGGTCCATCCCAAAAGGCAAGTTTGAAGATAACGAGAATCCATTAGAAACGGCTAAGCGAGAATTCACAGAAGAAACAGGATTTCAAATACCAAATGGCGAATTCATTGAACTTGAACCACTGAAACAACCAAGTAAAAAGGTTATTTATGCATGGGCGCTAAAAGGTGATGTCGATGCGGATGCTATAAAAAGTAATTCTTTTGAAATGGAATGGCCTCCTAAATCCGGAAGAAAAGAAGAATTTCCTGAAATAGACAGAGCAAGTTGGTTCAATTTTAATGAAGCCAGAGTGAAACTGCATACAGGTCAAGTGCCGTTTATAAGTCAGCTAGAAAAACTGCTCGGTATAAAAACGGTAATCGATAATTCAAAAGATCTAAACTTAAGAAAAGATCCACAAATTACTTGATTCGAATAGACTAGAAGTAAACTAGTGGCAGCGCTGATACATAACAAGTTGCCCAAATACGTTTTAAGGCTCGCTCTTTCGCTCGAACGCTCACAATCTCGCATCGTTTAGCGAAACACTGAGTGTGAGCTTTTGACCGAAAGCAGACACTGGTTGGATTCTCTAGAAATTTATAGTTGAATAACCGCTAACGACCCAAAGCGGACATTTAACCGAGGCATGTTTAAGAGAGTTGAAAAATACTTAATCTCTTACTACTCACTATTTAATTCATGTCACATGTAAAGTACAAGCCAAAGCGCCACATCTTTTACTAGTAAATTAAACGAAGAGAATCTCCGCACGCAGCACAAGTCGTGCTTACTTAACTGGTGTTTGGGCCAGATTGTGGCATGTAAGTTATGCTGTAATGTACATATAATGTACAGATATGATCGCAATATTAAATATATTTAATTGTACAATGCCTCTTGAAATCGTTATATTAGATCCCAACATATATACTTAACCTGTACAAATGGAGATGACATGTTAGAACCGAATTTACTTTTGATCGTACTACTTGCTATTCCTTTATTAGGTCTGGTTTCACTTCCGATTCTTGTGGAGAAAACTGCCAGAACGGAATTACTATCTTTTAGAGTAAGAAATCGTCAAATTCTAAGATAGGTGATTGTTCGGTGGCGATGACAGTAAATACGATGATTTACAGATGACGTCATATGTTGTTAGCGATGAGAAATTATAAAAGTAAAGATAATAATGAGACCGCAAAGATTACTAGGGCGGATAGTAGTGTCGAATATTTTTTCGAAATTCTATTGCATGATTTTGTGGTGTTTGTGGTTGGAGCATCATTGGGAATTGCGCTGATGCTACATATCTTTCGTTTGTTTTGAAATGAATCTTTTTAAAGACCAGATACCCAACTAGAGGAATAGGCTGTTATTAGACTAAGGGAATTAGCATCAAGGATGAAAGTTGAACAAGAACGTTCATAAGGAATGGATATCAAGTTTAATATTAATAAACTTTTTGAATAGTATACGAGGTTAATGATTATGGAGCTTACACTTTTTCTTTCAATCTTGATTGGTATGTACATTTTGAGTTTAGCATTATTATCTTACTGGAGACGTAGCGATAGCAAGCATGCGCTCTTTGCGAAGAAGAATTCTTCCAACAATTTAAAATATATAAATCACGCGAGAGCGCAAAATTTTTATGGTGAAAAATTTAAAACTCATTTTATATTATGACTAGACTTACCAATTACAGTGATAAGTGTACAAACACTCTCAATTTTGAATGCTCGCTTAAGGCCAAAAGCAGACATTCGATAAGATTAAATTTATATATTTAAAAATTTCTATTCCTATTATTTCATATATTGTTTTGTGTGAGAGTGTAAGTATGTAAACGTCAACTAAATTCCATTCAACCCCTCGAAGGGATTATTAATTAATTTGAACCGTATGTGTTATTACGTATTAAAACTATCGAATATATTGCTGTCTATTAATTCAGATCTAGTAAAAACTAAAGGTACAATCCCATGATAAACATACCAAACTGGCTCATTCCTAGCATGCTCTTTTGTAGTTCGTGGTTGCTACTGCCGACAATTGTACAAGCAGAATTACGCCCTGTGGATTGTCAGAATGCAAAGACTAAGGAGGAAATATCTTGTTGCACGATTAAGTCTGAATGTAAAAAGTATGGACTCAAGAGGCTCACCATGACGACTTCGCAAATAACAGCGGCTGACAAACAGAATCCAAACTCTAATAATCAACAACACAAAGCACAAACAGATTTACGAATTCCGAATTGCCAAAGCCCTAATCTTAGTTCTCAAGAAAAGTCTTGCTGTTCAATGCTTAATACTTGTGGAGGTTTTGGGTTCAAACGCCCTGGTGATGATGAAAATTAGAGCTTGTTGTATAACAGTAATATTAATTTGATTACCGACTGTATCAGATTTTCCTATACTTAAATTTTGTCTCTACTATTCCAATAGATTAAAAAGTGGATAAAATTTTATGTCACATTAGGCCGCAATTAGACATTTAAATAATAGGTGGAATTTAAATAAAATTTATTTATAAATTTTGAGGTAGGCTCATAATCAAGATTTAAACAAACCCCAACTGAACCCTAGGGGGGTGTAAACCCTGCCCCTGCCTTCAAGTAAAAAATCATACCCAGCTTTTTGTTTTCAGCCTTGCATCATGTGATTTTGATTTGGGGTTTGACAAATCCACCGTAAATTTAGAGTTTTGCAAGCCGCCAGAAATTACAGATTGAGCGCCCTTATTACAGGTTATACACTCAGCTAAATCTGGCGCGGTGTCTATTAGTGTGCCATCCAGGTCGAAAATAATTAATTTCGTTTGATTATTAGTCATAACGCTTCTATTTCTTAATATTTGTAACAATAATTACTAATAAGTCAAAGACAAGAATATAAAATAGAACTGTATATATAAACCAATTTGAAATAAAACATCCATATTTAGATGTCTGCATTAAATGTAGGTAATATATTACGTAATGCCTATAACTTTATTATTTAGAAGGCAAGCATATATAAATAATGCACTGATTGGCACAAGAATATATAAAATGAATGACTGCTAACGACCCAAAGCGGACATTGAGGTTTTTAGGCTTTTCAACTTAAGATGAACTTTTAAATCTTCATAGGCATGTATAAATATGGATCTAAAAATTCTTCTCACTGTATTTAGCGTTATTTTTATCGCGGAACTTGGTGATAAGACGCAGCTCGCCACCTTACTATTTGCAGCAGATAAAGAGGTAAGTAAATTCACAATATTTCTAGGGGCATCTCTTGCACTGATTTTAACATCCGCGATTGGTGTATTAGCTGGAGGATTTATTGCAAATTACGTAAGTGAAAAGTATCTTCACTTTATTGCTGGCATTGGTTTTATTTTTCTAGGTGCTTATACATTAATCAAAGCATAAGCTTGTAGTTAATGTCTATGACCGCTATTGACCGAATGTAGACATGCAAATTCTCTGATATTTATAACACATCAGAGCTTAGTATATAGAATTATAAGAACAATTACTTATGGCACGACGATCGTCAAATGTTTCAACTATGCCTTTAAATTTCTTGTTTGACCGACTAACAATTGGTTTTTTAAGTCTAAGGCTACTATAAGATTTACATTTATCAGGTGTCTCGTCGTAAATATAAATTAATGCTTGATCTTTAACACAAAACCATTGCTCAGCAAAGCATGGTGTTGTTAATAACAAAGTTATAAATAATATTAGGATTAGTTTCATTTTTATCTCCTCCTAAAATGCAACGGCAATAGATTATTACTATGATAGCTCCTTTACTTGATGTGCACGAAAGTTTTATTCGCACATTCCCTTTCATACGTAAAGGTAAATTCTTATGGAAAAAGCTACTACAGCCGACTTCAGTACAGTAGATGTTTAAAATTAATTTTCTATTGAATGACCACTTTCGACCCAAAGCGGACATTCCAATGATAGACTTAAACAATTCAGTCCACATAGGGGGGATCCATGAATAAAAATGCTGAATACCTTAAATCAACAATTTCAACAGAAACTTACGAACCATTTATGGTAAAAGACAAACAGGCAGGAGAAGTTCATTGGCTGACACAAACCAACTCAAGTGGCCAACCAACCTATTCAGGATTATGGCGCTGTGAACCTATGACGTTTGAATACGAGTTTCCAGGTGATGAGATATTTCAGGTATTACAAGGAAAGTTGTTAATTGAAATCTCAGATGGTGAAAATGTTGCTTTACAGGAAGGTGACATAGTCTCATTCAACAAAGGAATAAAATCAACATGGACAATTCAAAACTCTTTCAAGAAGTTTTTTGTAATTTCTAATTGCTAATTTACAAATGTTTTGAATGACCGCTTTCAACTCAAAGCCTGCAGCTATTCAAATGGGGGCAGATAATTGCTCCTGCATAATCTGCACTTCCTACATCTATGTAGGTCGTCCAGACAAATTTGTGAACCTTGAAAAGAAAAGGGGTCACGTCTACGTCATAGTACAAGACCAGAGATATGCGAAGGATAAATACCGCTTCAACTGGCTGTGAACATCATTTCTATTCTATAACGTAGATTTGACCCTCTATATTTTTGATTAAAATTAAACTAATTCTACTTGTACCAGATTGTCTGAAAAGGTAGGTGCATGTCCCATATTTACAAACTCAGCTGAACTAATAATATTAACTGTCCCTTTGGTTAACTGCCGCCAGTAACCAAGTGTCGCGACAACTAAACCGGGATTGACATCTTCGGTAATTTTGGCATCACCTTCAAAACCTCCACGATCATTAAAGACGTGTACTTTATCGCCATCCGTTATGCCTCTTGATTCTGCATCCTTCGCATTAATTAACACAAATTGTTCTCCTTGGTCTTTGATCTTGTGATCCATATTGGCATAACAGGAATTCAAAAAACCGTGGCTCTTGGGTGAAACAATATTTAATGGATATTTCTTTGCCAGATCCGGATTGGACTGTGCTGACTCTCTTGGCGGGACGTAATCCGGCAAACTATCCAATGGTTCGCCCGGTTGGAACCCTTCATACATCTGGCGGAATGGCCCAGCAACAAAGTTAGATGCGCCTTCAACCTTAAATTCACATTTACCGGATGGTGTTGGGAAGTTACCTTCTTTATGGGGGCAGCGGTCATCTTTAGTGCCGACATTTAAACGGGCAAAGCCATTGTTGCGAAGATAATCCAAAGTAATGCCATCACAAGCTGGCGCACCCTAATCAATGTAGTTTTCCAAACATTCAGAATCTGACCATTTGAATTGTTCATCATCAAATCCCATACGCTCGGCAAGCCGGCGGAATATTTCATTGTTGGGTAACGCTTCTCCCGGTGATTCAACACTCTTGGCATTGTAGGTCAAATATAAATGTCCCCATGACAATATAATGTCTTCCAATTCGGCACCCATGGAGGCTGGCAATACAATATCCGCATAAGAGGCTGTATCAGAAATGAAATGTTCAGCTGAAACCAAGAATAAATCTTCATCCATCAAACCTTTAACAATCTTATCTGTCTCTGGTGCTTGCGTGACCGGATTTGAATTCCAGCACATCATCGATTTAATCGGAATATCTAGGTCCATTTCGCCAGTTAAGGCACGACCAATCTGCAAATTATTTATCACGCGGGTGCCTTGCGGAATTAAATCGGGTCGACAAATCACGTCAAACTTATAGGGATGCTCCCAAACAGGGAATTGAGTTATACCACCACCGACGTGACGCCAAGCACCGGTTAAAGCTGGAAGACTAGTTACTGCGCGTATGGTCTGACCACCACCATGATGTCGTTCAAGTGCGACTCCCATACGAATAGCTGCTGGCTGTTGTGTTGCTAGTTCATATGCCAGCTTGCGAATTTCATCTGCTGAAACACCTGTAATTTCTTCTGCCCATTCGGGTGTACGACCTTTGGCACGTACTGACAGTTCGTCATAACCAACCGTGTGGTTCTCAACATAATCTTTATCAACTAAATCTTGTTCGATGAGGCTGTTAATGATTGCCATTGCCAGTGCACCATCCGTACCTGGCTTGGGTGCGATATGCCAATCGGCCTGTTTTGCCGTGCGTGAAGCATAGGCATCAATGACAACCACCTTGGCACCTTTCTTTTTTGCATCTTGGACAATATGCCAATGATGCAGGTTGGTGCTCATACTATTACACGCCCAGAGGACAATATACTTGGAGTGAATATAACTTTCCGGATCAACGCCAGCAGTGGGTCCAACGGTCAACAGCCAGGCAGTACATGAGCCTTCGCCACAAAAGGTACGTTCACAAACCGTCGCGCCCATGCGGTTAAAAAAAGCATCACCGCCATTTAAACCGTGAACAAGTCCTTGATGGCCTAGGTAACTATAAGGAATGATCGCTTGAGGCCCATATTCATCTATGATGGCCTTCCATTTAGTAGTGATTTCATCCAGTGCTTCATCCCATGTGATGCGTTCAAATTGTTTACTGCCTTTAGGGCCGGTACGACGCATCGGGTATAAAACACGATCGGGATGATAATGGCGCTTTTCGTAATCTTTTAATTTGACGCACAGCGCCCCTCGCGTCATAGGATGATCTTTATTACCTCTTACACCCACCACTTTTCCATCTTCAATATCAAACAACATTGCACAGGTATCAGGGCAATCGTGGGGGCAACCGCCGAATGCGGTTTTAATATTTGGATTAGCTGCAATGAGTAAGGTCTCCTTTCTCTAACTTTATAATTATTATTTAAGCTAGTGTAATAATTTTAAATGACACAAAAATTATACTCCTAAATTACATTAAACGGTGATCTAGGTACTGTAGTAAGAATTTTGCTTGGTTTAAGCAGGCGACAATGTGATGATGAATTGCAAGTATCCTGTTGTCGCTAAACTTATTGAGTATAATCAATCACACAAGCCCCGCGCTTTTAGGTTGGGACTTTCTTTTAATGCAATAGCATATATGCTTGAAGTATTCCTACTTCTAGTAATGCTGGTGCTCTCAGGTTTTCTGGCGGGCTACTACTTTTTAGTATTCATGTGGGCATTTGCCAGTTTTGTTAAATGGCTAAAAGAGCGAAAAAACGCCAATGATTTTAATGACCGCTTTTGGCCGAAAACAAACATTCGATTTATGTGCGAGAAACGCCCAATTTATTATTTAAAATTAGCACATAAGTAGCACCGAGTTATGATAGAAATGCAGTTTTGATCTAAGTGCTTGGAAGATTTATACCAATAATATAAAAAGAATTTCAATAATGTATTAATTCTTAAATTTAGTTACCGGGGTAACCGACAACATCAACTCCTTCTGGGGCTCTAAATGTGAAAAACTCACGTGGAAATTTTACGTTCATCTCAAGATTTGCAAATTCAATGATGGTTTTTTGTGAAAAATAGTCATGCAACTCCATTTTTTTTATTCCCTTTTCATCTAGGCCTATTTGAATACGATGAAACTCGGTATCTTGAACGAGTGGTATTAATTCGACCCATGTAAGACCATCCCTGGTCGGTGTGTCCATAATTTCAAAATCTTCATTCAGTGGGCGAATAT
>JBFGJY010000033.1:0-26815 GCA_041576975.1 Gammaproteobacteria bacterium | reverse complement strand
CTCACTTCTTATCTTGTAAAAAATGAATTCATAGCAGCAGATGACCTAGCACATTCTGCTTCTAATGAGTTTGGAATCCCATTGCTAAACATCAACTCGATTGATCTAGAGTCAGTACCTACTAATTTAGTCCCAGAAAAACTAATTCGTCAACACCATGCATTGCCCATACAAAAACGTGGCAATCGATTATTTGTTGCAATATCTGATCCAATGAATTTAGTTGCTTTGGATGAATTCAAATTTAACACTGGAATCACTACAGAAGCCATTCTAGTTGAAGAAGATAAGCTGGGCTCAATAATTGATAAAGCCCTTGAGATGGGTGATAAATCTCTCGATATGGATGGATTGCTAGATGATGATCTTGACAATCTTGATATTTCACACAGCGATGATGATAAAGAAGATACTGGCGATTCTGATGTAGATGACACTCCAATCGTGCGCTTTGTCAATAAAGTCATGCTTGATGCGATCAACAAGAAAGCCTCAGACATCCATTTTGAACCTTATGAAAAAACCTATCGTTGTCGATTTCGCGTAGATGGTGTGTTGGAAGAAATAGCGAATCCTCCACAAAATTTAGCACCCAGAATCTCTGCGCGTATAAAAGTTATGTCACGCCTCGATATTTCAGAACGTCGTGTCCCACAAGATGGCCGCATTAAAATGCAACTCTCCAAGAAACGCGCTATCGATTTTCGGGTCAACACATGCCCAACATTGTTTGGAGAAAAAATTGTTCTACGTATTCTGGATCCTACCAGTGCGACTTTAGGGATCGATGCACTCGGGTATGAAGAACATCAAAAGCAATTGTATCTGAATGCTTTATCTAAACCTTATGGACTAATTCTTGTTACCGGCCCTACGGGAAGTGGTAAAACAGTTTCGCTCTACACAGGCCTAAATATTCTAAATACGCCGGACAGGAATATTTCTACTGCTGAAGACCCGGCTGAAATTAATATGCCTGGAGTGAATCAAGTTAATGTAAACCCTAAAGTAGGGCTGACATTTGCCTCAGCACTACGTGCTTTTTTACGTCAAGACCCAGATATTATTATGGTGGGTGAGATTCGAGACCTAGAAACGGCAGAAATAGCCGTTAAGGCCGCCCAAACCGGTCATTTGGTCCTGTCAACCTTGCACACCAATGATGCCCCGCAGACACTTACAAGATTGGCAAATATGGGCGTGCCACCTTACAACATTGCCTCAGCAGTGACCTTGATCATTGCCCAAAGGCTTGCCAGAAAGTTATGCGAACAATGTAAAATACATGATGACGCGCCCAAGGAAGCACTTCTAGAAGAAGGATTTTTAGAATCTGAGCTTGATAACTTAAAAATTTTCAAGGCTAATGGCTGTGATCAATGTAATAACAGCGGATATAAAGGACGATCTGGAATATTTCAAGTTTTGCCCATTTCTGAAGAGATGGGAACCTTAATCATGGAAAATGGAAATGCTATGCAAATGGCTGAACTAGCAAACAAAGAAGGCTTTGCGGATTTACGTGCTTCGGGGTTACAAAAAGTCCGTACAGGAGTTGTAAGTCTTGAAGAACTCAATCGTGTGACTAAGGATTAAGAATATGGCTACCGCTACAGCTGCTACATCAGATGAAATTACCTTTAAGTGGGAAGGTGTAGATCGTAAAGGCACCCGCATCAAAGGTGAATCACAAGCTACCAATGAAATCTTGTTGAAGGCAGATTTGCGCAGACAAGGAATCAATCCATTAAAAGTCAAGAAAAAGCCAAAGCCGTTATTTGCTGGTGGAAAGAAGATAATCCCAAAAGATATTGCAATTTTCGCCAGGCAACTTGCCACAATGATGAGCGCAGGTGTCCCACTCGTGCAGGCTTTTGAGATCATTGGCAAAGGTCATGAAAAACCCGCAATGCAAGACCTTGTAATGAGTATCAAAAATGAAGTCGAATCCGGCACAGGATTAGCAGTTTCTCTGAGTAAACACCCAAAATACTTTGATAACTTATTTACTAATCTCGTCGATGCAGGCGAGCAGTCAGGTGCACTTGAGACCTTGCTTGATAAAATTGCTACTTACAAAGAAAAGACCGAAGAACTTAAAGGTAAAGTCAAAAAAGCGCTTTTCTACCCCTCAGCAGTGCTTGTCGTAGCGTTTGTTGTTAGTGGTATCCTTTTGCTATTTGTAGTCCCTCAATTTCAAGAGCTTTTCGAAGGATTTGGTGCCGATCTTCCTGCATTTACACAATTGGTCATTAATCTGTCAGAATTCATGCAAAATTGGTGGTGGCTGATATTATTAATGATTGGTGTAGCTGTATTTGCATTTATCGACGCAAAAAAACGATCTCCAGCCGTGAGACGTGGCATTGATGTTTTTGCATTGAAAATTCCTGTTATTGGAAATATTCTCGAAAAATCCGCTATTGCTAGATTTGCACGAACTTTAGCCACCATGTTTGCTGCAGGCGTGCCATTAGTAGAAGCAATGGAATCTGTTGCTGGTGCTACAGGAAATATAGTCTATGAAGAAGCTACTTTGCGCATGAAAGACGAAGTATCTACGGGAACACAATTACAACAAAGTATGAGATCAACAACACTTTTCCCAAATATGGTTGTCCAAATGGTTGCTATTGGCGAAGAATCTGGTTCACTGGATGATATGCTAAGCAAAGTCGCTGATTTTTATGAACAAGAAGTAGATAATCTAGTTGATGGATTAAGCAGTCTATTAGAACCATTAATCATGGCAGTGTTAGGTGTCATGGTTGGCGGTTTAGTTGTTGCCATGTACCTCCCAATTTTCAAGCTCGGTGCTGTTGTATAACTTTAAATTTAAGCCCTTTGCTGAAGTAAATCTTGGATGACCCCAGTATTTATCTTTTTAGTTATCTTACCGATAACTTGCTATTGTTATTAATCTACAGCTTTTTTATTGGTTCTTTTCTAGGCAGTTTTTTAAACGTCGTAATTCACCGAGTGCCGTTGATGTTAGAACGTCAATGGAAAGCGGATTGCAAAGAACTTCTTACCCTTAACAGCAACAATCCTCCTATCTCAAAGTATAATTTGTGGGTACCAAGATCTCACTGTCCATCATGCAATCATCAAGTCAAGGCAATTGAAAATATTCCGATTATTAGTTACTTAATTCTAAAAGGAAAATGTAGTAACTGTGGTGTAAAAATTTCGCTGCAATATCCCTTTGTCGAACTTTTTACTGCAATCCTTACTACCTTTGTCGTTTGGAGGTTCGGCTTAAATATTCAATCATTTGGTGCTGTAATTTTTACTTGGTACTTAATTGCCCTAAGTGGAATTGATATAAAGACACAATATTTACCCGACAATATGACTTTGCCACTGCTTTGGCTAGGCATTTTTTTGAATATCTTTTTAACCTACACCGATCTAACATCTAGTGTACTGGGCGCGATATTTGGCTACATCTCTTTATGGCTAGTATTTCACATATTTAAATTAATCACTGGAAAAGAAGGGATGGGCTATGGGGATTTTAAATTACTAGCGGCACTTGGTGCTTGGTTGGGGTGGCAATTACTGCCTTTAATCATCTTATTATCATCTGCCGTAGGTGCGATCATAGGGATTACTATGATCATGACAAAATTGCAGGAACGCAGTAAACCCATCCCGTTTGGCCCCTATCTTGCGGTAGCGGGGTGGATTGCAATGATGTACGGTGATCAACTAATGGGATTTTACATAACTAAAACTACATAAGTCTAACCAATATTGTTGAATTATGTTGGTGGTAGGACTTACAGGTGGCATTGGTAGCGGCAAGAGCGTCGTATCTAATATATTCCATCAAGATTTCAACATCCCTATCATCGATGCTGATATCATCGTGCGAGGGCTATCCCAAACTTCCCATGTCATTGATGCAATATACAAAAATCTTGGTGCTGATTTTTTTGACAAGAATCGAGTCCTACAACGTGGCAAACTAAGACGAGCTGTTTTTTCTGATTCAAAAACTCGCTATAAATTAGAAAAAATATTACACCCATTAGTTTACAAAGAAATTTCTCTAAAAATAAAATCACTTGATGCTAATTACTGCATCATTGTAGTGCCGTTGTTATTAGAAACAAAGCATACTGACTTAATTAATCGCATCTTAGTTGTGGATTGCACAGTCGAAGAACAAATTCAACGTGTGATGCTGCGTGACCAATGCAATGAAGCACATGTTAAAGCTATCATCTCAACTCAAATTGACAGATCTGAACGAATAAAATTAGCAGATGATGTTATTGAAAATCATGGCAATATAGAATCCCTCAAGGAAAAGATTGCTATACTTCATGAAAAATATAACGCTATAAGTAAAACCACCAGTAAATCGTGAATAATAGCTTCGATACAAATTTTATTAGCTACGAGCAACCACTCAATGAACGTATGCGTACCTTCTTAAGGTATGAACAATTGACGTATCGGTTTAAGTTTTTCGCTAAACGTGATGAATCTACAGATACACATGCAGCTTTAATGAGCTTAATAGAGATGCTTAGCTTAGTATCACGAGGCGATTTAAAACAAGAATTATTAAAAGAACTCAAACGACAGATCGATACACTAGAATCGCTAGCAAATAAACCAAAATTAAATACAACTAAATTACTAGATATCCTTTCTAAGCACAAATCTATATTTGACCGTTTACATACATTCCGAGGCCAATTAGGTAGCCATTTAAAGAATAATGATTTCATTAGCGGTATTCGTCAACGTGCTGTGATACCGGGTGGTACGTGTGATTTTGATTTACCTGAGTATCACCACTGGCTTGCACAACCATTTACACAACGCAACAAAATACTTATAGAATGGATTGCACCATTTGAAATTGTTCAAGAAGGTGTGACTGGTGTTTTACAGTTGATTAGAGAGAGCACGCCATATACCAACAAAAGTTCACACAAAGGCTTCTATGATCAAAGCCTTGACCCAAGCCAGCCGAACCAGTTGATACGAATTGGTATCACTAAGGATAATAATTTATTTCCTGAGTGCAGTGCAGGTAAACACCGATTTTCAATTCGCTTCCTAGAGCAAACCGATCCCAATTCTAGTCCCAAACAAACTCAATCAGACATAGAGTTTAAATTAGCCTGTTGTACGTTTTAAAATATTTAAACATGAACCTATCTCAAAATAGTAGAAAGTGTGCTCGCCAATTTATGCTCCTGCAAAATCGGCATACAGTACTTCCTGTACATAAGATAAGGCGTAGTGTTTTCGATGAACAGATTCTCACGATAGCAAATATTCAACGTAGTATCAGTGTGCGAGACGCATTTTGAGATTATTTCTTATTGGTCACTCTTAATTCGCTGTCCACAAATCACGAATTGCAGCAATTCCTTGCCCACCGTGTTTGACGGCTGTCTTCACGTCATCGACGTGTAGACCTCCAATTGCATAAACTGGGATTAAGCTCTCTTGAACCAGTGCAGCAAAGTTATTCCAACCAAGATGATTATTGTTCGTGCTTAAGTGTTTTTCCACAACTGGGCCTAGAAAAATATAATCTAAACCTATCTTTGACGCATGCAGCACCTCATCAGAGTTGTGACATGAAGCACTTACTAAGTAATCTTTCCCTAATGGCCTTTCTTTTGCGGCTAACAATCTCTTACTGGATAAATGCAACCCTGTAGCCTCGAGTTCTTGCAAACACTTCGGTTCACGATTTAAAACAAGTTTAGTGCGATTCTGCTTACATAATTGTAAGCAATGCCCAGCTAACTGCATATATTTCGAATAACATAGCTCATGAGACCGCAAATGAATGATTTCAATATCTTCATTTGCCACTACATTCTTAAAGCACCGAAAGAAACTGTCAGGATCTTGGCTTAAATTTGGGGTGACTGAAATTATCTTTGGCAGTTGCAACGCACGAATAATGCCGTGATTTGCTGACGGAAATTTCGCATTACTCAATGTTGTAATTTCCATCCATCGCAACTCTTGTGCTTCATTGGTTGTAAGCAAGCCGGAATAATCATCAACAATATAAACATCTAAGAAAATTTTACGATCCGAATACGTATAGGGTATTTGAATAAGAGGTGAACACTGATGTAAATCGATATTCAGTTCCTCATTTAACTCGCGCCTCAATGCTTCTTTAGGAATTTCATTCGCTTTCAATTTGCCACCGGGAAACTCAAACAATCCACCTAAATGAGCATCACGTCTTCTCTTGGTGACAAGAACTTCATTTTTAGTATTTTTGATAATACCAATTACGACATGAATATAATCTTGGTATACGCGTAATTTCACTAAGATGGGTATTATTAGGTCCGATACTCCGCATTGATCTTAACGTAATCATAAGAAAGATCAGTTGTCCACACATTTGCAGAAATTTCGCCCAAGCCAAGTTGTAGGCGAAACTCAATTTCCTCCTTGCTCATTTCGTGACAGCCTTTTTCCTCGGTGTAACAAGATGCGATTTCTCCGTCTGTGATTACTTGAAGTTCATTAATAAAGAGGGACAATTTGTTGAACTCTAGGCGGTGATCCTCTACACGACCCGCCGCGGCCAATACTCGACCCCAATTTGGATCACTTGCAAAGGCTGCAGTTTTAACCAACGGTGAATGAGCGATTGTGAATGCAACGTCGCGAGCCATGGCTTTATTCTTTGCTTGTTCAACTTTAATCGAGATAAATTTTGTAATTCCTTCACCATCGCGAATAATTGACTGTGCCAAATTTAAGAATAAAGCATTTAAAGTTATAATAAATTCATCTCTAGCCTGCTTTGATAGGTCATCAAAACTGATTACAGCTTGTCCAGTTGCAATTAGTACACAGGCGTCATTGGTCGACGTATCTCCATCAACCGTGATGCAATGAAAAGACTGATCGACGGCATCTGCGATCATTTGATTGAGCACTTTCGAATTAACTTTTAAGTCAGTTGCCACAAACGCCAGCATCGTAGCCATATTAGGACGAATCATGCCTGCACCTTTAGCAATACCTGTAAGCGTAATCTTGTGGCCATTCAAATCTATCTGTTTAGATAAACCTTTACTTTCTGTATCGGTGGTCATAATTGCTTGTGCTGCGTCTAGCCATGATTTTTCTTCTAGGTCATTTAGCAACTGCGGGTAGTGCTGAATCATTCTCTCTATCGGTAAGCGCGTACCTATCACACCTGTTGAAAACGGCAAAATTTTTTCTTTAGCACACCCACAAGCTTCTGCCAATGCTGTGCATGTGGCTTTAGCATCAGTTAAACCTTGCTCACCTAAGCCGGCATTCGCATTGCCAGAATTGATGAGTAAGTATTTTGGTTGTGAGGCATTTAAATGCTGTTTAGAAATTACCACAGGTGCTGCACAAAATTGATTACTTGTAAACACTGCGGCGGTTTGGGCACTATTGCAAAGCTCAAAAAGTATTACATCGTCACGATTTTTATATCGAATTTCTGCAGCAACTGTTGCAATCCTTATGCCTTTAATAGGAAGCAATGATGTAGGAGACGTTAATGAAATTGCCATAAAACTACTAAATTATAATTAAACTTAGCTTAACTAATCATAAGTGCATAAATAGTTAGGTTAATTTACCGTGGCAATGTTTAAACTTTTTACCAGATCCACAGTAGCAAGGTTCATTACGTCCCAGTTTTTTTTGTGTGCGTTTGAATGGCTGCTGCTTGGGTAGTTCATCTGGTGGCGTGACTTGTTGCTGAGGATGCAATACGTCATCAGCCTGTGCATGCTGATACTCTATATTTTCCGGCACTTGTTGTGCTGCTTCGATTGCTTTAATTTCTTCTAGTGTGGGTAATTCTGCTCTGGCGATTAGAGAAATAGCTTCATGTTTAATTTGTTCCAGCATTTGTTGGAACATATTAAACGCCTCTCTTTTATACTCCTGTTTAGGATTTTTTTGCGCATAGCCTCGCAAACCAATGCCTTGGCGTAAGTAATCCATAGCAGCCAGATGTTCTTTCCAGCGATTATCCAACACCTTAAGCATGATATCTTTTTCAAGTCGGCGCATAATTTCTGCACCCACTCGCTCCTCTTTTTCTTTAAATAATTTTGCAACGCGCTGATGGATTCTTTCTCGCACTTCTTCTTCAGCAACATTATCTTCTTCATCAAGCCATTGCTTCACCGCAAAAGTTAGTCCAAATTCACTCTCAAATGCTTGCGCAAGGCCATCAATATCCCATTGCTCTTCCATACTCCCGAAAGGAAGATACTCGCTGATAATTTTATCGGTAACATCTTCTCGTATGGCTGTAAGATTTTCTGATATGTCTTCGGTTTGCATCAAATCTCGTCGTTGTTCATATACGACTTTACGCTGATCATTAGCAACATCATCGTATTCAAGCAAATGTTTGCGTATATCGAAATTATGGGCCTCAACTTTGCGCTGAGCATTTTCAATGGCTTTTGACACCCAAGGATGCTCAATCGATTCACCTTGTTCCATACCGAGCTTTTGCATTAAGCCTCGAACTTTATCGGAAGCAAAAATTCTCATTAAATTGTCTTCCATAGAGAGATAAAAACGACTTGATCCTGGGTCACCTTGTCGGCCAGAACGCCCACGCAATTGATTATCGATACGGCGTGATTCATGCCTCTCGGTACCAATGATGTGCAATCCACCCGCTTTTATAACTGCGTCATGGCGCAATTGCCAATCGTCTTTAACGGCTTCACGATCCATTTCAGTGGCTTCAGGTGAAAGCTTTTGTAACTCTGCATCTAAACTGCCGCCGAGTACAATATCCGTGCCACGACCTGCCATATTGGTCGCAATTGTTACCGTGCCTGGTCGACCTGCTTGTGCAATGATGTGAGACTCTTTTTCATGCTGTTTTGCATTTAGAACTTGGTGTTCAATCTTTGCCCGTTGCAGTTCATTTGAAATGAGTTCAGAAGATTCGATCGAAGTGGTACCCACTAGTGCCGGCTGACCGCGTTTCACACATTCTTTTATATCGTTAATAATCGAGTCATATTTTTCTTGCATGGTGAGATACACCAAATCACCCATGTCATCACGAATCATCGTTTTATGCGTAGGTATGACCACAACCTCTAATCCATAAATAGACTGGAACTCAAATGCCTCGGTATCAGCTGTGCCGGTCATACCAGAAAGCTTGTTATACAAACGAAAATAGTTTTGAAAAGTAATGGAAGCCAGTGTTTGATTTTCTTTTTGTATTTTTACACCTTCTTTTGCTTCAACTGCTTGGTGCAAACCATCAGACCAACGTCTTCCAGGCATAGTTCGACCTGTAAATTCATCTACAATTACTACTTGACTATCTTGAATAATGTAATCAACGTTTTTCTGAAATAGCACATTGGCACGCAATGCCGCATTTACGTGATGTAATAAACTAATATTTGCAACATCATAAAGTGATTCGCCTTCCCCTAGTAACCCTTGCTTAAGTAACAAATCCTCAATGTGTTGATGCCCGTCTTCGGTTAGAAAAATTTGTTTGCTTTTTTCATCAACACTGTAATCACCTGGCCCATCTTCTTCTTGCTGTCTAATTAATTTTGGAACAAGCTTATTAATCGTCATGTACATTTCTGAGCTTTCACCCGTAGGCCCAGAAATAATTAAGGGCGTACGTGCTTCATCTATGAGAATAGAGTCAACTTCATCCACTACGGCAAAATTCAAGTCGCGTTGTACACAACCTTCGACAAAAAATTCCATGTTGTCACGCAGGTAGTCAAAACCAAACTCATTATTGGTTCCATAAGTAATATCAGCTGCATAGGCCTGTTGACGTTCCTGATGCATCATTCCTCCGGTGACAACGCCTACTGTCAGCCCAAGAAAGCGGTAAATTTCTCCCATCCATTCAGCGTCGCGTTTAGCAAGATAGTCGTTAACGGTAACAATATGCGCACCTTTACCACTCAATGCATTGAGATATATCGGCAAGGTCGCAACTAAGGTCTTGCCCTCACCAGTGCGCATTTCAGCAATATTTCCATCATGCAACACCATGCCACCTATAAGCTGAACATCGAAGTGGCGCATACCAAGTGTACGGATTGCAGCCTCACGCACAGTCGCAAATGCTTCAGGTAATAATTCATCTATGGTGGCCCCATTCTCAATCTGTTGGCGAAAATCCAGAGTTTTTTGTTGCAACAGTTGATCACTAAGTGCTTGATAGGAATCTTCAAGCGCATTAATTTTTTGAACAACTTTGTTATAGTGGTTGAGCAACCGTTGATTACGGCTTCCAAAGAGCTTCTTAGTCACGTTGTCAAACATATGGATAATAGGTGCCTAAAACTAAATTTGAATTAACGAGCTACAATCTTGCTTACAGCTATTAAGGTGAAGCGGGCGACCTTAGTCGATAAATACAGTAAATTGTGATTACTATAAAAAAATAGCTTTTAGAAGAAAAGCTATGCTAGATGAAGACTAACTGGATTTATTAAGGTCTGCAATGAAGCTATTGAACAAACTTCATCGGATTAATTCGAGCTCCGTTTTTGAGAACCTCATAATGTACATGCGGCCCAGTGGAACGACCAGTGCTGCCTAATTTAGCAATCACTTGTCCACGTTTGATCGCCTCACCGGCTTGCACCAGAAGCATCTGATTGTGTCCATAGCGAGTTACATAACCATTACCATGGTCTATCTCTACTGAATAGCCATAACCCCCATTTTTACCGGCTCGTGTGACAATTCCGCCAGCAACAGCAACAACATCGCTACCGGATTTACCTGCAAAATCCACACCTCGATGCATCTCGGATTTACCTGTAAATGGGCTTTGACGCTTACCAAAATAAGATGAGATCCAACCATGAATCACAGGTCGACCTTGAGGGTAGGTTTCTTGTTCAAGCTTTTTATCTATGAGTAAATCATTTAATACCTGAAGCTGATGTTCACGTTCCTCTAATTCTGCATTAATTCTTCCAAGCACGGCGTCGATTTCTATATCAACTTGAACGTCGGTTTCAACGGAAAGGTGTGGACCACCCATACCGGGAGTGGAATCAAAACTAAATTCTTCAGCATCAAGATTAGCCATATTGACTAACATATTTCCTAATGCATCAATGCGATTTACATGAGCTTGCAATAATCCAATTTTAGTTGTAAGTGCATCGACTTGTGTTTGGCTTTCTTGTTTGGCTAAGTTAAGACGCTCTTTTTGTTCGACTACATCTGTTTTCCATTCACTCAAAATTGCCTTATGGCCAAGGGACACACCAAGAATATATCCGCCGCCAAGCAAAATAGCGGATAATGTAATTAGACCCAGAAATGCTCCAATTTTACTCCAACCATGGAGATAATTAACATAGGTGATACGTGTGCGCGGGCGAGGAAAAATGATAATGTTCATATCGTTTATTATTTTATTATTGAATACTCTTGTTCAACGTCATAATAGTTGAATTCAATTTCCCTATTTGATGTAAAAATTCAGATGCAAAAACTTTCTTCATACATCGGTTTAGACCTGCGAAAAAAAGCAAAGCTTTTGCACAGACTCACATTAAGTCTAAGGATGCAAATGCCTACAGACCTTGCTCGTCACTGTTGGGTCGCAAGCATCGAAAATCGCACCCTCACGATTATCACGAATGATCCTAGCCGTGCTAGCCTAATCCGGTTTCAACAGCATGAAATCCTAAAGCAGCTGAATCAAGAACTAAGCCTCACTGTAAAGGAATACCTGAACCGAATAAAGATTAGAATCAGTAATGTTGCCAGCGGCGTAGAACCACCGACTAAGCCCCTCTCCCTTTCAAACCCAAGCGCACGACTCATCAACGAGTGTGCAACCAGCATTAAAGACACGGGTTTACAGGAAGCGTTACAGCGTCTAGCACTGCGTAATACTAGTAATTGATAAAATCAACTACTTGAGCATGTAACAACTACGCTCCAGCACTTACCGGGCGGCTATAAAATATTGGTACCGCCTCTTCATTATCTTCATATGTCGCTTCTTCCCAAGCCTCTGTTTCAGCAATTAACTTACGTAATAATCTATTATTCAATGCGTGCCCAGATTTATAACCACTAAAGGCACCAATTAAACTATGCCCGAGCAGATATAAATCTCCAATGGCATCCAAAATTTTATGCTTTACAAATTCATCTTCATAACGAAGACCATCTTCGTTCAATATGCGGTGGTCATCTACAGCAATGGAATTATCAAGACTTCCACCTAAAGCTAGATTTCGTGACCGCAATGTTTCAAAATCACGCATAAAACCAAATGTACGTGAACGTGAGACCTCTTTGACAAATGAAGTAGTAGAAAAGTCTACTTCAGCCTTTTGTGGCCCTGCCTTAAATACCGGATGATCAAAGTCAATAGTAAATCCTACTTTGAATCCATCAAATGGATCAAACCTTGCCCATTTGTCATCTTCTATTATTTCAACAGATTTTTTGATTCGAATAAATTTTTTTGCTGCATTTTGTTCTACAATTCCCGCTGACTGCACTAAAAACACAAAAGGTCCGGCACTACCATCCATGATAGGTACTTCTGGTGCACTTACATCCACGTACGCGTTATCAATACCAAGCCCAGCAATGGCCGATAATAAATGTTCCACGGTGGAAATCCGCACACCATTCGAAACCAAGGTTGTAGATAGTCTAGTATCACCCACATTCTCAGGACTGGCTTTGATCTCTACCGGAGGCTCGAGATCGACTCGCCTAAATATGATACCTGTATCAACAGGAGCAGGTCGTAGGGTCAAGTACACCTTACTCCCTGTGTGCAAACCGACACCAGTAGCGCGAATGACGTTCTTTAAAGTTCGTTGTTTTATCACGGATTGTAAATTCTAGTGATCTCTAGCAATAGAGCTGTTTCTAGCTTAGCGCCCCCAAATCGCTCACAAGCAGAAGCCATATATAAAAAAAAACCGCGACATTATTACATAATTCTTACAAGGTCGTCGCTAGGGATTTTGAACCCCCACTTATGGGATAGTTCCCGTCAATCGGCTTGTCTACGTAAAAACGCTGGTATATCTAGATAATCAAGATCGTACTCATCCTCATTTTCTACGACCTTTGCGCGATTTTCCGTACGGATAGCCATAGGCCGCTCTAACTCTTCGTTGAGGGCCTCGGGCTCACTGGCAGGCGTTTCAACAAGCTTAACCGTCGGTTTCATTGGCATGAAAAGAGATTCTGAGCCAATCCCCGTAGCGACTAATGTCACACGTAAATTGTCACTCATGGACTCATCAATAACCGTACCGACGACGACGGTTGCATCATCTGAAGCCAAGCCTTTGATATGATTACCTACTTCTTCAAACTCGCCTATAGAAAGACTGGAACTTGCTGTTACATTTACCAGTATCCCTTTAGCACCGGCAATATTTACATCTTCAAGTAACGGGCTTGAAATAGCCGATTCCGCGGATTCACGCGCACGCTCGGTACCGACCGAAATACCAGATCCCATCATCGCCATTCCCATTTCTGACATTACCGTGCGCACATCAGCAAAATCGACATTAATTAGACCCGGGCAAGTAATGAGTTCTGCGATACCTTGTACAGCGCCATGTAAAACATCATTAGCCGATTTAAATGCATCCAATAAATTAGTTTCCTTACCTAAGACGGTTAACAGTTTTTCATTTGGAATTGTGATCAAAGAATCCACATGCTTAGCAAGCTCCTCTATACCTGAGTTTGCAATTTGCATCCGCTTAGTTCCTTCAAAAGGAAACGGCTTGGTGACGACTGCCACAGTCAGTATCCCTAACTCTTTAGCAACTTCGGCCACTACGGGTGCCGCACCCGTTCCGGTGCCTCCGCCCATACCAGCTGTAATAAACAACATATCTGCTCCCGCAATTACATCATGGATACGATCGCGGTCTTCAATTGCAGCCTCACGTCCGACTACAGGATTTGAGCCTGCACCCAAACCTTTAGTGATATCGCTACCAAGTTGCAAAACTGTTTTGGCGTTAGTATTTTTTAGCGCCTGTGAATCTGTGTTTGCACAAACAAAATCCACGCCTTCAATTGCAGAGTTGACCATATGTTGGACGGCGTTACCACCGCCACCACCGACACCAATAACTTTAATTACAGCACTTTGGCTATATGCATCCATTAATTCAAACATGACCTTTCTCCTCTAGTTTACATGTTGCAAATAAAAATATGAGTTTTTAAAAACTCCCCTGAAACCAATTCCTCATTCTATGGAATATGCCTCCCATACCTGATTCGTTAAACAAAGAACTTTCATTCAATTGTTGGTTTTGATTACCAAATAAAAGCAACCCAACACCTGTTGAATGGATAGGATTGCGCACCACATCTACTAATCCAGTTACGAATTGTGGCATGCCCAAGCGTACCGGCATATGAAATACCTCTTCAGCTAAATCCACTACTCCTTCCATTTTTGAACTGCCACCCGTGAGCACAACTCCTGCCGCGACAAGGTCTTCAAAACCACTACGACGCAACTCTGCATGTATGAGCGATAGCAATTCCTCATAACGCGGCTCTACTACTTCTGCTAAAGTTTGACGTGATAAACGCCGTGGTTCACGATCACCAACACTTGGAACTTCTATTGTGTCATCAGGATTCGCAAGTTGTCGTAATGCGCATGCATATTTAATTTTAATTTCTTCTGCATATTGTGTAGGTGTGCGCATCGCGACAGCAATATCATTGGTCACTTGATCGCCAGCAATAGGAATTACTGCAGTGTGTTTAATTGCCCCATCGGTAAACACCGCAACATCAGTAGTACCACCACCAATATCAACTAAACATATTCCTAATTCTTTTTCATCTTCAGTCAGAACAGAATAACTTGATGCAAGTTGCTCTAATATAATATCGTCAACTTCTAAACCACAACGACGTACACATTTAATAATATTTTGTGCTGCGCTTACGGCCCCCGTCACTAAATGAACTTTTGCCTCAAGGCGCACACCTGACATTCCAATTGGTTCACGAATACCTTCTTGCTGGTCAATCACAAATTCTTGTGGCATGACATGCAGTACTCTTTGGTCTGCTGGAATTGCAACCGCTCTTGCTGCATCAATGACACGTTCAACATCTCCTGCAGACACTTCCCGATCTTTTATAGCGACAATACCGTGTGAATTCATGCTGCGTATGTGGTTACCCGCAATTCCTGCATATACCGAATGAATTTGACAGCCTGCCATTAATTCTGCTTCTTCAATAGAACGCTGAATTGATTGAACTGTCGATTCAATATTTACTACAACTCCTTTTTTTAAACCTCTTGATGGATGTGAACCTATGCCGATGATTTCTAACTGATGCTCCCCATTCACCTCGCCCACAACTGCTGTGACCTTAGAGGTGCCGATGTCTAAACCAACCATCATCCCTTTTTCCATTTTCCGACTCATAAATTACGTTCCAATGCTAAGTTGTTTGCTAATTTCGAATTTTTCCATTCAACTGCCAACCCGTTGGTGTAGCGTAGATCAATTTTCTTCACTTCTACTAAATGTGGAGCTAGGTATTGCTCATACGCAGTAAGAAAACGCTTCATCTTTTTGGTCACATCACCATCACCAATTGCTAGAACAAGCCCATTTGACAAAACTAAGTGTTTGGATTGACGCTCATCCTCAAATAAGCCACGAAGTTGCAAACCCAACGGCTTTAACTGGATCATGCTATCTTCAAACACTCCGGCCAAATCTTTTGCTCGGAATTTTTCGCCATATAGCATAGGTAAGGATGAGTATGATTCTGTTGAGTCTGGAAAAAACAATTCACCATACGCATTCATCAATCCCGTATCCCCCCATCTTGCAATAGGGACTTCTTCATAAATTTTTACTGCCAGTGTATTGGGCCAAAATCTTTGTACCGTTGCGCGATATACCCAGGGTATTTCTGCCAATTCCTGCTCAAGTTGATCCATTGGTACACGAAAAAACCCTCCTGAAATTCGTTTGCTAATAATATTTTTAAGGTCTTGATGATTTTTTGTGTTTACATTTCCGTTAACTTTTACATATTTGATCTGTGGCCACACATACACGGAAGCATGATTATTTCGAACATAGTGCGAAAAATAAACAACAATACTTAGCAGTAATACAATTACCATAACATCCCATGCATCACGTAATGAAAAAAGTCTTTTCGCTGCTTTTTGCTTAACTCTTGAATTACGTCTTTTTCGTTTCACGTTAAGTAACATGTTGTGGCAGCGAGGTTTCTAAAATTTTTCTTACTAACTCATTAAAACTAATACCTTCGACCTTCGCTGCCATAGGCACCAGGCTATGATCAGTCAAACCCGGCACAGTATTGATTTCTAAAAACCATGGTTGATTATTATCATCTAGCATTACGTCGACACGCCCCCAACCCGATGCATCAGTTGCCTCGAATGCTTGTAAAGCTAAATTCTGAATTTCTGTTTCTAACGATTTAGGCAGTCCACAAGGACAATGATATTTGGTGTCATTAGAATGATACTTCGCATCAAAATCATAGAATGTTCGAGGGGTTTCTAATCGAATCATAGGTAAAGCACGACCATCAAGGATAGCTACGGTGTATTCTTGACCCTCAACCCATTGTTCTGCAATTACTGTTTCTTCAAATTCACGTGCATGTTTCCAAGCTAAAGTAATTTCTTCTTTTAAATTGACTTTAGTCATTCCTAAGCTTGAGCCTTGAGATATGGGCTTAAAAATCATTGGCAGCCCAAGTTCTTTCACTAATGCATCTTGGTTAATAGTGTTTTTCAGTACACAATAATTTGGAGTAGGAATCTGACGACCTAACCAAATCTGTTTAGTCATCAATTTATTCATACAAATACTTGAAGCCATCACGCCGCTACCACTGTAAGGCAAACCAATTACTTCTAAACCTCCCTGAATACTGCCGTCTTCACCAAATGGCCCATGTAATGCTATGAAGGCACGAGCATAGTTACCCACGCGTAACTGTTCAAATATATCGGTGGAAACATCGATACCATCTGCTTCAATCTGCATAGCAGTTAATGCACTTAACACCGCTGCACCACTCTTTAGCGAAATTTCACGTTCTGCAGACTGCCCCCCCATCAACACAGCTACCTTACCAAAGTGCGGTTTGTGCATCATGCAGCTTCACCTATGATCTTTACTTCTGGCACAAGAGATACGCCGCATTTATTTTCTATGGTTGTGCGTACTTTCAAAATTAGCTCTTCAATATCTTTTGCAGTTGCCCCGCCCGAATTAATGATGAAGTTGGCATGTTTGATGGAAACCTGCGCCCCTCCCACAGACACGCCTTTTAAATTACACATTTCTATTAATCTGGCGGCATGGTCATTATCAGGATTTCGAAACACGGACCCGCAACTTTGATTTCCTACCGGTTGCGATGCGTTACGCTTATTCAATAATTCACGGATCTTGTCACGCGCTTGCTTACCATCGCCGACTGAAAACTTAAATAATGCTGCTACAAACCATTCATCTTCTAGCCCTTTGACTGAACGATAACCCACACTCAAATCTTTTGAATTATGTGTATGAAATTGACCGAAACGATCAATCGTTTCCACTTGAATAACGAAATCCCAGGTTTCACTACCATAAGCACCTGAGTTCATCGCCAAGGCGCCCCCCACCGTACCTGGAATTCCGGCAAGAAATTCTGCACCAACTAAATCTTTGTCCGCACTAAATCGTGCCAATTTTGCACAAGATACTCCAACTTCGGCTCGAATCGTTGTGGATACTGAATACTTAAGTTGATTTAAACAACCGTGCAATAGAATCACTACACCTCGAATTCCACCATCGCGAACTAACACATTAGTCCCTCTTCCAAGCCAGGTAATAGGAACAGACGTATCAAGTGTTACCAGAAAATCCCTTAAATCCATTAAATCTGCAGGTCGATACAATACATCAGCTATTCCTCCTACTTTCCAACTAGTAAAACGCGCTAGCGAAACATTTTTTTCAAGTACTCCACGAAACATTTCAATATTATGCGCTGACTTCATATATTAATGTGTTGCAAAAGATTCACTTAAACTCTGTGCAATACTACCAATGCTCCCTGCACCTAAAGTCAATAAAACATCGCTATCTTGTATTACGTGCTCAAGCGTCATCTGAATTTCTGACAAATCCTTAACTAATATCGGATCAAGTTTCCCACGTGCTCGTAATGCACGGCTTAAAGCATGGCTATCTGCACCTGCAATCGGCGTCTCGCTAGCTGCATAAACTTCGCATAACATTAATATGTCTGCCTCGTTTAAAACACGTACAAAGTCGTCAAACAAATCGCGAGTACGTGAAAAGCGGTGCGGCTGAAATAACACAACTAATCTTCGTTCTGGCCAAGCTTCACGAGCAGCTATCATTGTGGCCGCTATCTCAGTAGGGTGATGTCCATAATCATCTACTAATTGAATATGTTTATTATTGATACAAATATTTGAATAGGTTTGAAATCGTCGCGCAATTCCTTGAAAACTTTGAAATGCAGATTGTATATACCCCTCTTTAATATCAAGCTGTAGCGTAATAATTGCTGCAGCTGCCGCATTTAGCACATTATGTATACCTGGTAAATTCAGCACAAATTTAATCGCGGACTGTTTGCCAGGACGATTTAACGTGAATTTCGTCTGCGTACCAGAACTCTCAACATCAGATATTTGATAGTCTGCGTCCTCAGAAAATCCATACGTTACATACGGACGCGAAATTTTTGGCAACAATTTATTAATAGTTTCATCTTCACTACATAAAACCGTCATCCCGTAAAATGGAAGGTGATGGATAAATTGTAAAAAAGCATCTTGTAATTTATTAAAGTCACCACCGTAAGCAGGAAGATGATCTGAATCAATATTGGTAACAACTGACATAATTGGTTGCAAATACAAAAACGACGCATCACTTTCATCAGCCTCAGCAACTAAATATTGTCCAGTCCCAAGTTTTGAATGGCTCGCGAAGCTGTTCACACGACCACCAACAATAAATGTAGGATCTAAATTTGCTGTGGCAAGAATTGATGCAATGAGGCTTGTAGTAGTTGTTTTTCCATGACTGCCAGCAACCGCAATGCCATAACGAAAACGCATCAATTCCGCCAACATCTCAGCACGGGGTACAATAGGAATGCGTTTTTCGCGCGCGGCTACTATCTCAGGATTGTCCTCAGTTACAGCACTAGACATAACAACTACATCTGCACCTTCGATGTTGCTTGCATCATGTTGAGTAAAAATTGTTGCACCCAACTTACCTAATCGCTGTGTCATGACATTATTTTGTATGTCAGAGCCATACACACCATACCCCAAATTCACCATGACTTCGGCAATCCCTCCCATGCCCGATCCGCCAATACCAACAAAATGTACATGCTTGATTCTACGTGTTGCAAAATGCCCAATATTAAATGTCATAACTAAAAATCTTTTGCGAGACCAATCCTGTCATTGCTTTTTTCTAAACAAGCTTGTAAACAAATTTTTGCAACATCATCTGCAGCCTGTGGTTTTGCGAAATTACGTACGGTTTGCGCAATAACTTTAAGTTTAGAGCGATTATTTGAAATATCACGCAGCAATTTAGCTAAGATCGTTTCATTTAGTTCACGTTCTTGAATCAAAAATGCTGCGCCAGCATTCGCTAATGCAGTAGCATTAACAGTTTGATGATCATCCACCGCGTGAGGATATGGTACGAATATTGCGCCAACACCTGCTATCGCTAGCTCTGCAACGGTAATTGCCCCGGCCCGGCAAATTACTATATCTGCCCACGCGTAAGCATCATGCATTGCATCGATAAATGCATCTACACATGCCTCTACACCATATGCTTTATATTCCTCTTGTGTATATTGAAGTTTATGTTCGCCGGTTTGGTGCCAAACCTCTGGGCGTTCATCTACATGAATTTGCGCTAATGCAGCAGGTATAATTTTATTGAATGCTTGAGCACCCAAGCTTCCTCCAATTACAAGAACTCGTATAGGCCTATTTATAGGCTCAGCAATTGCATGTTTGCGCTGAATTTGCGAAATTTCTGCGCGTACTGGATTACCAACGACTTCTGCATTTTTACGTACAAATGTACTAGGAAATCCAGTTAGGATGCGCTTGGCAAATGGTGCGAGCATGCGATTTGTTAATCCTGCGATTGCATTTTGTTCATGAATTATTAATGGCCGTCGCAGTAAAACCGCCATCAATCCAACAGGGCCAGCAACGAATCCGCCCATACCTAAAACTGCACATGGCCGATACTTGAGTAACAACCAAACTGCTTGCAGTCCTGCTAAAGTTAATTTAACGGGCGCAATTAAATAAGTTGTCATACCTTTGCCACGAAGACCACTTACAAAAATACACTCAAGTCGAAATCCTGCTTTTGTTACTACTTTTGACTCAATACCTTTTTTTGTACCTATCCAAATAATAGGGACACTTTGCTGCTCAATTTTCTTTGCCACTGCAAGCGCAGGAAACACATGACCACCTGTACCACCGGCAAGAATCATAACTGGAGAACGTGTATATCTCATGAAATGTTTAAGTATTTAACATTATCGAAGCGGAAACTTTGCAACACCTTCAATATACACGCGTGTGATAAGACCAATCGCCATACAAACGACCAATAAACTACTACCTCCAGCACTGATCAATGGCAACGTCAATCCTTTTGTTGGCAACACGCCCATATTCACACCTATATTGATAAACACTTGTAGTCCTAGCCAAATCCCTATTCCATAACTAATTTGTGCCCCAAATCTCATGCCTTGTTTTTCAACCAACTTACCAATTGCAAAGCATCTATATATTAGAACTATATACAAAGCTAAAACTGCAGTAACACCTATTAAGCCTAATTCTTCAGCGATAACTGCAAAAACAAAGTCAGTATGTGCCTCTGGTAAATAAAATAACTTTTGTACACTTGCCCCCAAACCCAAACCCGTCCACGCACCACTACCAATTGCAATTAATGATTGTGTAAGTTGAAATCCAGAACCAAATGGGTCTGACCACGGATTTAAAAATGCTGTTAAGCGTTCAACACGATAAGGTGAAGAAATCGCAACAAATGCTATAGAGACAGCAGACGCAGACAGTAAGATTCCAAATTTCCATATCTTGACACCGGCTAAATAAAGCATCCCTAAAGCAGTAGTTAAGATAACAATTGCTGCGCCAAAATCAGGTTCAAGTAGTAGCAAGGTAAAAAGGATGACAAGTATAATCACAGGTTTTATAAATCCAACAAACGACTCTCGAATTTGCTTTCCCTGCCTTACTACATATCCTGCAAGATATATTATGAGTAACAACTTGACTACTTCAGACACTTGTAACCCAAATGGGCCTAACTCTAACCAACGTGTACTTCCATTAACCGTTCTACCTAAGCCAGGTATTAAAATGAGCACTAAAATACACACCATAAAAAACAACAGTGCCATACCTGAATTTTCCCAATGCGTTAGTCGAATCTTAGTGAGCAATATACCGGCAAATACACCTAGCAATGCAAAAATAAATTGACGTTTAAAATAGTACAGTGGATCTTCTGTTGCGCGATCAGCAATCTCGATCGATGAAGATGCCACCATCACTAAGCCTATACCCAAAAGCAGCATTGCTGACATCATAAGCGCGGGATCACAATGCTTCGCTAATTTGATACCTATGTTGGTAGAGAATTGCCGAGCTGCTTGCTTAGATGTTTTCATAAAGCAAGCTCCTGTACACAAGATTCAAAATCTTCCCCACGCGCAATATAATTTTCATACATATCAAAACTAGCGCAAGCAGGGGATAACAAAACTTTATCACCTGATTTAGAAAGATCACGTGCAATAGTAACAGCATCACGCATTGAATTTGCTGAATGTAGGGATGTAGCACCACTTAGTGCTTCTTCTAATATGCTTGAATCTTGCCCAAATAAGATTACATGCTTTGTATATTTAGCTACGGCTTTGTGTAAAAGATTTAAATCTCCACCTTTAAATATTCCACCTGCTAATAAAATAATATTATCTTTCAAACCTCGCAAAGAACTAATCGTGGCTCCAATATTGGTTCCCTTGGAATCATTAAACCATGACACGCCTTGCGATTCGCCCACCAGTGAAAAACGATGCGGTAGCCCTTTAAACTTTTTTAGGGCTATTAACATTTTATCTAAAGATAAGCCCAGTGCGTCCCCTATTGCTAATGCTGCAAGCGAATTTAAAATTCCCGATTCGCCTTGCATCGGAATCTCGCTGGTAGCTAATAGTAAATTATCACCTTTCGCTAAAAATGAATGCTTAGCATCATGAACTAAACCAAACTCATCATCAGCTGGATGGTCTAAACCAAAACTTATAACCGTTCCTGATGTTTTCATTTTTGAAACAAACTCGTCATCACGGTTCACAACACAAAAATCTGCGTGATCATAAATTTGCGCCTTTACACAAGCATAACTCTCTATACTTTCATGTCGATCCAAATGATCTGCTGATATATTTAATACCGCACTGACTTGGGGTGTTAATGAGTGAGTAGATTCAAGTTGAAAGCTTGATAATTCCAACACAAACAATTCAGCATCATCGTATTTAAGCAACTCCAGTGCGGGCGGACCTAAGTTCCCACCCGAATACGCGCGCTTTCCCGCACACTTTGACATTTCAGTAATTAAACTTGTTACTGTGCTTTTGCCATTCGACCCAGTAATGGCAACTATTGGTGTCTGCGTGCTGTTAACAAATAACTCGATATCTCCAAAGCATGCTGCGCCTTGAGCTACTACAAACTGAATGACTTTATTATTTAAATCTATTCCAGGGCTTACTATTACTTGCTTGGCTCTTTGCAATGAATTCGTTGATAACTCTCCTAAATAAACCTCAGCATTTGGAAACCTTTGTTTAAATGTATTGAGTTGAGGCGGGTCGTTACGCGTGTCTAGCGCCACGAATGGTACACCCTGACTATTTAAATATGCTGCAACAGACAACCCGGTTTCGCCAAGTCCTACGATTACTGTTTCATAGTTTCTGTCTGGTATGTGTTCTTGCAACGCAAATCCCATTTTGTATTACCGTATTTTTAGGGTTGCCAAACCAATTAACACTAAAACTACGGTGATAATCCAAAAACGCACAATTACCCTTGGCTCTGGCCAACCCTTCAATTCAAAGTGATGGTGCAATGGCGCCATCTGGAAAATTCGTTTGCCAGTAAGCTTAAAAGACACTACTTGAATCATCACGGATACTGTTTCAAGCACAAATACCCCACCCATAATCATTAGTACGATTTCTTGACGTACTAAAACTGCTAGCACACCCACCGCTGCACCGAGTGCTAATGCACCCACATCGCCCATAAACACTTGTGCCGGATAGGCATTGAACCAAAGAAATCCTAGTCCCGCGCCCACTATTGCACCACAAAATACAACCAGTTCGCCGGCCAGAGGCAAATGCGGTATGACAAGATAATTTGAAAAATTAACGTTACCACTTAAATATGCAAACACGCCCAATGCACCCGCAACCATTACTACTGGCATGATAGCTAGACCATCTAAGCCATCTGTGAAATTAACCGCGTTACTAGAGCCGACGATCACAAAATAAGTCAGTAATACAAACCACGCCCCTAAAGGTATTACAATATTTTTAAAAAACGGAACATATAAATTTGTTTCCACTGGTATTTTTGCGGTGTAAAAAAGGAGTATGGCAATACCAATACCTATTGCAGATTGCCAAAAATATTTACTTTTCGCAGTTAGTCCTTTGCTTGAACCGCTTAATAATTTTTTAATATCGTCAACTGCACCTACTAGACCAAACAAAAAAGTTGTTCCTAATACAAACCATACATACCGATTTGAGAGATCACTCCATAACAAAGCACTAATAAGTATTGCCACTAAAAGAAACGCTCCACCCATGGTCGGTGTTCCAGCTTTAGCAAAATGAGTATGAGGACCATCATCTCTAACATTTTGGCTGACGCTATAACTACTTAATTTACGAATCATCATCGGACCTGTGAGAAAACAGATCATCAAAGCAGTAAGTACGCCTAAGATGGAACGCAAAGTTAAATACTGGAATACATTAAAGCCAGAATGAAATTCTTCGAGGTATTGAAATAATTCAAGCAGCATGCTCGTTATAAGCAACCTCTGAATTCACATTCGAACGTAATCCCGCAACAATTTTTTCTAAATGCATGGCACGCGAACCTTTAATCAGCACACAAACCTTTTCATATAATTCATCTTGTAAAACCTCTATAACAGTTTCATGATTTGAAAAATGCTCCGCACCAGGACCAAAAGCATCTACCGTATGTTTTACTAATTCACCAACTCCAAATAAACGTGTAATTCCATATTGCTTTGCCATTTCTCCAGCTTTTTTGTGCAAGGCAATACTTTCATTACCTAATTCACCCATATCTCCTAATACCAACCAATGTTCGCCTGCCTCTTGTGCCTGAACATCTAAGGCAACAAACAATGAAGCAGGGTTAGCGTTATAGGTGTCATCTAATATACAAGCACCACCAATACCCTTAAGTCGAACCAAACGGCCTGGCACAGGTTTGGTGGCCTCAAGTCCTGTTTGTATAGCTTCGAGATCAACTCCGAGACCTAGACACACTGCAGTAGCAGCCAATGCGTTGTATAAAGCATGTTGACCAAGTGCTTGCAGTTGTACACGAATTTCTCCTATAGGAGCGGTAATATTTATTAGATCTAAATCAATTATATTGCCTGACACATCCGCATCCTGTTCGATGCCAAATGTTATCTGCATGCGTTCTCCGATATCTTCTTGCCAAAGTTGCTGATAAGGTTCATCGGCATTAACTACAGCAATACCTTGCGGATTTAGATATCGGTACAGCTCAGCTTTAGCACGCGCTACCCCTTCTACAGAGCCAAATCCTTCCAAATGTGCCGGCCCAATATTCGTTACTACACCTACATCTGGATTCGCTAACTGCGTGAGGGTTGCAATTTCACCTGCATGATTAGCGCCCATTTCTATAACTGCATAATAATGGCTCTCATTTAAACCAAATAACGTAAGAGGCACACCGATATGATTATTTAGATTACCGCTAGTGGCTAATACATCTCCTTGTGTAGTTAATATTTGTTTGACTAATTCTTTGACAGAGGTTTTTCCATTTGAACCCGTAACTCCAATTACAGGTATATTGAATTTATTACGCCATGCGCTCGCTAACTCTTGCAAAGCAACATAGGTTTTTTGCACTATTATTTGCGGGCGTTCGGTTTTCACCTGATGTTCCACTAATACCGCACCTGCAAGATCTGCTTTCCCTGTTTCAATTAAATTATGAGGATTGAATTTTTCTCCCACTAAGGCAACAAATAAATTTCCATCTTGTAAGCTACGCGTATCGGTAGATACACCTACTACAACCATATCGTGGCCAACTAATTGACCATTTGTGATCTGTGCAATTTCGCTAAGATTGAACTTCATTGCTTATATTTTTGTAAATAGGTTGTCGCAATTTTTTTATCATCAAAGGGCACATACACATCATTAATGATTTGCACTGCTTCATGCCCCTTGCCTGCAATCAATACCGTATCTTCACACGCCGCACTATTTATTGCATATGCTATTGCCTGCCGGCGATCATGAATCAAAGAATAGTTAGCTGAAGACGAAAATCCTGAAATTACTTGTTGTGCGATGGCGGCCGGATCTTCCGATCGAGGGTTATCATCAGTAACCACTGCATAATTCGCAAATTGCTCCACTGCTTTGGCCATCAATTTACGTTTGCCAGGGTCACGATCACCACCGCAGCCAAATACACACCAAAGCTTACCCAGACATTGCTCACGAAGAACTTGCAAAACATTTATAAGCGCTTGAGGGGTATGCGCGTAATCCACAATTACAGTGGGCACATCGTTTATTCCAGTAACGGGCTCCAGACGTCCAGGCACAGTATGCACTGAAGTAAGAGCCTTGATTGTATCTTTAAATGAACACCCACTTACAAGTAATGTGCCCATGGCTGCGAGAACATTACTAACATTAAATTTTCCATAAAGCTGAGTTTCAATAGTGGCATCTCCCCAACTTGAGCCCAACTCTATTTTTGTCATCTTCGGAGTAAAACTAATTTTTTCTGCGTATATATAAGAACCAAGCTCTGGCTGGTAATTGTCGTGAGAATATGTAACAACATTTACATCTTTACTTAACTCATTAGCCAATCGATTACCAAACTCATCATCTATGTTAATAACTGCATTCTTTAAATTCGGCATTTGAAATAAGATACGTTTTGAACTGCCGTAATCCTCTAAAGTTGGGTGGTAATCAAAGTGATCACGACCTAAATTTGTAAATACAGCAGTATCCACCGCCACACTATTCAGTCTGCCTTGCTTAAGACCATGTGATGAAGCTTCGATGACTGCGTAGTAGATTCCCTTTTCAAAAAAACGATTAAGCAAGCCTTGGATGCGTATTGCATCTGGCGTGGTATGCGTTGCAGCACCGAGATCAGGATAAACACCATAGCCCAGGGTGCCAATTACTCCACAGGAAATTTTTAATTGCTTAAATGCTTGTGCAATAAATTGGCTTACCGAAGTTTTACCATCCGTACCTGTATCACCTATGATATTTAGCTGTGCAGACGGATCGT
>JBFGJY010000032.1:0-30189 GCA_041576975.1 Gammaproteobacteria bacterium | reverse complement strand
TTGATCAGCTTGACCAGCACCAATAGCATTACCAGATTCTACTGTAAATTCAGCAGTCGTGACGGTAAATGCGTTACCAACTTCACCAGCCAGTGTAATACCTGCACGATAGGTTTCAGCAGCGACAAAACCTGCACCACCAACCGTAATGGCCGAACCATCAGTATTGCTTAGTACTACATCATCCGCATCGGTGCCAACAACAGCTGTTACACCAGTTTGTGCACTTACCGCATTAATGGTATCTATGTCTGTGGCAGCAACACCTGTTAACGCAACTTGTACGCCATTAATAGTTCCAGTATCCCCGGGCGCGGCAGTCAGTTGAACATCACCTGTTGTTACTGTGGTGTTAAGTTGTGCTTGCACACCAGTTTGCGCAGTAACTTGATTAATTTGATTTACAAGCGCTGAAGTAGAATCACCCGCAGATAAACCAGATAAATCAACGGAAATACCTTGAACGACTAAGTCATTAGCTGTAATAGTGTCATTAATATTGGTTTGACTAATAGAGCCACTTACCGATACACGTGCACCTAGAATCTCACCACGAGCATCCACACCGTCAACACTAATGGTTTGATTTTGGTTGGCGCCGACTTGGAACACCAATGTGCTAGAAGTTCCGTCAAGAATATTTTGACCGTTAAACTGTGTGCTATTGGCAATACGATTAATTTCTGCCGCTAACTGCTGTACCTCATTATTGAGAGCTTGACGATCTGTAGATGAGTTGGTGTCATTTGCAGATTGTACGGCTAGCTCACGAATACGTTGT
The DNA here is from genome assembly GCA_041576975.1 of Gammaproteobacteria bacterium. GTDB lineage: Bacteria > Pseudomonadota > Gammaproteobacteria > UBA4575 > UBA4575 > JBFGJY01. The sequence goes on along the minus strand of JBFGJY010000032.1, from coordinate 29,408 downwards.
AGAGCGTTAGTGGCTGTCGATAATGCACCTTCAGCGGTTTGCGAAAAAGAAATACCATCATTTGAATTTCGAATGGCCTGATTCAGCCCTCGAATCTGTGCAGTAAATCGTTCAGCAATAGCCAAGCCTGCAGCATCGTCTTTAGCGCTGTTTACTCGTAAACCTGAAGACAAACGCTGTAGTGACGTTTGTAAAGCACTTTGCGTTGTATTTAGGTTTCGCTGAGCATTCAACGAAAACAGGTTTGTGTTAATAATTTGAGGCATTTTACTTACTCCTTAGTAGTATCCATGGTCTCCTTAAAAAAAATATAAAGTCCCGAAGAGACTTCAACACCGCAAAGCGTATAGGCTTCTACGCTGTCCTGATTCCCTTATCGGCGTGTAAAATGGAATCTTTAAGGCTTTTTTAAAAAATTTGTAATAAATTCAAAGAACTACGCATGGCAGTAAGTTGAATTTCTTTAACATCAAAACTAATAGAAAGAAGATTTACCCGACAAAGGGTCATAGCAAGGAAATTATCTAAGAAAATTAAATAGGTTTAAGCCGCGTACTTGCGCAAATGCGCCTTGAATGGCTTGCAAGGTAGTTTGTTGCAACTGTAACTGAGTAATGGCTTGTGCATAATCCAAGTCTTGAATCTGCGAACGTGTAGTTTGAAGTTCTATCTTCGCACCTTCGTTTTCAATGTTTGCAGTATCAATTGAATTTTGGCGAGTCCCAATGAAAGTACGGATATTAAGTGTATTCTGTAAGGCCTGATCAACGTCACTAATTGTGCGATCTAAGACCTGCGTAAGTTGGGCTTGATCTGCAGGATTAGCAGGGTCGATGTTTAACGCATTGATAAAATTCTGCAAGGTTGCAAAGATATCTTGTCTGCGACTGGCATTTACAAAAAATTGATCGCCAGTTTGCGGATCACCTGAAATTGCCACTTCGGACCCATTAAAATTAATCGACTGGCCGGATACGTAAGGCTGTGCAGCTAATACCACCGTCGCTGTCGTGGTATTCACCACATCAAAGGTGGTAGGTGATGTAAAGGTAATCGTAAAGTCATTGGCTTGAAATAAACTAGTATCAATAACCGAACCTACGGTAATCAGACCATCACCTGTATTTGCTAAATTAGATGATGTTGAAAAATCACCATTGCCATTTTTAATATTTACAAAAATGTCATAACCCGATTCTGATGCCGCAATGGTGCGGTTGCCAGAAATTTTAAGAAGCAACTGACTTTGGTCACCATTATAGCTAACGCCTGATGCAGTTTGCGTGAATGGCTCGGTACGACTTTTTGATCCAGAGAATAAATAATTACCATTGCCATCACGTGCGTTAGCATAGTCAAGTAATTCTTGCAGCCGTTGTTCTACTTCAGCACGAATGATCGCACGCGTTTCACGCGTCTGACTGCCGCTATTAGATTGTAAAGCCAAGTCTCGAACACGTTGCAATAAATTATTCACACTAGAAAGTGTTACATCTTCTAAACCCAAGCGTTGATTAGCAAATATACTATTACGCTGAAACTGATCTATCCTGCCAATCGCTTGATTTAAATCAATTACTCGCGCTGTTTCTGCTGGACCATCTGATGGTTTATTCAAGCGTTTTCCAGTACCCAGCTGATTTTGAATCTCCGCAATATCAAACTGTTTTTGTGCAATATCGATTGCAGTTTTTTGAAAAATAAAAGATGTGGGGATGCGTGCCATAACTCTCTATATCGCCCTACTAATGATTCCAAGAAATGTATCAAATAAGGAATTCGAGGTTGCAATGACTTGAGCCGCGGCTTGATAAGCTTGCTGAAATCTAACTAAGTTTACAGCCTCTTCATCAAGATTCACTCCAGAAATATTGTCACGCTCTTGAACTGCTTGATCGAATAACGCTTGTTGTGTCTGACTACTGATATTGGTTTGGCGGCTTACTGTACCGACTTGACTTACTAAGGCGCCGTAACCTTCTTGCAAAGTAGCCGTGCCTCCAACAGTTTGCGATGTTTGTATCCCTAACAACGCAAGCGCATTGGTATTGTCCCCTACACCTCCAGAATTTTGTTCTATGGTAAAGACGTCTCCAGCGTCAGGCTGATTCTGGATTTGCACACGCACACCATTAAAATCAATGTTTGCATTGTTGGAGTATGCAACGCCAGCTGCGATAGTGATGCCATCCGTTACATTTACAATATCAAATGTAGAAGCAGGTGAGTTAAATCGAATCTCAACTGTATCAAGCAGATCGGGATCCGTTACATCCAAGATTTCTGGGGCAGTAACAATCCCATCTCCTAAATTTGAAGTATTTTCTAGGCTACGTACCGGTGAAGCTGCTGCAATTTGACTGGTATTCGTGATGAGTAGATTAATGCCAGCTGCACCCACACTTGTAGGTCGAAGTAGAAAACGATCTCCTGCTGCTGCGGCCCCAGCAATATCTACTTGTATACCATCAATATTAAATGGCCCCGCAGGCGCACTGATATTTACACCATCACTCAAGCGCGTAAGTGTGAAATTTGCTCCATCAAAACTTAATTCATAATCTGAACTTGTTAATTGAGTAAAATCGGTAATTGTAGTGGTTATTGTTGCGGCACCTGTATTGTTTTGATTAATAATGGTTTGAGGGGCCGCCACCGCAAAAAAATCAGTGCCTAAAACACCATTGGCATCTAAACCTTCTTGGTGCTGTGCATTAAATGTATCAGCTAGTACTAATGCTATACGGCCTGTTTGATTACGAATATTGCTAAGCTGCTCTGATCTAAAGTCCAATAATCCACTTACACTACCACCTGTGATCTTATTTGTAATATCAAACGTTCCTGCACCTGCATCGATACCAATTCGCAATTGAGTGGGATCGCTTGGATCGTTGATGGTTGATAATTGTCTTGAGGCATTTCCAATTACAACAGACTCACCACCGCCGATAAATATATTAATGGAGCCATCATTAAGCTCCACTGTATTGACAGAAATACGTTCAGATAATCTTTCTACGAGCACATTTCTTTGATCAACAAGATCATTAGGTACACCTCCACCTGAGGATGCTGCTTTGGCTTCAACGATGGCCTTATTTAGATCTGCAATACTGCTTGTAATACTGTTAATGTCATTTACATCACCAACTAAACGAGTATTAATTTCTTTATTAATATCGTTATATCTTTGATCTAAACCTCTAAAACGTGCAATTAAAGTCTGCGCATTACTTAATACAACTTGTCGCGCTGGAATTGAGGCCGGATCATTAGAAAGATCTTGTAGACTATTAAAAAAGTTTTGCAGCGCATTATCTAACCCCCCTTGCGAATCAGATAATAAATTGTCGACACGTTGAATCAAACTTAAATATGAATCTAATCTTGCTACGTCAGATGCACTTGACTGTACACGTGCATTTAAAAATTGATCTTCGATGCGTTGAACACCAACCACTCTAGCGCCACTACCAAAGAATCCATCACCGAAAGCTTGCGTAGGTCGTGAAGCAATTTCAACACGTTGTCGCGTGTAACCTTCAGTATTGACATTGGCCACATTGTTTGCAGTCGTTGCAAGTGCACGTTGAAATACTTGCAATCCTGTTATCGCTACTCTAGATGCATCTACCACTTGAACTTCTCTTGTTTAATGTAGTTTGTTAGTTTTTAAATTCACTATTTTCTCGGGCCCTTTTTGATAATTGATGGCTTCTCTTAAAATACTTCCGTCTAAAATTGAAATCACTTTTTTCGTATAGTTGGGATCAGTGGCGTAACCTGCTTTTTGCAGCTCTTTTACAAAGGCTTTATCATCGTTGCTGGATTTGACTGCGTCTTGATAACGCGAACTATTCAGTAAAAACTCAGCAAAATCGCTAAATGATTCAGCTGGTGATGAGTAAGCCCTAAAGTTATCTTTAATTTCAATCATCTTTTCACCATCAAATTCCTTTGTAGTGCTCGTTACAGTAGGGCCTTTCCAATCATTTGCTTTGATACCAAAGTAGTTATATGAATCTTGATTAAGATTCGTCTTTGGCGTGTGCAAGCCCCACCCCGTTTCTAATGCAGCAATGGCTACTAATACATCGGCCGAAGTATTTAATTTTGTAGCAGCGCGCTGCGCGTGTGGATACACTTGTTGAACAAATTCTACTGGTGTAGAGGGTGTTATAATGTTTGGTCTTATTGTGGGTCTACTTAACTCTTTAGTAACTAACTGTTTTAATGTAGTTTTATTCGGATTTGTTGATTTTCCGATTTGCGAGTAAGCACTACGCCTAAACAGCGTGCCAGACGTCAATGAAGCAGACGGCGTTGGTTGAACTGTTTCACCCCCAAATTGGCCACGCAATAAATTTGCGACGGCAAATGTTTCTTTAGATGCCAAATCACCTGCTAGCTGTTGATCATGCCAGTCTCGGTAAAAATTTGATTTATCACTTTCAAATAAACCAGTTGCTAATGATGCGCTTCGCATACTTTTAAGCATTGATTGTATAAAAAAAGCTTCAAACTTTTGTACTGCATTGCTCAATTTAGAAATTTGAGCAGATCCATTATTTCCATTTAAAGTGTTGGCTTGCATAAGGCTAGAAAAAACCTTAGCTACATTTACATGCGGTTCCATTGCACTCAATATATACCTATATAATAACTAACTCTGCACGCAATGCACCTGCCTGCTTAAGTGCTTCAAGTATTGCTACCAAATCTCCTGGCGCTGCCCCTACTTGATTTACTGCATTTACAATGTCATTTAATGTCACGCCAGGACCAAACAAGAACATTCGATTAGTATCTTGATCAACTTCGATATTTGTTCGATCAACAACTGCAGTTTCACCCAAAGATAGTGCATTTGGTTGACTAACTAATGGGTCGAAGGTAATCGTAACGGCTAAGCTACCGTGAGTGACCGCCGCTGGTGTAACTTTTACATTGGCTCCAATTACCACAGTTCCTGTTCTAGAATTAACGATAACTTTTGCAGCTGCATCACCCGGAATTAATTCTATATTTTCAAGATCTGCAATAAATGAAACTCGTGATGCGCTTTCAAACGGTGCATCGATCTTAACGGTTACAGCATCTAATGCGTGGGCTATTGGCTCACCAAAATGTCTATTTATACGATTTTGTACACGCTTCGCAGTAGTAAAATCTGCGCTATGTAAATTTATATATAAGTACTCACTGGAAGCAAATGGCGATGGCACCGTACGCTCTACCGTTGCACCATTAGGGATACGACCTACACTTGGAACATTGATACTGATACTTGAACCATCACTGCCTTGCGCACCTAAACCACCCACAACAAGATTCCCTTGTGCAATGGCATACACTTGACCATCAATACCTTTTAAAGGAGTAATTAATAAACTACCACCACGCAAACTCTTTGCATTGCCTAGTGAAGATACCGTTACATCAAGAGCTTGTCCTGGTTTCGCAAAAGGCGATAACTCAGCATGTACGGTCACCGCTGCAACATTTTTTAATTGTGGGTTTACATCAGAAGGAATCGTTACGCCATATTGTTTTAAAAAACTTCTTAAGCTTTGAATTGTAAAGGGTGTTTGTGAAGTTTGATCTCCCGTGCCATCTAAGCCGACCACTAATCCATATCCAAGCAATTGGTTACTGCGCACGCCCGCGAACGCGGATATATCTTTGATTCGCTCTGCACTAACATCATTTACAAAAAATACAGCACAAGCAAATAAGACTAAATTAATTATACTGCTTTTATTCATTTTCATTTGTTTAATATGGCCAAATTACACTATAAAAGAATCTTGTTAGCCAACCCGCTTTACTACTGTCACTAACAATGCCTTTACCTTTATAGGTAATCTGTGCATTAGCTATTTGGCTAGACAAAATTGTATTATCAGGAGTGACGTCGACTGGTCTTACAATTCCAGTAATTCGAACAACCTCACTTCCTTCATTCAGTTCTAATAATTTTTCACCTTTTACTAATAGATAACCATTTGAATATACTTCGTGCACCGTCACAGTAATGTTCCCCTCTATACTATTTTCCTGAGTGGTCTCACCTTCACCATCGAATTCACGTGTAGCCTCAAAATCATTTATAAGCTCATTTAATGGATTATCTTTACCAAAAAGAATTGGATTGGGTATATCTACCTTCGAGTCCTTATCGGCTTCAGTAGTTGCTGACTTTGATGCATTAATACTTTCTTGAAGTACTACGATAATTACATCACCTACCCTTCTTGCTTTAACATCTTCAAAGAGGAATAAATTATATGAAGTATCGTATATTGCCCCATCAATTGTGGTTTTGGCATCAGGAATTAGAGCCTGACTCGGCGCAAAATCTGGATCTTGAAGGCTACCAAAGGTGGAGCACCCGGTTGTTATTACACTCAGAGAAAAAATAAAAAATATAATTTTCATTGTTATATTTTTAAGTTTTTATTAAATGGTGTTATTGGCGAATTCAAGCATGCTACTAATAGTTTCAATTGCGCGCGAATTCACTTCATATACTCTTTGTGTTTCGATCATGTTAATAAGCTCTTCAACAATATTTACGTTTGCTGTTTCTAAAGAACCTTGTTCAATTTCACCTAAACCATTTTGTCCAGGTGTCCCTATTTGCGGTGTTCCGGATGCAGCGGTTTCAAATAGCAAGTTGCTACCCCTTGCCTGCAATCCAGTTGGATTTATGAAATCGACTAATTGTATATTTCCTACTTGAGTGGGTGATGCCGAGCCACTCGTTTGTGCCGATACTGTGCCATCTACACCAATCGTTATATTTAAAACATTTGGTGGAATCGTTATCGATGGTTGTAAAACGTAACCACTAGAATTTACGATTTGCCCGGTTGAATCCAAAGTAAATGTACCATCACGTGTATAACCTATAGTTCCATCGGGCTGCAAAATCTGAAAAAAACCGTTTCCTTGTATAGCAAGATCAAGAGCACCTTCAGTACGAGTGAGATTGCCTTGGGTAAATAATTTTTCAGTTGCAACAATATTCACTCCTGTGCCAATCTGTAAACCTGTTGGGAATTGTGTGTCTTGCGATGATTGCGCACCAGGCTGGCTAATGGTTTGATAATTTAGATCTTCAAATACTGCTCGGTCACGTTTGAAGCCGGTAGTATTTGCATTGGCTAAATTATTTGCAATTACAGCAATTCGTGTTTGCTGTGCATCTAATCCTGTTTTTGAATTCCAAAGTGCAATATCCATTTTATTTTCCTATGGTTTAAAATTTCTTATTTAGTTAAATCTCAAAAGTTGTGTAGTTGCAGCGTCATTTTCTTCTATTGATTGCATCATCTTGATTTGTACTTCAAAGTTGCGAGTCAATTCAATCATGTCAAGTAACTCTGAAACTACATTCACATTGCTAGCTTCGATTACACCAGAAACAACAGTGACCGATGCATCTGCCTCAATAGATGCACCGGTCACTGTCCTCAACAATCCATCTTCATCTTTAACAAGTTCTTCTGGATTGGCGTTGACTAATTTAATGCGGTCGATAGTGGCGAGTGTTGTAGCTTCTTGCCCTACAGGTAGAATCGAAATGGTTCCATCATTACCAATTTCAAGTTTTTCAAATGGGGGTAATGCAATCGGACCATCATTTCCCATAACGGGATAGCCCGCACCAGTTTCTAACAGTCCCGCAGAAGTAACGCGTAAATCTCCGGCTCGAGTATAAGCACTGCTACCATTCGGCGATTGGATTTCGATGAAGCCTTGACCATTAACAGCAATATCAAGTTCTCTGCCGGTTTGTTGTAATGCGCCGTTTGCATAATTGACTCCACTACGTTCATCTTGGTTATAAACGCGAGTTGCATAACCAGGACCAACTACAGGCAAACTATTAAATGCATCAAAATCAGCACGGAACCCAGTAGTGTTTGCATTTGCAAGATTATGAGTGTTTGTAGCCTGGTGCAATTGCACCTGCTTTGCACCATTCATTGCCAAATACAGTGCTCGATCCATTACGTTATCAATCCTCTAAATTAATTATTAACGAATATTAATAATGGCCTGGGTAAGCGTATCTGCCGTACCAATTACTTGAGCATTCGCCTGGAAAAAACGTTGCGTTGTAATCAGATTTATCAATTCCCCGGTGACATCAACATTGGATTCTTCAAGCGCGCCTGATTGTATTAGCCCTAAATCACCCGTTCCAGGTGCACCAATTAAAGGTTGGCCAGAAGCAAAAGATTCAGACCATTGTGTATTGCCGGTCGGACGTAGTCCTTGTGAATTTGCAAAATTTGCAAGTGCAACCTGCCCCTGTATCAAAGATTGCCCATTGGTATAACGTGCAAATAATGTACCCGAGGGATCAAAATCCAACGAACTTATACGGCCAGTCGAATAACCGTCTTGATCAATTGCACTGATTGCAAAACCACCGCCAAATTGAGTAACGTCGGCATAATCGATGGTAAATGTTGTTGGCGCACCAACCCCTCCAGGCGTGAATGCACCAGAGGTTGTGGTGGTAGCGCCTGCTACACCATTAATCGCAGCCAAACTACCAAAGGCATCATAAGATAATACATCTGGACCATCTACCTGCACATTGTCAACAAACACATAAGTCTGCCAATCGGTTGGAGTATCTTTTCTAAAATAGGTAGTGCTTATGTGCTCTCCACCTAAAGAATCAAATACAGTAAATGAAGTAGAGTGATTAAATGTGGCCGGATCTGGACCATTTGGACCCACTAAAAATGCAGGCAGAATAGGTTCTGCCGCATCTACGTTTGCATCAATGTTGATATTTGTTGTTACGTTGGGGGCTAAGTTTGCACGACTAATAGCAAGCGGACCCTGCCCACCAGTTAAGTTACCCGCTGCATCTGCCTGAAAACCAATTAATTCATTTCCAAAAGAGTTAACGATATTACCTAGATTATCAACCTGAAAAGCCCCGGCACGACTAAACACTTGTGAACCACCATCACTTAAGACAAAAAAACCACCCCCAGTAATAGCAAGATCTAAAGAGTTGTCAGTGAATGTAACATCACCATCGGTAAATTGCTGTGTAATTGAAGCAACTTGTACACCCTGACCAATTGCATTACTTGATGTACCAAACTCCGAAGACGCATAAAGATCTGCAAACTCTGCTCTTGAACGTTTAAATCCTGTAGTTTCACTATTGGCAATATTATTCGAAATAACTTGCAAATCGTTTTGTGCCGCATTAAGTCCTGTAAGTGCTATATCAAATGGCATATTTTTTCTCCATTTATCTAAATTACTAAATTAATCTCATGTGTTTATTCAAGCTTTAATAACTCTGATATTTTCAACTCGCTTCCATCTGCTACATTCAAACGTATCGAACTTGCGCTTTCTCCCAGCGAGATACTTTGAATTTCTTTATAGGCAAATGTATCAAATGCAACATTTGCTTCACCTTGGACGCCAACTGCTGAAAAAAAGTATTCGCCAGGTGCAACTGTATTCCCACTTGCATCAACACCATTCCATTCAAAGTCTTGTATGCCGGAGTTAACTGCACCTATAGGTAATGTCTGCACTAACTTTCCTGTTGCATCAAAAATACTTATAGAAACGTTGCTGGAAGGTGCATTTACTGCAATTGCGCCTTTTCCAGGTTCATCCTGTTCCATAGTTAAGTTATCAGAAGGCACTAAAGCGTTTTTTCCAATTAAGTTTGCTGCCTCAAGTGTTTGGTTTGAAATTAGTGAGCTTGCGAGATCACTAACGGTTTCTTTTAATTCACCTATTCCAGAAACAGTACCAAATTGCGCTAACTGACCGATAAATTCGCCACTTTGTAGAGGCTCAAATGGGTCTTGATTGCGTATTTGCGTAATCATTAATTCGATAAAATCTTCTTGCCCTAGCTCTTTTGATTTTTTAGTTTCTTGTGGTCGATTAATTAAACTTAAAATATCTGACGAAATAGGTTCCATACTTCTTTACCTTTATATTAATTACAATCTACCTAGACGTAGTGTCTGTAGCAGCAATTCCTTTGAAGTGTTCAATACCTCAATATTTGATTGATAACTGCTTGATGCTGACATCATATTTGTCATTTCTTCTATAACATTCACATTTGATAGATAAATATAACCATCTTTATCTGCTAAGGGATTACCAGGCTGATATTGCGCAGCATTCTTAGCTTGGCTTTCTACTATTCCTATGGTGCGCAGCCCTGCACTTGCAGAACTTTGAATGCTATTAAGCTCATCTTGATACGTTGTTGCAAAAACTGGCTGTCTTGATTTATATGCAAGTTCTGGTGAGCTGGCAATTGATTCAGCATTAGCTAAATTACTCGCCACTGTGTTTAAACGTACATTTTGAGCGCTAAGCCCACTTCCAGCTAAATCGAAAATATTAAATAAAGACATGCCTATTCGCCCCGCAATGTACTAATTAAGCCTTGAATTTTATTATTTAGCATTGACAAACTTATTTGGTACCTAACAGCATTTTCTGCAAACTTACTTTTTTCTACATGTGGATCTACTGTGTTTCCATCTAATGAAGAATGCTCTGGAATTCTAAATTTTGTTTGCGAAGAAAATAGATTGTTTTTATTTGTAGCTATATGTGCAGTGTGAGTGGTATTAACTGAAACACGTTTAAATAAGGAAACATTTTTATTGCTATTTAAAATATTATTAAAATCTAAATCTTTTGCTTTATAGTTAGGAGTATCAGCATTAATAATGTTAGATGCCAATGTCTCAGCACGTTTTGAGCGCGCTAATACAGATTGTGCATTTAGACCAAAGTAATTATCCAGCGTGTTCATGAGCAAGCTATTCTTAAATTGATTGTTTACAAACTAAGCAAGTGCTGTGCCAACACATAAAACAATTGTATTTTATCTATTGTTAGACGCTTAAAAATTTATTCACGGCAAATCACACGGCAAAATTTGCCGCGAGACGGCAAATTTTTTCTTAGTAATAAGTTTGTTGAATCTCAGAAATGTGATTTCGTTACTGAAAAACTCGGCATATAACTTGCAGATGAATTGTTAATCAGTAAATGAAATAGATCGAATAAATGACCAATGGAATTTACATTTATCCAATAATTAATTAACAATATAATCATGCTGAAACATTTTTTACTTCTTTGCATAATTGTAATAATATGCAATCTCAACCTTGCTCTTGCCTCTGTTCAAAGCCATGAGAGCCTGCATACTGCTGCTCTTAAATTTCTTCAAGATGAAACAAAAGAGGTACAAGATTCAAAAATTACTATGCGGCCATTAGACAAGCGATTACGCTTAAGTCAATGCTCGTCCCCACTAGAGGTATTTTGGCCTTTAGAAAATAAAAAGTTTGGTAATACCACGGTGGGTATACGCTGTAATGGTGAAAAACCGTGGAAAATCTATGTCGGCGCTCAAATACATATTCATAAGTATGTTTGGGTATCAAAATCTGCACTTAACCGCAGACAAATTATTTCTATACAAGATATACGTAAGGAAAAGCGTGATATTACTCATCTCACGGGTGGTTATATACTTGCTAATTCCACCCTCATAGGTATGCAAATGAAGCGTAATATACCCGCAAATCAAGTGCTTACAAGCATTATGTTAGATTCCCAAAAGATTGTTCGACGGGGTGATCGAATTACTATTGTCTCGAGACATGGCGGAATTGAGGTCCGAGCCGTTGGAGTAGCCTTAAGTGACGGCAGCAAAGGGGATCGGATTAGAGTAAAAAATACCGCTTCAAAACGTGAAATTGAGGCCTATGTCTCAGATAAACATAGAGTTTTGGTGAATCTATAACAAAATAACCTACGCAACTTATGTAAACTACTAAAGTATATATGAAAACTGCCGTTACCCACTTTAGTGAAATCTGGAAAAACGACTATGACTGACAAAATCAGTAATATAAATGGGCCGATAAACGGCGCAAACATTCAAACCCAAAACAAGGGTATAAAAGGATCCGGTTCGGAGAGCGGCGTGGCTAGCACTGCGTCTTCAAACAAGATCAATGTTGACCAAGTAGATATAAAATCTGCACAAACCCTTGAAAAAATCAGAGAAAGCCTCGCCTCACAGCCTGTTGTAGATCGTGAAAAAGTTGAGTCTATAAAGCTAGCATTACAAGATGGAACTTATAAAATTAATTCGGAGAATATTGCTACTAAATTAATCGAGTTTGAACAACTGTTAAAATAGTTAATGCTGCAGTCTAATCACTCCATAAACAGCGCTTTGTCTGCAGATCCTTTTGGTATTTTGCCAATTAAAGATTTCATATCACGTATCAATAAGCGACTTCAACATTTAGTTGAGCTGCTGCAGCGCGAACAAGAACTTTTGATTAAAGGTGATGCAGATCAAATTAGCGAGGTTGCTCAAGATAAATTGAGAAGCATGCAAGAGCTTTCTACATTTATAGCTGATTATTTTAACGATGAAATAGAGAATTCTATTAACGAAAGTAACAATTTAGAATATTCACTTAAGTCAGTAAATGAGATCTGCCTTAAACATAAAATTGAAGAATGGAATGAGATAAAAGACCTGCTAAATTATTGTCATGACTTGTCTGAGGAAAACAGCATTCTCTTAGCAAACCGTTTGAAATATACAAATAATGCAATTGATACACTTTTTTCACTTGCTGGCTCTGCACAAAGTAAAACGTATGATGAAAGAGGTCTCTCTCAAAATCCACGGTCATCCAGACAGCTAGCTTCAGTATAATTTACAACCATAATAAAATAAATTTGTTTGCTTATAATATAAGCGGGACAAGTTTATAAGTTCCAAACTTTTACAACTTTCATATGCTATTTAATTAGTACTAATTTCCAATCTAATAATCTAATTTTATAAACAACACATCTAAATAAAATTTTCATGTGTTGAAGTTCATATTTATTTGTCCAAGTTAGATTTTTAACAATATAAACCCAGTTAACAAAAGCAATAAATAAACAAAAAACGTGTTCTAACTCACTAATTTTCTTTGAGCTACTTAACAATAATCATTAAAAAATATCCATACAATAATTATTGCAGTTTTTAGAGGAGGAACATGGATGTGACCCTCTTAACTGCATTTTTCTAGGGAAGGAAAATATCTCTAAGGAGCAGGGAAAAAATGAATAGTTCTAGTGTTGAGAAGTTCGTCACTAGCTCTAATCGTGCGCTAGATATCGCAACAGCAATAACAACAAATAAACCGATTGATCGGTTAGTCACTGCGCTAGTATTAAAGCTACAAACTACGTTAGACATAAATCAGGTCTTTCAGACTTTTTATGAAGCGATTAAGCATGATTTAAATATACGTTGTATTGAATATGAGTATCCTATATTTGGTATACACATAAATTTAGGTCATAAAGCTACAAACTCTTATGGCTATTTACTACAAGTTGAGGATGGCACATGGGGGAAAATAACAGCCTATAGAAGCGAAGAGTTCTCTCAAAGTGAGAAAACTAGATTTGAAACTTACATATCCGCAGTTGTGTTTCCTTTGCGAAATGCTATACAACATGAAGGTACCATCATTCAATCCGCATATGATTCACATGTAGGGCTTCCCAACTGGGAATATATGGAAAGTCAATTAACCAGAGAAGCTAAACTAGCAATTCGAAAGAAATACTCGTTAATTTTACTTCTGATTGATATTGATCGCTTTACCAAATTAAATGACTCAAATGGTTCATTGTTTGGTGACATTGTAATTAGACACGTATACAAAACATTACAAGAATGCCTAAGAGATACCGATATACTATATCGCTATGGTTACGACAAATTTTCATTGTTCATAAGTAATACTCGAATATCTGAAGCGAGCTTAATAGCGGAACGTATTAGAACAGCAATATCTGATCATCCATTACTAGACAGTGATGGAAATAAAGTTAAATTGACAATTAGTATTGGTGTTGCTGAATTATATGGGGACGATACTGTCGAATCTGTATATGAAAGAGCATATAAGGCTTTAAAACTAGCTAAAAACTCAGGGCGTAATCAAGTAAAAGTTGCAAACAGAAAATTTTTAGGCTGATGGTGAGTATTCATTAAGTTTTACGCAATTACGACCATTCTTTTTTGCTTCATATAATGCTTTATCTGCACGTTCAAATAAACTTTCGGCATTATCTTTTTCATGCGTGATCGCAATTCCGCACGAAATTGTAATCTTTATTGGTTTACTCTTAAATAAAAATGTTACACGCGAAATTTCTTCACGAATTGTATCTGCGAATTGTATTGCTTCGTCAGCGGTTACACCAGGAAGTATCATCACAAATTCTTCTCCGCCATATCTAGCAAGAAAATAATTATTTTTAAGTGAAAGACTTAATCTGTTTGCTACGGCTTTCAGCACCTTATCTCCAATTACATGTCCATAGGTGTCATTAAACATCTTAAAGTGATCCACATCCCATATCAAAAGTGACACAGCTTTATGGTTAGTACTACTATCTTTAATAATACTATTGACCTCATTATCATATGCCTCTCGATTAAACAAACCAGTTAATGGATCTCGTAAAGCATTTTCTTTTTCTTTCTTCACTTTTTCTCTGAGTTCTTGAGCTTCTATTTTCATCTGGTCTACTTTATTTGCTAACACATGCACACTTTTCTTAATACGTGTTTCATGCTCCTTAACAATATGCCGTTCCTCTTCAACCAGGTGTTGCAAGGAATCAAGCTGAGATTTCACTGTAATTTTTAGCGTGTCTAAATCTTTAGCGGTAATCACATTTTCACTTATGTCATTTACAGCGTTATTCATTTGAGCATTTAAATCATTTTGTATTTTTAGATCTGATGTTTGTTTTTCAACTGTGCTATGCAATTCATCCCCAATACGACTTATTTGAACACCTACATTAAACAGAAATGTCTCTAATTCGTTTTTTTGATCAATGGAATCTATATAAACAGAGTTTATTAATTCGAAAACTCGTTGAATTGACGATTTCAGTTCGAGAGGACTTTGTATATTGTCATATTGATTTTTAAGTTGTTTGACCTGATCTTTATAGTCCTCTGGAAATTTAAATTTTTCGATTATTAGACCCGGTAAAGTAAATAAAACATCTTGCTTATTTAGTATATATTCATTGCTTAAGCTATTAATCACGTCAGTAAAAACTAGTAATACATGATTAGCCTCAGAAATATTAGAAATTTCATGCGCCAATTTTCTTACAGAGTCAAATGCTTCATTATTTAAAAATAAATTTTGAGTACCATTAATTAGCTCAATTAAGATCTGCGATAAAGTTTCGATATATTGAACCTCTGATTTTTTATTATTATCCGATACGGATTCTTGTTCTGTTTTATTTGGATTTGTGCTAAAAGTTAATTTCTTTAATAATGATGTGGGTATCATTAATAAGCTTGAATACTTATCTTTAGCAGTATTCTTATCAGTTGTTTGCATTTCCATCTTTACGAGCTAGTGCTCTTTTTTTGACTTAAATCTTTCAATGAGACATTTACAATCGTATCTTCTAAATTATTTGGAGCGGATTCTTTCTTAGACCATGGTCGTGTTTCCCAATTTCTTCGCTCTTTAAACTTTTTAGTTTTAGAATTTGGATAAAGTGTATCTAATGGAATAGACAACCCATTTGCCTGTACGATACGCGCATGATGTCTTTCTAATTCAAGTGGGTGCTTTACTCCGCATGAGTGTGCAATCATTCCTATTTCATGAACAATATTTTTTACATAGTTTGCAACACGAATAGACTTTAGTTTAGGATTTAATCCTCGCTGCAGTTTTTTATTATGAGTTGTGATACCTGTTGGGCATGTATCTTTGTTGCATTGCAGGGCCTGTATACACCCCAATGCAAACATAAAGCCACGTGCAGACGCAATAAAGTTAGCGCCTAAACACAGTGCCCATGCTGCATCAGCCGGAGTTATTAATTTTCCAGAAGCAATCACCTTGACTCGCTCATTCAATTCATATTCTCTCAGCTTATTAGACAGCATTGGTAAACTCTCACTTAATGGTAAACCCATGTCATCTAACAAAGGCATTGGTGCAGCACCAGTACCACCATCTGCACCATCTACGGTAATAAAATCTGGCGCCGAAGCCTTACCACGTTGACAAATCAACCCAAATAGATGATCCAGCCATTGTTCAGAACCAATTACAGTTTTAAAACCTACAGGCTTGCCCGTCACTTCACGTATGTATGCAATCATGTCCAGTAAATCTGCATCATTTTTAATTTCTGGGTGACGGTTTGGGCTAATGGAATCCTTTCCTTTTGGAATACAACGTATTTTGGCGATCTCCGCAGTAACTTTTGCGCCAGGTAGTATTCCGCCTTTACCAGGTTTACCACCTTGGCTTAATTTAATTTCAAACATTCGTACTTGCGAATTCGCAGCTACATCTATCAGCTTTGATTCGCTTAATGAGTTATTAAAAGGATCTCGTACACCATATTTGGCAGTACCTAATTGAAAAACTAAGTCACATCCACTTTGCAGATGGTATTTCGACAATCCTCCCTCACCCGTATTTAACCAACAGCCTGCTATTTTAGATCCTTCAGAAAGTGCAAGAATGGCTGGCTTTGATAATGCTCCATAACTCATTCCAGAAATATTAAAAATCGATTTTGTTATATACGGATATTTACATCCAGCTCCAACAATCTGCTCTGATACAGGCGTTGCATCTTCACCCAGAGTTGGATAAGGACAATTTACAAATAATACGGTTCCCACTTTATTTAGATCACGCGATGAGCCAAACGCTATTGTATTACTAATATCTTTTGCTGCTCGATATACCCAAGATCTTTGTGCTCGATTAAATGGCAATTCTTCCCTATCCATTGAGAAAAAATACTGTCGAAAAAACTCACCAATGTGCTCAAAGAAATATCTAAAACGACCAATAACAGGATAATTGCGTCGAACCGCATGACGTGACTGTGAAATATCGCATAAATAGGCAATGGGTATTACAACTAATACCAGCAAAAATAGAACTGAAAATAGGCCTTGAGAAAGTTCAAGTCCGATATTTAGCCAATTTTTAAAAATTTGAAAGACTTCTTCCATCCATGCAAATGTCGCTACTTATAACATAACACCAAATTTATCGGCCTAAACGCCCATATCTTTAGCTTAACTAATTATAAAATATTGATTTTATGGGCATTTAGCCGTTAGCTTGAATTACTGCATCAAGCTTTTTTCGCGTATCAGCTTGATCTCTTTGCCGCGAACATGTGTATGGATAGCCTCTCGATCCTCAATATTAATATGTGTAAATTCAACCGCTATAGAATATTGATCCATGTTTTCACTGCTCTGTTCACATCGCACGCTTTTGCCGTAGGCCAAAATATACTTTGACACTTGTGAAAGTTGCAAACGAAACTCCAAATATGAACCTAATTTTAATTGCTCGTCGTGATTAAAGCGTATTCCACTCGCACTAATATTCACTTCATGCCAACATAAATCTGGAATTACCGAACACGTAGCAAACTGTCTTCTCGCTAAGGTATTAATTTTATCATCGAGAATTTTGAGGTACTTTGCTACTTCCGGGTAACGCCGACGCACTAGTGCAAATTGGTCAGTCAGCGACTTTGTTGAATCACTAAAATTATTCAGTAATTGCAGCTCTGCATAATTTTCAGGAAATCTTTTTAGCGTCTCTTCTATCTGATCATCGGGAATAATTCTTAGTGACAATAAAATATTATCATCAATTCTAAAAGCACTACGTCCCTCAGATGATGACTTACTTGCCACTTCTACTTGTGATTCATTCTTCTTCACAGCATTCATTTATCCAAGTTGGAGTTCTTACTGACAGCAGAAATATCATCGTATTCATAAAACAAACGCTTGTCGCCAAGTATCGAAATCTCAACTCTTCTGTTTTTTGCGCGACTCTCTTCTGTGTAATTCGTGAATAATGGTTTTGTATCGGCATGTGCACGAATTTGAAGCCGATCTGGATTGATGTTTTCTTTGGATTCAAGATGATGTACCACAACTGCAGCACGCGCTGCAGATAACACCCAATTTGATGGAAATCGCGGTGTGCTAATGGGTATACTATCAGTATGTCCCGAAACGATAATGTCTCCCTCAACTGCTTTTAGCGCATTGGCAATCTTTTTTAATATAGATGCAAACACAGCATCGATTTTGTCATCACCTGATGTAAATGACCCACGCTCACGTATTCGTATGATTATTTCTCGTTCTGTCCAATCAACTTCTACTGTTCCTGAATCTATTTCATCCTGTAACGCTGCAGTAATTTTCTTTGCCTCATCTTTCATACGTTTTAGTGCTGCTTGATAAATTTCTTCTGCAACTTGTTGTTTATCAAAACCTCCTTCACCACTGGAAAAGTCTAGATTATCTTTACTTTCATCCGTTGTTTGTTGCCGCATTATTTTTAATAAAGTTTCATTGTCGGGTTTACCGGGGCTAAACTCCGCAGTTACTACACTGGTACCTTTTGGAAGTTCATTCGCAGGCACATCTCGTTGTACACCGAAGGCCCGTTCCAATGAGCCAGCAAGTTCTTTGAATTTTGCTGCATCCATTTCTGAGAAAGACAATAACAATACAAAGAAACACATAAGCAGAATCGCAAGATCGGCAAATGTTGAAATCCACATTGGAGCACCTGATGATTCCTCTGTAGTGGCAGGAGCATCTGACATAATTACAACTTATTTATGCTGCTTCTTTTTGTTCATCTAAATTCTTGCTACTTTTATCACGCATATTTTCTGGCAAGTATGTTTTAAGTATTTGCTCGACTACTCTAGGGTTGGTCCCCGCTTGAATTGCAGACACGGATTCTAGTATTAAGCTCTTGCTTAGGCGTTCGTCTTGACTAATTTTTTTGAGTTTATCGGCTAGAGGAAGCGCTACAGCATTTGCAATCACAGCACCATAAAGAGTGGTTAGTAGCGCAACAGCCATTGCAGGACCAATCTGTTTTGGGTCATCCATGTTTGAGAGCATTTGTACCAATCCGATCAAGGTACCAATCATGCCCATAGCTGGTGCAGCATCACCAATTGACTTGAACATTTCCCTGCCAACATCATGGCGCTCAATGGATAAATTTATATCCTTGCTTAGCATTTTTTGGACAACCTCTGTAGCGTGACCATCTATACAAAGATTGATCCCTTCTTCCAAAAATGGATGTCCGATCTCTCTACCTTCTAAGGCAAGCACTCCTTCCTTTCTCGCTACATCTGCCAGCTCAACAGCTTCTTCAATTAGCTTAGTAAGACTTACACTCTTGTGCAAAAACGTTGACAGCACTAACTTAAAAGAACCCAGAAAATCAGCTAAAGAGATACGGGTCAGAGTGGCAGCGAAGGTGCCTCCTATGACAATGGCTAGTGAAGGCACATTAACAAATGTGCCGGCAGATCCACCAAGAACGATGGCCAACGCAATAACTGCTATGGCTCCCAACAAACCCAGTAGAGTCGCTAAATCCATCTTGTAAACGCTCCTTGTTTAGTTAAGTCACATTGCATGTGTCTAAGTAACTCACTGATATTTATCATATATTATTCAGCATATGAGATAGGCTCTCGCTACAACATGTATAACGGCCAAATTGGTGGAATATTTAGGGAATACGCGCTAATTGCGCGACTATCCGATGAGTGAGTACTCAATCAGTTCATTATTATAAAAAAGTAATTTGAGCCTTAAAAATCTCTTAAACATGCCGATAAGTTGATAGTACGGCCCATCTATAAATAACCGGCCTTTTTGAATCGTGAGGGACTCGCATGAAGATACTGATTGTTGACGACAGCAAAGCAATGCGCAAAGTCGTCAAATGGATCTTAATGCAAGCCGATATCCATGCTGAGGAGCTGATTGAAGCATCTGATGGTGAAGACGGTCTATTGAAAGTCGAAACCAGGAAACCGGATTTAGTGATTACGGACTGGAATATGCCAAACATGGGTGGTCTAGAATTTCTCAAAACACTTCGAGAAGCAAACAACTCGGTTACTTTTGGATTTGTTACGACTCAGGCCTCAGCTAAAATACGCAATATTGCCAAAGACGCTGGCGCAGATTTTATTATTTCAAGCCCTTTCTCTTTAGGCTCGTGTAAAAATTCACTACACACTTCTTTGTAACTAATACAAGTATACAGATCGATACTTCCAAATTAGTTTTTATTTACTGGCTAAACCTTTCAGCTAACTTGTGATACAAGAATTGTTAATTTACAGCTTTGATTAAATAAAAATTAACAGTTATAGCTCAAAATGTCATAAGGTCACTAAGTTTCTTTTTTTACATAATTTATCTTATTCTTAATCGTCAATAATTTGACGATTAAGAATATTTTAATCTCTTTAATTCTAATAATCCCGTCGTATAATCCACGCCCAACATTTCACTGAAATTCTAGCCTTTTATCCGTGTCACAGAAATTATCTGGAATGAGAAACATCATTCTCTTCTTGCTTGTAGCCATTCCTTTACTTTTATTAATTCATTTATCTTCACAAATTAAAAATACACCAGATAAATCTATACGCATTGGTATTAACCAGTGGCCAGGTTATGAATACTTATACGTCGCTAAAAAAGAAGGATTTTTTAAAGAAGCTGGGTTGAACATCGAATTAGTTGAATTAAGTTCATTAGTAGAAGTTCGCCGCGCATTTGAGCGCGGGAATATCGATGGCATGGCGGCTACACTAATAGAAGTATTAGAAGCTTATAAATACTCTGGCCGTATTGCACAAATCGTTTTAGTAACAGATTATTCTAATGGTGCAGATGTAATACTCGCTTCACCTCAAATTAATTCTATTAGCGATTTAAAAGACAAAAAAATAGGTGTTGAAACTGAAAGTTTAAGTTTGTATTTAATCAATCGCGCATTGCAGTTAAATGATATAGAAAGCTCCGATGTTACAATGGTGCCTATGGAGCTACATGACATGAAATCTTCATTAATTACAGGAAAAGTCGACGCTATTACATCCTACCCTCCAGAGTCTGTGAACATCAAAAAGCTAATTGATGTTAATCACATATTTGACAGCTCAGATATACCAGGAGAAATAATTGACATCATTGCAATTGATCAAGATACACTTGCAAGGATTCCTGAATTGCAAACTAAACTTCAGCAAGTATGGGCACGCACACTTAAATTTGTAAAAAATCACCCAGATAAGGCATATAATACTTTAATTAAAAGATTTCAAATTACTATTGAAGATTTTAAACAGTCTATGGGAGATATATATTTAATTGGATCGGACGAACAAATCAAATATTTAAATCCATATGGAAGAGTACAACAGAGTCTAAATAAAATTGGAAGTATTGTGTTTTTGCAAAATAATAATGATATAGATTATTCCAAGTTCATTTATAACAAGCATCTAAAATAAGTGTTTAGTTTATGAAGACCATTCATTTAAATTCAAAAGTTTCTTCACAAAAACGAATTATCATCTCACTCTTTTTTGTATTCTGTATATCTGTTATTGTCATATGTACCCTAATGTATAAAGTCTTTAGTGAAAAGTTAGCTGATGATTTATATACTCGTGCAAAGGAAGTAATTGATGTAATTGACTACATGGCACATTCGTCTGGTGAATCCCCAGTACTAGTTAAGGGCGTGAAAACGCTTGCCGCAAGTAGAGATATTAAACTTATAATAATAAGAACTGATAATCCACCCGAAATCATCGCATCTAACAAACATGCGTTAATTGGCCTTCAAACAAATCAAATATTTTCTAATAGTGAAGGAGTTCGATCATTTCAGTTTGACCCTAAAACTGATCAGTACACCGCTATTTCTTCAATATGGTTAGGTAATAAACTCAATAATGGCCGACTCATTAAAGCATCGGTTGGTATTATCTTTGATACATCAAAAATACGCTTACATCTACAAGAGCAAATACTTAATACATCTTTTGCGCTGATTCTAACAATGATATGTGCATTAGGTATTGTGTATTTTATAACGAATAAATATATCTTTAAGCCTTTAAAAATAATAAACAGTTCGTTAATCAAAAATAAATCAGACAAGGAATATTCACCGATACCAATAATCAGTGATGATGAACTAGGTTGTGTTGCTATGACCCTTAATCAGGTATTTACAGACTTATATCAATCTGAAAAGAAACTTCGTTTACATATTGAACGATATGATTTAACCCCTCAAGACAATGTAGGTCTGGTTGATTGGAACATCATTACGGATGAGATTTTCTGCTCGTCCAGTCTTAGGCAAATGCTTGGTATTGACGCTAAAGATTTCAACCCAAGTATGAAATGGTTTGAAAGTCGCATACATAAGGAAGATCAAGAATTAGCACATACCGCACTAATTTCTCATATAAAATACGATACTGAATACGACGTTGAGGGTCGTCTTCGCCATGAAGATGGTCATTACGTTTGGCTTCGTGCGCGGGGACAGGCGGTGCGTGATGAAACCGGTAAAGCAACACGTATGGTTGGATATTACCTTAATGTATCAAAGCGAAAAGCTAATGAACACTTCATGAATTCGCTTTACTTAGTTGGAGCAGACGCCACTATTTCGTTAGATTCAAAAATAAATAAAATCCTTAAAGAAGGACTGAGCTACTTAAATTTACAATGTAGCGCAATATTTAAGATTGTAAATGAAAAATGCATTACTCAATATATCCAGTGTCACGACGTTTGCCAGTGCTATGAAAATTTTCAAATTGAAATTAATTCAAAATTTGATTTAAAAGATACACTATGTGAGAGTGTAGTAAAACAGAATGATATTGTTGCCATACATGACGTAGCAAAATCAGAACTTAAAGATGTTCGTGCGCACACGCAAGACGGAATTAATTCGTACATCGGCATACCGATACATATACATGGAAGAATCTATGGAACATTGAATTTTTTCGGAAAAAATACAATGCCAAAGGCATTCGATGAACGTGAAAAATCATTTGTTCGCTTAATTTCCCAATGGGTCGGTAATGAATTTATACGTGCACAATATATTGATTTTTTACATGATACGGAAATTCAGCTAGAAAAAGCAGTTAATCAACTTACAGACTCCAATGCAGAGTTAGAAAATTTTGTATATGTTGCTTCGCATGATTTGCAAGAACCTCTAAGAATGATTACTAACTTTACAGGTTTGTTAGAAAAAAACTATGCAAATCAACTTGATGATACAGCAAAAGAATATATAAAAATCTCATCAAGTGCGGCTTGCGAAATGCGTGAATTAATCAAAGGATTGCTTCATTACGCATATAGTAGTAGAGATAGTGTGAAAGTAGAAAATATCGATTTAAATGAGATTTTAAATGATGTTTCTAAAATTTTGGATGCTCAGATAAAAGAGAGTAATGCAAAGCTAATTTTCCAAAAGCTCCCAGTCATCGAAGCTAATAAAGTTTGCATGATAAGCTTGCTACAGAACTTAATTAGTAATGCAATCAAATTCCAACCAAAAAGCAATCAGCCTATTGTTGAAATCAAAGTATCTAATCAAATGAGTAAATGGGTAATAGCTGTGATTGATAATGGCATAGGTATAAATTATAAATATACTTCTAAAATTTTTGAACCATTTAAGCGATTACATACCAAAAGTGAATATAGCGGGACTGGAATTGGTCTAGCTGTTTGCAAAAAAATAGTCGATCGCATGGGTGGAACAATGTGGGTAGATTCTGAAATCGGTTTGGGGAGTACTTTTTATATTACAGTTTCAAAACTTGCCACACAAACAGGTAAAGCAGCATGAATATAATTAATGTCCCCAATAAAACAGCTGATATATTGTTAATTGAAGACAACCCAGGTGACGTTCTACTTATAAAAGAAGCATTTCGAACGGCTCAGTTTAAATATAACTTGCACATAGCAAAAGACGGAGATGAAGCATTGAAAATGTTAGAACAACAAGGAATATTTGATAATTTTCCTAAACCAGACTTGATTTTATTAGATTTAAATTTACCAAAGGTTGACGGTCGTGAAGTCCTAGAAAAATTAAAGTCTGATATGACTTTGAAAGATATTCCAGTAATTGTTTTATCAGGTTCCGATGCAGAAGCAGACATAACGACTAGCTATGATTTACATGCAAATTCTTATGTTATCAAACCAGATAACTTTGACGATTTAAAAGAAATAATCGTGTCGATTGAAAACTTTTGGTTTGGGCAGCAAGGTTACGAATCTGCGGGTAACAATGTTCACTAATCTAAAATTAGTATTATATTCAATTAGTTAATAGCAATTGATCACTTATCTTTCTTGGAATGCATTTTGAAAGCCGCGATAAATCGGTTTCAATAAATAATCAAGTACAGACTTCTCTCCGGTTTTAATATCTGCCTGAACAGTCATACCTGGTATTACACGATATTGATCTGGGTTGTTACCAATATAATGTTTTTGTAGTGCAATTTTCGCACGGAAATAAGGTTGTCTTTCTTCATCTAAGAATGTAGACGCACTGATTTGCTTAACTTCTCCCATTACAGTTCCAAAGCGTTGTGGATCATAGCTATTAACCTTTACTTCTGCTTCTTGGCCTGCATACACATGCCCAATATCTGATGTATTGATTTTTGATTCTACAATCAATTCATCACCTGCTGGGACAATCTCCATTATCGTCTCACCAGGCTTTATTACACTTTGTATTGAATTTACGACTAGACCTTTAACTACTCCAGAAACAGGCGCCGTCACTTCTAGTCTACTTACACGATCTTCATATTTAATCAAATTCTCATCTAACTCTGCTAGTTCTCCAGAAACTTTCCCTATTTCCATTTTTAAGGCTTCATGCAAGCGATTTTGTAAATCGATTAGTGATTGATGAGCTTCTTCCTTTGCTTCACTGGCAACACTAATATTTGATAATGTTTGATGATATTGTGTTTCAGTTTCAGCTAGCTCTGCTTTTCTATCTAAGTACTCAGCTCGTGAAACCATACCACGACTCATAAGCTCTTCTCTCATATCTGCCTGTTGCTTGAGTACTTCTATTTCTCGCTTTAAATAGGTAGCTTTGTTCCTCTCTCTTGCTAACTCTTCTTTACGCTGATTTATTTTCGTTTGCGCTACTTTGATTTGAGACTGATGACTCTTACGTTGCGCATAGTAAATTTCATCTTCACTTGCTACTAAATCTGGATAATTGCTTTTATATGCAGAAAAATTAGGCTTGCCTCCATTTAATATAGCGTTTAGCCGTATGAGTTGTAATTTAAGTATGGCGTAGCGTGCTTGTATTTGCTGCAAATCAGATTGAGTTGCAGATGGTTCAATCCGAATCAGCACATCACCTTCTTGAACAAATTCTCCATCATTTACTTGTATATCTTTAACAATCCCACCCTCTAAATGCTGTACTACATGATTATGTCCACTTGGAACTACTTCACCCTGTGTTACCGCAACTTCATTAACTGGTGTAATGGAGGCCCATATAATTCCTGCTAGAAATAGTATCGCGGTTGTTAATACGCCTAAACTTACTACTCCTGGTGAATCGGATTCTTCCAATTGAATCGATTGCGCAATAAAACGTGCACGAGCTCTTGGCACTTCAGACTTAGACTTGTCAGATAAAGACAAACTTTCCTCTGTCATCTTTGCATCTCCGTTAGGTATTTAACTGCTTCATCAGGTGTTCCCACGTGTGCAACCATGCCATTCACTAAAACAATCGCACGATCAGCAAGCTTAATGTGAGATGGACGATGGCTTACCATTAACACAGTTTGATTACCACGTGTTTGATTTAGGTGGTCAATTAAATTCTGGTCCGTAACTTTATCAAGCGAGGTACCAGGCTCATCCAATAAAAATATAGGAGCCTGTCTTAAATACGACCTAGCTAAACAAATTCCATTGATTAAACCAGAAGGAAGTCTCGAGGTTGTATGATCACCGACAAGTGTGTCAAAGCCATTTGGAAGACGCATCACAGAAGACAATATTCCCGCTTGCCGTGCTGCGAGCTCTAATTGATTATCTGTTGCAAGTGGTTGGTTCAAACGAATATTCTGTGCAATGGTCCCATAAAACAAACTTGGTTTTTGTGGCATATATGCGATCACACGACGCAAATCCACTGCATTCATTTGCCGTACGTCTGTGTCATCAATTGCTAACGTTCCAGCCTGTGCGCGATACATCCCTGCAACAAGCTTCAAGACTGTTGACTTACCAGAACCATTCCCTCCAACGATTGCAATGAATTCACCAGGTTCAATTGAAAAGGAAGCCCCAATTAATGCAGGATCTTCATTTGGACCATAGCGAAATGTCACACGATCAAATGTGATTTTTCCTTTAATCTTCGGCATGAGTAGCCCCGCCTTATGACTATTGGGCTCTGAAGGCACACGCATCAGTTGATTTAGCTGCTTGATGCTTTGCGTAATTTGATCTATTTGTAACATTGCAAGACAAACTCCTTGTAAGGGAGATAACACGCGCCAAAGTAATGCCATTATGGCAATGAGCGCACCAATACTCATTTCACCCGACATTACCTTTAATGTCCCCAGGGTTAATACCGCAATACCTGCTATTGTCATTAGCGATTGCGCGACACTATTGATAATTGCATGACTTGTCGAAGTTGAATACGTGCGTGTCATCGCTTCACCCGATGCTTCACGATAAAGTTCTAACCATGCTCCCTCTGCTCCTAAGGCTTTTAATTCTCTCAGACCAGAAAAAGACTCCATCAGCATACGTTGCCTCGCTGAGCGTGCATGGCCAGCATATATAAGTTTTTTATTTAGACTAGGAAACCAAAGCAACCCAAAAATTGCGTAGAGAGCGATCATTGCTATTGGAACAAGTGCAATGCTGCCACCTAATACCGCCAATAATGCGACAAATAACAATACAAACGGTAACTCTAAGAATAAAGCTGCACTTGGTCCGGTAAAGAAATCACGAATCGACTCAAATTGTCTCAATCTTGATAATTGTGAAATTACCGTTGATCGTTCTGTAAGCAATGGTGGTAAAGATAATATTTTTTTAAATGTTTCAACACCAATAATGTAGTCCAGACGTCCTGCAAGTAGACCGAGCGTTTTGGAACGCAGTAGTCGAAACATAAGCTCACATGCTAGCGCTATTCCTAAACCAGCCATTAAATAGGGCACGCTGTGAGTGGATCTTGCGCCTATAACGTTGTCGTACACAACCATAATATATAGCGGTACAAACAAAGCAATGACATTTAGCATAAATGTTATCGCTATTAAATGTTTCACTAACTTTCGGAATCTTTTTAATACTTGACCAAACCATTTTTCTCCTGTTTGCTCTTGTCCTGTCATCGCATGCGTCGGGTGCATGTCAGTAAACAAATAAGCTGTTCCTTTTTTGCGTGTGATATTGTCGGTGCAATAATCTTTTTTATGCGCATCAAAATAAGTTACTTCATTACCAGACATCTCGGTAATAACGTAAATACCACCTGTATTTGATACAAATAAACAGGGTAAAAGCGTCGGGCTTAATTTATCTACACGTGTTTTTTTCTCATCGCTTTCATAGCCTAATGTAACCAGCATATTGCGCAGATCAATCAAATCTAGATGATCTGCAAAGTGTGGTATGGCTTCAATCAGTTCGCGTTTGTATGAGCGCCAACCCAGCTCTGAAAGAATTGGCATAATGCAAGCTGCATAAGGGGAAATTTCATCAATTTTACGAAATGTGTGATTTCGAATTGCATTTGCTAAACGCTCAGAGAGCGGCATACGATCTTCATCGACTAGATTTATAAGATTTTCTGCAGTAGTACTCATTTTATAAACTATTGGTTTACAGCTTGATCAATTTTGTAACGTGATTGTTTAAGACCATCGCTATTAAATTTAAAGTTTTGATTTATTAACACGCCTTGTTTTAATTCAAAATGCCGATCGCAGATTGCCAATAAAGATGGGCGATGAGATATAATTATTAAAGTGCGGCCTTTACGATTATGTTGCAAAAGCGAATGCAAACGCGCCTCATTATTAAAATCTAAACATGAGTTTGCATCATCAAACAAAATAATCTTTATTTCACCATACGTTGGATCACTAATCATGGAACGAACAAGAATAATCTGTTGACGAACACCTGCTGGAATAGCGTCCACATTCGCTCCGCCAATGTGCGTATCTAAACCATTGGGTAATTTGGTGATCGCTTTGGTCAAACCAAGCATTTTTGCAAGTTTTATAGCTTGATCTACTGCCTCGCCTTCGCGAAATAAAGTGAGATTATCGAGTATCGTGCCATCATAAATGGTTCCTTGTTGAGGCATTAGAGCAATTTGTGCACGTACCGAAGAACCATCTAAACTTTTTATATTGTGACCATCTAGCAAAACTTCGCCTTGTGTGGGATTAACAAATCCCATCATCAAATTAACTAAAGTTGTTTTTCCTACTCCATTCGCTCCTATTATTCCTACGGCCTCACCTGGTTTAACATCCAGAGAAATTCCTGATAACAATTCAGTATCACAACCTTCATGCTGAAAATGCACATCTTTTAATTCAATCCCGCCTTGTAAGGCTATTGGCCGAGAATGTTCCTTTAATGCCTCAAGTGGCAATGACAACATGCCATCAACTTTTTCACCTGCAATATGCACTGCTTGCATTTGAGTCCATAACCCCATTGCCTTCAAAGCTGGTTGCAACACCCTTCCTGAAAGCATCGTTCCTGCTGCTAATGCGCCAATTGTTAACTCTCCTGACACAACATAAATACTTCCAATTCCCACGAAACTCACCATCACAATTTGTGAAAATGTTGCACCTAATCCTGATACGACACTATTGATACGACTCACTTGATATACGCTTGCTGCTGACTGGGCTTGCAGTCTTTCATACCTACGCAACATCAATGCTTCCATTGCCATGGCTTTTACTGTGTGCACACCCTGTAAAGTTTCAATAAGGAAATCTTGTCTACGTTGATCTGCAGAAGACCTTTTTTCTAATGCCGCTTTTAATTCTTTGCCTGTGAAATATGAAATAACAACAAAAATCGCAATAACCGTAATTGGGATAAGAACCATCGCTCCGGAAAATACAAATATTAAACTTAAAAAGACCAACACAAATGGCAGATCCACTAACATTAATATTGTTTGTCCTGAATAAAATTCACGAACTTTTTTAAGGCCTTCCATTTTATCGAGATAGTTGCCGATTGAATTACTTTCAAACTTAACCAAGTCCGAGTGAACAATTCTCTCCAATGCATGAATACCTTCAGT
>JBFGJY010000031.1:0-30299 GCA_041576975.1 Gammaproteobacteria bacterium | reverse complement strand
CAACATGAAGAAATTTTTAATCAACACGCGATATTATTTAGCGCCGTTACTGATTGTCGCAACCCTATTTGGAGTATTAGCGGGCGGTCCGTGGGTGTGGACCGGCGTGGTGTTACTTGGCGTTGGGATCATTGTCGACACCCTGACCACTGCTCAGACCCCCGGTGCAGGCTTTGATGACGAAGGCGACACCTATGGGGTCGTGCCCCTGCTCAACGGCACCATGTACGGCATGTTAGCCATTTTTATTGTGCTGCAGATTGCGCTGGCGTGGCGCATCTGGCAATACGTCAATGGCGTGCCGATTGGCGAGACCACCTTACTCGGTTTAACTGTGCAAGACGGCATCACCGGCACCCAACTCTTCGGTGCGGTCATGTCCACCGGCATCTTTGCTGGGATTGGCATTATTTACGGACATGAACTGGCGCATACCAAAGGCTTCAGTTTTGTCATTGCCCGTTGGATGATGGCCTTAAGTGGCAAGGCCCACTTCTGCTATGCCCATGTATACAATCACCACTTAGAACTCGGCCACCAAGACGACCCGGCCACCAGCCCCCGCGGGCGCAGCCTGTTCAAGCACTATCCGTTGTCTGGGTTCGGTCAAAGCAAATTCCTGTTCATGATGGAAAAGCAGCGTCTCGAACGTCTCGGCATTCCGTTTTTGTCTTGGCAAAACCGCTGGATTCGCGGCTACTTCATGGCCTTGCCCACCATTTTATTATTTTGGTTTGTAGGCGGCTGGCTCGGCATGCTGTGTTTAGCCGGCGTGTGGTTGCTCTCCAACTTTGAGCTTGAGGCCTTGAACTACCTTGAGCACTACGGTCTGATTCGTGAGAAAGGCCAACCGATCGACTACCGTCATAGCTGGGACAACAGCACCGCCTTTACCAGCTGGTTCTTTATCGAGATTGGTCGACAAGCCGACCATCACGATCGTGGCGAGACCCACTTTTGGGAACTTGACGAAGTTGGGGCCCCCAACTGTGGACGCGGTTACTTTACCTTGTATGCCTTAGCGCTCATTCCACCGGTATTTCATGCCTACATGAAGAAACAACTGGGCAAGTGGGATGATGAGATGGCCTCTGAGGGCGAACTCAAGGTCGCGGCCAAAATAAACAAACAAGCGGGTTACGCGTAACCCCACTTGGGATTGACAGTGCTGCCCTTACCCTCTGCACCCGCAGAATGGTAAGGGCATTTTATTTTTAAAATAAACCTATAAAAAATTGTAAAAAAGCGGCAAACTAGCTGTACATAAGTAACAGTCTAATAAATAAATATCAAAGAGGAGTACTGTGATGAAAGTAACCTGGGATGAAAATACTTGTAGTCATTCAGGCGAGTGCGTAAAAGGATCACCTAATGTATTTAAAGTTGTAGATGGTCAGTTTGTAATTGATCAGGATGGCGCACCAGAAGCGGAGATACGTGAAACTGTTGCAAAGTGTCCTTCTGGCGCGTTGCAAATACAAGAATAGAATAACTGTTTTAAATTAGTGTTTAATCACTAAATTTTTATTTTTAAAATCGGAATGTTGAGAATTGCTTGTATAGGCATTTCCAGCATGATTACTAAAGCTATCCTAGTGAGGATTGTCAGTTAGGGGGAGATATGATTGGAGATCAATTAAGAACAAAAATGATTCTGCGCGGACATCCAGCTTGTCCAAATACCGCAAAAGCATTACAAACTGCTGGAGAAAAGGGAGTGGATGTCGAATCCCGTATTGTTGGCCCTAATGACAGTGAGTTTAAATCTATTTCACCATTTGGAGTAGAACCTGTCTTACAAGACATAGACTTCGTAGTTCTGGGTACCGGAGCGGTATTGTCATACCTAGACGACAAGGGTTTTGGGCCATCCCTAGTTCCAAGAAATGGGGTTGTAAGGGCCGTTATGTACCAATGGATCATCCTGTCCCAAGAGTGTGTTGAACCTAACGTTGTGGAACACACAGGCGAAGAGTATGAAATTAAAATCAACAAAGCTGGTTTAGAGTCATTATTTGATGCGCTAGACAATCAAATACAAAATCCACCGAAGAAGGGTGATTTCATTTGCGGGGAATTTACTCTTGCGGATATACATTGGGCAGCGTATTGCAATTTGATTGAAGCTGGTGGCGAAGGCGGTATTATTAGCTCACGTTCTACTGTAAATAGTTGGTGGGATAAAGTTAAGGCTCACCCTACTACAAGTAAGGAAAAGCTAACTCCTTATTCTTGTATACCAACGGCAGACGATATCAAGTCAGGAAAACTGAGAGACATCTCCATTAACGTTTAAAAGAATTTCTTTTAAATCACGTATAAGCGTTCTCAGAGCTGGAAAGGACGTCAGTAAGTATTAAATGTTATGTTTGGATTATTTGGTGGCGGTAAAAAAGACTGGCAGGCAGATGTCAATACCGGTGAACACAAATTCACTGTAAAGGCAGGCGATAATTTATTAAATGCGGCTTTAGAACTTGGAATTCCTTGGCCACATGACTGTCGAGTAGGCAGTTGTGCGAACTGTAAGTGCAAACTTAAAAACGGCAAGATCAAGGCATTAACTGATTTTTCCTATGTGCTAGATCCCGATCAGCTAAATGACGGGATGATTCTTGCTTGTCAGACACGTTTAAAAAGCGATGTAGAAATAGAAGTTGCATTAGAAGATGCCTCTCATGCTCATCAAGTTGTCTCATTTGAAGGTAGCCTGAGTCGAATCAAAGATTTAACCCATGATATTAAAGAAATAGTAATTAAATCTAATTATGCCCTACCTGATCGTAGTGCAGTTGCAGGGCAGTATGCAGAAGTCAATGTAGCGGGGTTAAGTGCGCCACGATCTTATTCCTATGCAAAAGCACCAGAAAATGAAGCCAAAGATGAAGCAACTTTTTTTGTACGTTTGGTGCCAGGTGGTGAATTTACAGAGTGGTTATTTGCAGAAGATCGTACAGGTGTAAAAGTAACAGTTTCGGGGCCATTTGGTCATTTTTGGTTACGTCCAGAAAAAACACCTATGGTTTGCATAGCTGGAGGCAGTGGTGTCAGTTCGATTAAAGCGATCTTAGAATCGGCAGTGAATGAACAAGCACAACGTGATTGCCTATTTTTATTTGGTGCGCGTACACAAAAAGATTTGTACTGTTTAGACGAAATGGATGACATAGGCTCTAAATGGAATAAAAATCACTCATTTGAATTTGTCCCTGTGCTAAATATGGAGCCTGAAGATAGTGATTGGAATGGCGCAAGAGGCTTGGTAACCGATTATTTGAAGTCCGCTTATGTTGATACTGGTAAACTATCACTGAGTGATGCACAAGGCTATTTATGTGGACCACCACCAATGATTGATGCCGCAATAGAAGTAATGGTTGATCAGGGTATGAA
Organism: Gammaproteobacteria bacterium; assembly: GCA_041576975.1. Lineage (GTDB taxonomy): Bacteria > Pseudomonadota > Gammaproteobacteria > UBA4575 > UBA4575 > JBFGJY01. The sequence continues at coordinate 26,906 of JBFGJY010000031.1, read as the reverse complement.
AAAAGATAATATCTTCTTTGATAAGTTTTTAGATGCAAGCTCAATGCCCGGTGGGCGTAATAAAGGTTAGACATTATTTAGATTATAGGAGGCGAGTATGCGTACACTACAAGCTTTAGGTGTAATGGCACTTTGGACGATAGCTATCTTCGCTATTATTAATTTTGTGGGTTTTAATGAGCATTACCGTGAGCCGCTATGGGCTTTAGGGGCGGCGGTGTTGTTTGTGATCATGTTGGTTGGAAATTTTTGGATCTTTTTTGCAATTGCTAAAGAGGAACCATGGGAGTGGTACAAAGGTAATGGCGGGGACAGTGAGTAGTCGACTGTAAAATTACCTCAAAAGATTTTACAACGGCCGTATTAAGACGGCCGTTTTTTTATTAATTTAAATAATAGGATAGAGATTGAGACCTCGGAATTTTTTCTGCACTCCAATGTTCAATTGCCCACTGCCATATATTATCTAGATTTTCTCCAGCAAGTTTATTAGGAATATCTTGACCTAAATCTCTTAAAGCTTGTACAAGCACATCTGAGCAATTCTTTATAGGTAAAGCTCTCGCCCCGGATTGTTTGCTTAATTTAGATCCTTGTTTATCCAAAATAATAGGAATATGTAGAAAATGAGGAATAGGTAATTCAAGTATCTTACACAAGTAAATTTGTAATGGCGTGAAGGCAAGCAAATCATATCCTCTGACAACTTCTGTAATTTCCTGATATGCATCATCAATTGTCACAGCAAGCGCATAGGTTGGTAAGTCGTGCTTGCGGTAGATAATAAAATCCCCAATATCACGGTGAAGGTTTTGGGCTTGCTCACCAAAAACTACATCAGTAAAACGTATTATTTCATTTGGAGTGAGCAGTCTTAAATTATAGTTGGTATTGTACAAATTAAGACGTTTAGTGCGACAGCTCCCGGGGTAACGTCTTCCTAAAATACTTTCTTGTGCTTTTTCTTCGATCTGTTTACGTGAGCATGAACAAGTATAAACCAGTGCTTTTTCTTTAAGGATGCTAATCCACTCACGGTATACATCGTAGCGTGTCGATTGATAAAAAGGAGCATGGTCCCATTCGAACTGATAAAGTTCTAGGGTGCGGAGTATGTCATCCGCAGCACCTTCAACCTCACGTGGAGGATCGATATCTTCGATTCGAACTAACCATTGGCCACTATTTTGTTTTGCTTGAAGATAGCTTGCGATAGCTGCTAACAAAGATCCATAATGCATAGGCCCTGTAGGTGATGGTGCAAAACGGCCAATATAAATTTGCTGATTTTTTTGATTAGCTACATGGGATTTATTAGCAGCTTGAGCGCCCATGTCTTAAGCTATAATTGGACTTATTTAATAATCGAAAATTATTACGTAAAGATTTGTTTTTCTTTAATTTCTTGTAGAGTCTTACAATCGATACATAGTGTTGCTGTGGGACGAGCTTCTAATCTCTTAATTCCAATTTCTATTCCGCACGATTCACAATAACCATATTCATCAGCATCGATTGCCGCCAAGGTTTGATTTATTTTTCGCACTAATTTGCTTTCACGATCACGTGTGCGTAATTCAAGACTAAATTCTTCTTCTTGCGTAGCTCGGTCTGCGGGATCAGCAAAATTACTTGCGTCCTTTTTCATGTGATCAACTGTTCGGTCAACCTCATCCAGAAGGTCTTGTTTCCAGCGTAACAGAATATTACGAAAATGCTCCATCTGATTTGGACTCATGTAACTTTCGCCACGATGCATGGTGTAAGGTGTGATGCCATCGACAGGCAAATCAATTGAAGATCGTTTATTTAGCAGCTCAATACGTTTTTTCTTTTTTTCCTCTTTGGCAAGTCGGACTTTTTCTTCTTTGATCTCTGCTTTGGTTGGTTTTTTTTCGGCAGCTTTTTTCTTTGGCGCAGCTTTCTTTTTCGTAGCCACACGCTTTTTGACAGCAGCTTTTTTCTTTGTCGCAGCTTTCTTTTTCGTAGCCACACGCTTTTTGACAGCAGCTTTTTTCTTTGGCGCAGCTTTCTTTTTCGTAGCCACACGCTTTTTGACAGCAGCTTTTTTCTTAACTGCAACCTTCTTTCTAGTAGCTACTTTTTTCTTAGTTGTAGCTTTCTTTTTGGCCACAGCTTTCTTTTTAGGCGTGGCTTTTTTCTTTCTAGTTGACTTTTTTACTGCCATTGAAATATCGTTTTTAAAATGAAGCCCGCTTTGATACCAGATAACGGATCATCTGGCAAGCAGAGGTTGTCTAAAATATGCTTGTGGGAAGACCGCGTGCAGTTTGGTAAGGGCTATTTTTTATCTATGTGTGCGCTAAGACGCCCTTTCGCCAATTGAATCAATATCTTCTCGTGGAGAGAGACCTGATCAGCATCGTATATGATTTGGCTATTACTTGCTCGTGTCACAATGGAATAGCCGCGGTTCAATGTGCCCATAGGGCTTACTGCATCAAGTGTGCGTGTCAACGCTATAAGCTGATGATTGCGTTGTTCAAATTGCATGAGTAATAAACGGCGGAGATCTCTGTGTGCATTAAAAAGCTGAATTTTGGCCTCATGCACTCGAGCTTTTGGCGATTGATTTTCAAATCGAATCAATAGTTTATTTAGCTGATTGTGTTGATTAGAAAGTTTAAGTCGTATTGCACTGAGAGCACGTCTTCGCAACTCAACGAGCAGTTCTTTATTTCTTAGTATGGCTTGTTTGGGGTGTAAAAACTCCAGCCGTTGAATAATCCAATCTATTGATTGATAAATAGTGCTTAGATAATCCTGGATGCTATATAGTAAGGATTTTCTGAATTGTTCAAGCATCTCAATGAGTTCTTCCTGATGCGGCACAATCAGTTCCGCTGCAGCAGAAGGTGTCGCAGCACGTAGATCTGCTACAAAATCTGCAATAGTGAAATCCACTTCATGTCCGATACCAGTAACGATAGGCAAGTTGGATGCATATATTGCACGTGCTACAGCTTCCTCATTAAAAGACCACAAGTCTTCTATTGAACCTCCTCCGCGAGCCAAAATAATTACATCGCAATCTTTGCGTTGATTTATGGTTTGGATAGCACTCACAATTGCGTCGGCTGAATCTTCGCCCTGAACGGGTACGGCATAAATCCGTATCGCTAGGATTGGGTATCTGCGACGTAGAACACTGAGGATATCGTGAAGCGCGGCGCCGGTTGCCGAGGTTACGATACTTAGAGTATTAGGAAATGCGGGTAATAATTGTTTGTGCGCCTCATTAAATAGGCCTTCGTTGCTTAGTTTTCGCTTTAGCTCTTCATATCTACGCTGCAATATCCCAACACCGGCTTCTTCCATATGTTCGACTGTGAGTTGATATTCTCCACGCGGCTCATAAAGCCCAACTCGTGCCCTAACCAGCACATGCATACCATCTTCAGGCTGGAAGGAAAGTTGTCGATTTGCGTTGCGAAACATGGCACAACGCACCTGTGCTTGTTCATCTTTAAGTGAAAAATACATATGCCCGGATGTGGGACGGGCTAGATTAGAGAGTTCTCCCTCGATCCAAAGTAATGGAAATTTTTTTTGTAATAGCTGCTTAACTTCCTGATTGAGTTGGCTGACGGAATAAACCTGACGCTGTTCAAGATTAAAGTCTAATTGCGGAGTATCCATTTTGGACATATTAACCTGTTCAATTAGGAGTAGCTTGTAAAATTTAAACCCTGAAAGTAAGTTTACCGCGAAAGATGCGATCACTATAATGAGCCGCCACTATGGCACAGGACTACTTATGCTAATCAAACAAGATGCGTTAACTTTTGATGATGTTTCTCTAGTTCCAGCCCACTCTAGCGTCATGCCGCGCGATGTAGATCTCAAGACCAAACTGACTTGTGAGATCTCCTTAAACATGCCTTTGCTATCCTCTGCTATGGATACTGTGACTGAAGGTCGTTTGGCAATTTCAATGGCGCAAGAAGGTGGCTTTGGTGTTATTCATAAAAATTTAGCTATAACACATCAAGCAAATGAGGTGCGTTTAGTTAAGAAGTTTGAAAGTGGTGTCATTAAAGATCCTATTTGTGTGGATCCATCTACGAGTATTGGAGAAGTACTTGAACTTACTCATGATAAAAATATTTCTGGTGTGCCCGTTGTATCAGGAGAATCGTTAGTAGGTATTGTAACCAGTCGCGACTTACGCTTTGAGACACGCAAAGATGAGCCTGTTGCAAAAATTATGACACCGCAAGAACGTTTAGTTACTGTAAAAGAGGGCGCAAGTAAAAAAGAAGTTAAAAAACTGTTGCATGAACACCGAATTGAAAAAGTATTGGTGGTAAATAATGATTTTGAACTACGTGGATTAATTACCGTTAAAGATATTCAAAAATCAAAGGATTTTCCTTATGCATGCAAAGATGAGGAAGGAAGATTACTTGTAGGGGCTGCAGTTGGTGTCGGGCCGGAATCTGAGCAGCGGGTAAACGAATTAGTAGATGCTGGTACAGATGTGATTGTAGTGGATACAGCACATGGTCATTCGCAAGCTGTGCTAGATCGCGTACGTTGGATTAAAAAAACCTATCCCGATGTGCAAGTAATTGGTGGCAATATTGCAACCGGTGAAGCTGCTAAAGATCTTATTAAAGCCGGGGCAGATGCTGTAAAAGTAGGGATAGGTCCAGGTTCTATATGCACTACAAGAATTGTAGCCGGTGTAGGAGTGCCACAAATCAGCGCGGTGGATAATGTGTATCAGGCGATCAAGTCTGAAGTACCGATTATTGCAGATGGAGGCATTCGTTATTCAGGAGATGTAGCCAAAGCCATTGCCGCAGGGGCCAGCACGGTTATGATTGGCGGATTATTTGCAGGTACCAAAGAAGCACCCGGAGAAGTTGAATTGTATCAAGGACGGTCATACAAAACTTATCGCGGCATGGGTTCTTTAACCGCCATGCAGCTGGGATCCAGTGATCGTTACTTTCAAGACGAAGAATCTAGTACAGAAAAATATGTCCCGGAAGGAATTGAAGGACGTGTTCCATATAAAGGCACTGTCGTTACAATTATTCAGCAATTATTAGGCGGTTTACGCTCGAGTATGGGTTATGTGGGTTGTGCAAATATCGACGAGATGCGCACTAAACCAGAGTTCGTAAAAATTTCATCAGCAGGGATGCGCGAAAGTCATGTGCATGATGTGACAATTACAAAAGAAGCACCTAATTACCATATTGAATAGCAAGTCTCATTTTTTATTTACGGCTTCTTTATCACTATAGTGTGTCACGATGACTGATATCCATGCTGATAAAGTTTTGATCCTTGATTTTGGGTCTCAATACACACAACTCATTGCTCGTCGGATACGTGAAATTGGTACGTACTGCGAAATCTATCCCTGGGACACTCCTTCAGAAAAAATTTCTGCCTTCAAAGCTAAAGGTATTGTGTTATCTGGAGGGCCTGAGTCCGTAACTCTAGAGGATACTCCAGAAGTGTCCGCACCGGTTTTGGATCTGGGTGTTCCAATACTTGGAATTTGTTACGGCATGCAAGCCATGGCTAAACAGATGGGCGGTGAAGTTGAGGTTTCAAGCAAACGAGAATTTGGGTATGCCCAAGTAAAACTTGAAGATACTTCTGAGCTTTTATCTGGCATTACGGATGATAAAAAACAAAATGGTGTAAATATTCTAGATGTTTGGATGTCGCATGGAGATCGCGTAGCAACGCTACCCAAAGGATTCAAAGTTATTGCTAGTACTAAAAGTGCTCCGATTGCTGCTATAGCAGATGAAAAACGAAAATTATTTGGTTTGCAATTTCATCCCGAAGTAACCCATACCAAACAAGGTAAGCAAATATTAGAACGCTTTGTTAACAAGATCTGTGGTTGCTCCTCTAATTGGACGTCAGCAAATATCATTCATGATTCTATTGAACATGTAAAACAGCTAGTTGGTGCAGATCAGGTGTTGCTTGCGCTGTCTGGAGGTGTAGATTCATCTGTTGTTGCAGCATTGATGCACAAAGCAATTGGTGATCAGCTTACCTGTATTTTCGTTGATACAGGTTTATTACGTCTAAATGAAGGTGATCAAGTCATGGAAACTTTTGCACAACACATGGGAGTAAAAGTTATTCGTGTAAACGCCGAACAACGCTATTTTAATAATCTTAAGGATGTCTCAGACCCTGAACAAAAACGAATAGTAATAGGTAATCTCTTTATTAAAATTTTTGAAGAAGAGGCAAGCAGACTTAGTAATGAAAAATGGTTGGCGCAAGGTACAATTTATCCGGATGTCATAGAATCCGCAGGAGCAGTAACTGGAAAAGCGCAACTAATTAAATCCCATCACAATGTTGCTGGCCTGCCAGAGGATATGGAATTAAAGTTAATAGAACCATTGAAAGAATTATTTAAAGACGAAGTTCGTAAAATTGGATTAGAACTCGGATTACCTCGCGAAATTATTTTTAGACACCCTTTCCCAGGCCCGGGTTTAGGCGTTAGAATTTTGGGCGCGGTAAAAAAAGAGTACGCAGATTCATTACGTCTTGCGGATGATATCTTCATCTCCGAGCTTAAAAGTCACGGCTTATATGACCAGGTTTCTCAAGCATTTGCAGTATTTCTACCGGTGAAGTCAGTGGGTGTAATGGGTGATGGAAGAAAGTATGATTACGTAATTACACTACGCGCAGTTGAGACTATAGATTTTATGACAGCTCGGTGGGCACACCTACCTTACGAGTTTTTAGATTATGTTTCGCGACGTATCATTAATGAAGTGGATGGAATTTCCAGAGTGACGTACGATATTTCGGGAAAGCCACCCGCTACTATTGAGTGGGAATAACTTGTTCAATAATTAGGCTATAAAACTGATTCTTTATAATTATTCTTGGCTGACGATATACATTGGATGCATGAAGCCCTTCTGTTGGCAAAGCATGCTGTGGCCCACCAAGAGGTGCCTGTTGGAGCAGTTGTCATTTATGATGATAAAATCATTGGTAAAGGTTGGAATCAGCCAATTCTTCAAAAAGATCCATGTGCGCACGCAGAAATTATTGCATTGCGTGAAGCGTCAAGATTTCTGAATAACTATCGATTACTTGATACAACTTTGTACGTAACTTTGGAGCCATGTGTCATGTGCGTCGGTGCAATGTTGCATGCAAGAATAAAAAGATTAGTGTTTGGTGCCTATGATCCTAAGACCGGAGCAGTAGGATCGGTTTTTGATTTGCTATCTGATTGTAGACATAACCACACAATTGATGTGAAAGGTGGTGTATTAAAAGAGAAATGCGCGGATATGTTGCAACAGTTCTTTCGTCAACGCAGATAGTTTTTAAGCACCGTTGTTTTTATAAATTTTGGGCTAGCATCTCGTGGAGCTTACCTTTGTTTTCAAGCCAGACAAGCAAATCAAAGTAATTGCGGATATTTTGCACATACGCAACGGGCTCTTGACCACGCGCATATCCAAAACGTGTTTTTTCATACCACTTTTTCTTGCTGAGTAATGGTAGGTATTTTCTTACATCCGACCAAAGATCAGGATTATCCCCGGCACGTTGAGTAAGAATACGGGCATCTTCAAGGTGACCAAATCCTATATTATATGAAGCCAACGCAAACCATGTTCGGTCGGGTTCTACAATTCGTGTAGGAATTTTTTTGCGCATGGCTAAGTAGTATTCAGTTCCACCGAAAACACTTTTTAATGGATCTACACGATTTTCAATATTCAATTGTTTGGCAGTTTTTCGTGTGAGCATCATCAAACCTCTAACGCCTGTAGGCGAAATAGCATCAGAGTTCCATAGTGATTCTTGATAACTTACTGCAGCAAGAAAACGCCAATCTATATCATATTTCAATCCCGCCTCTTTAAATATACTTTTGTATTTTGGGAGCCGTTTTTTTGTATGTTTAATAAATGTGTGACTGTCAGCAGGACCAATATCGTTTACATGCCCAAAATACTTTTCCTTAAGTTGAGTTAGTGTTCCATCATTATTAATTTGTGTAAAAAACTTTTTTGCAGCAATTTGTAAAGATTTGTCCTTAGACTTTTTAAATGCCCAGGCTAATGATTCTTCAGGACCTAGATTAAATCCAACTCTTAGCTTTGGAAAATAGCGCCGATTCAGTGCCAACTCATTCGAATCAGCGATAGTGTAGTCAATTAACCCGTCAGAAACTAAATGTATCAATTTTTCTGAACTGAGATCTGGGTATTCTTCCCAATTCAGGGTAGGGAAGAACTCTTTATAGTCTTGTAGGGTTTGTGCATGTGTACTGCCTTTGATAACAGCTATGCGTTTTTCCTGCAGGTCTTCTATGGTTTTCGGTTTTTTTTGCCCGCCTTGGTAGGCAACTTGTGGGACCACTTGGTGGTAATCCGGGCCAAAATCGATATAAGCCTCACGCTGTTTGGTTTGGGTAATGCCTGCTGCTCCAATATGAGCTTTTCCATTCACTACCGCAGGTAGAATTTGATGAAACTTGTTTTGAACAATTATAGCCAGTTCAACGTCTAAGTAATTTGCAAATTGTTTTGCAAGCTCGTATTCAAAACCTGTAGGGCCATCGCTGTTACTATAATAAGTAGTAGGGCTGTTGCGTGTAATAACAATTAATTCACCATCACGCTTTATCTTTTGTAATAACGAAAATGTATAATTATGAAAAGCAATTGTAAAAACTGCGGAAACAAATAACGCAAGAATAATAACATCAATTTTATTTATTGTTGATTTCATATAGCAGCTTAAAGAAATTGTTACTGTTAAGTTTGAGTTAGCTGCGCAGCCGTAGTTCTCGTAAAATATTCTATACCAATACAGTTGCAATAGCTGTGATCTCAAATGCAAGTTTGAGGTAATTTAAAGAAATAGTTGAGTAGAATTATTCTATGTATAAATAAATTTTTTAAGAAATGTTAAACTAAACAAAACTAGTAATAATGCACAATTAATGTGGTTAATTAAGCAGATGTTCTTACTAGTTATTCTTTAACGCTTTTTTTAAAACTTTTTGAAAAGCTTCACATTAGACTTTCCTATATCGCTCTTAACACACCCTATTCACTGTCTAATACGCATTTAATTTGGTTTGTGTTTATTATGCTTTATAAGTAGTTATTGCTGAAGACATAGATCATTAGTTCTAATGCACCAGCTTTATGAATACCATCGAAACAAAAATTAATTATGGGCAAGGGGTAAAATTAAAGTGCTTGAATCTATAGATTTCATGTTTCAATTTACTGCTGATAGAAGCTATTGTTTAGATTGATATGAACATATTTTCATTAAAAATTGGATAAATACTTATAATTTATCCGGTATTTTCAAATTAAATAGTTTAAAAAATCAAGTTTCTACCTCAAAATTCATCAGGTTTCATAGGCTTTATATTGATAGGGCTAAAAAACCCTATAAATAATTGTAATTTTCTGTTAAAACTTAAACATAAATTTTAAATTAGCCTTGTAGATTGTTGTTAACACGAAAAATTACATTCATCTACGAGGTAGAAATAAGGGTAAATACCCAACAAATTTAAAAGGGAGTCTGGGAAAACCATGTCAACTCGTGCCGATGATTTCTATTCAGATAAAAATGTAGATCAACACAAACCAGGTAAATCTAGTGATGTTGTCGCAGATAAAATTGTAAACATATATCCTGAAAAGGCATCGGATGTAAATGTAGTAGACCTAAAAAAGCCACAAAGCAAATTTGAGATCGGTGATTTACTCGTTTCATATTTGGAACAAATAGGTGTCGAATATGTTTTTGGTATTCCGGGTGGCCCTATCGAGCCCTTTTATAATGCTTTGGCAAGAAGTGAACGGCGAGGTGGATTGAAGCCAATTATTGCTCGCCACGAAACAGGCGCTGCCTTTATGGCCGATGGCTATGCACGCAATAGCGGTAGTCTTGGAGTTTGTTGTGGTACTGCAGGCCCAGGTACTACAAATTTAATTACAGGTGTTGCTTCAGCTTTTGATAATCACTCACCAATGTTGGTTATTACTGCTCAAACAGCGCTAGAAAATTTTGGGCATGGTGCCACACAAGAATCTGGTGACACGGGCATTAACACTGTTGCGATGTTTTCTCATTGTACACGTTATAGCACATTGGTTTCTCATATCGATCAATTTGAACAGAAGCTGGCATCAGCGATTATGACAGCTTTTCGTAGCCCAAAGGGCCCGACACACTTAAGTATTCCACTTGATGTGTTTAGAAGTAAATCACCTGTACTGCATCCTTCTTATGATTTATCAAATTTGCTATGGAAGCCTACACCAGTTGATACAGCCAGCTTAGACATATTATATAAAGAACTAACCAGTTCAGAGAATATTGTGTTTATTGTAGGTGAAGAATGTTCTGAGGCGATAGGTGATATCTTTACCGTCGCAATTGCACTAAATGCACGAATCGTCACTACGCCGCATGCAAAAGGATTAGTTAGTCCATATCATCCTCTGTACAAAGGGGTGATAGGTTTTGCAGGACACGATAGTGCAATTGATGTGCTTAATGATGATGCTGTTGATCTTATTCTAAAAATAGGAACACCAATTCGCGAAACTGCAAGTAGTGGATGGGATCTTTCGGTATTTAACAATCGTTTAATACATATCGATTCATCTGAAGATAACTTAATGCATTCTCCAATGGCTCGTTTACATGTTCGCGGTGATATTGCAAAAGTCTTTGAAAAAATTGTTGTTCACTTAGGCATAAAACCAGATGCTGATGAAAGTAGTGCCGACAAGCATGATAAGTCTTTTAAAAGAAATATTAAGGAAAATTCAAGAAAATTTAAGCGTCATTTTAAATTGAAAGAAGAAACAAAATGCAATGATCAGTCGTCGCCTATTAAACCTCAAACTTTAATGTCAATACTGCCTGAATTGTTTCCCCCAGAGACTAAATATTTATGTGACTCTGGTAATAGCATGGCATGGTCAATCCATTACTTGCATCCTCATGATCGTAGAGTTTCTGGCAAAAGGAGTGGTCACGGCGGTTTGTTTTGGACATGTTTAGAATTCGGCTCAATGGGCTGGGCAATCGGTTCTTCTGTTGGAACAGCCTTAGCAAATTCAAAAAATCCAGTAGTTTGTTTAACTGGTGATGGTGCAATGCTGATGTATGGTGGTGATATTACAGTTGCAGTTCAAGAAAAACTCCCTGTTATTTTTGTAATTTTAAATGACTCAGAATATGGAATGGTGAGGCATGGCCAGCAACTAGGACATGCTGAAGAAGTTGGGTACAAACTACCAGAAATAGATTTTTGTATATATGCAAAATCTATGGGGATTGAAGCCACAATCATAAAATCTCCAGAAGATCTACTGGCGCTTAATATTAGAGATATATGTTCCAGAAATGGACCAACTATTATAGATGTTCGTGTAGATAAGCAAGAAGTGCCGCCTATGGATAATCGCCTCAAGGCACTTGGCACTATGAATGGTTAAGAACACAAAATTATTTCTTGATCTTTTTTAAGTACTAGAATTTCTAGGCTTTATAAAAGAATATACGCTTTTAATAATTACATTCGTTTCTTGAATGTATCTCTAATATAATTTGTCTAATTTACAATTTAACAAGCTTAAAAAATTTTGATGAACGCATCTAAACCTAAAGCAATGCGTGAAGTAATACACACAACAATTTGGAAAGAAGAGCCAGAGCCAGATAATCCTTTTGTTGCAAATAAGAGCTACTGTGCGGGGTATGATGTCTATGGCGACTTATTAGGTAAGGCAAGTTGGGCAGAATATTTGTATCTACTTTTTAAATTAGAAAAGCCAACAAAAGAGCAAGCTAAATTACTCGAAACAGTTGCTGTCGCTATAGCTAATCCAGGCATTCGTGACCACAGTGTGCGCGCTGCAATGAATGCAGGCGTAGGAGGATCGACATCGGCATCAGCTTTAATGGCCGCTCTTGCAGTAGGGGCAGGGCAATACGGTGGGGCACGTGAAGTGTATTTGGTAATGCAAATATGGGAAGACTGCAAACGAGATTTAGAAAAGTGGGAAAACAGGATAATAAATCCGCCAGTTGAAGAACGTGCGGATATTTGGACACCTATTGAACACCCGCCTGGATTTGATCCTAATGGGGTTAGCTGTCCAAAACCCATACGACAAACTTTGGGTTACTTAAGCGAAATGACAGGCTCAAATTCAAATCTTGATTGGTTAAACAAAAACCGACAAACATTAGAAAAAATTTCCGGAAGCCCTTTAACATTCACAGGAGTCATTGCTACAGCATTTTTTGATTTAACTATGAATCCAGAGCAAGGTGAAATGCTTTACTTACTTCTTCGGCTTCCTGGTGCAGCAACACATGCGTTAGAGCAAAAAAGGAATGGCTGGAGAAAATTTCCTTTTTTTATAGATGGATTACATTTAGAAAATGATCCTGGCCCTAGAACGAAACCACGATAAATAATTCAAATTAGAAAAATTAATATGATTCAACATCTATTTGAAAGTGAAAACAATTGGACTACTTCAATGGGAGCGTCATTTCCAGGGGAAAGAGTTGTATTACGTGGCAAAGATTTCTTCACTGAATTAAAAGACTTAAGTTGGATGCAGTTACTAATCTATGGAATCACGGGACGAAATTTTTCTGTTGAAGCGTCGACTTTAATAGAACAAATTTGGAAAATTGGAGCAAGTTATCCTGATCCAAGAATATGGAACAATAGAGTTTCTAGTCTTACTGGTACTGTAAGAAGCACTGCTGCATTAAGTGCTGGTGCTAGTATTGCAGCTTCAGATTCTACAATTTACGGTCAACGACCAATTATAAGATCACTAGATCTACTATATAGAGTGCAAGCTGAATTAGATAATGCAAAAAAACTAGATAGCATTTTGCAAAAAGAGCTGTCAATTTTTCGCGGTCTACCTGGCTTTGGCAGACCTATTGTTCAGCATGATGAAAGACTTCAACCCTTGCTAGATTGTGCTAGAAGTCTTTCTTTATCTGATGGGAAATTTGTTAAACTAGTTTTTGATGTAGAACAGGCTCTATACAAAAAAAATATTCGACTTAAGATGAATGTTGCGGCATTGGCCGCTGCTTTAGTTGCTGATTTAGACTTGTCCGTTGAGGAATATAAAAATTTGATGTGCATATGTTTTTCAGCTGGTAATTTATTTTGTTATTTTGATGCATCGAAAAATAAAGAAGGAACATTTTTCCCAATACGCTGCGATCGGATATCTTATGAAGGGGAGAATATTCGCCAATGGTAGTTGCATCTCAATCAATTAACTTACTAATCTTATCAATTTTTAAATTGAGACTGGTTGTGTTCGTCAATTAAATAAATTTAAAAATTTAATTTAGAAAGATATTATCCGTTTATCCTATTTTTGATACCGTTTGCTCACAATACTATTAGATCCACGGTATCAAACATCCGATACATTTTAATCTTGTATCACACGTAACTCCTTAAAATACGGTGCATTAATTACGTATTATTTCGCTTGAAATGCGAGGCTGATGCTCGTCCATTTAATAAGGTATTCAGCTAACACAAGTAGCAAGTGAAAAAAGTACTCCATGTAAGACATAAGGAGTGTCAGCATGCGCCAGCTTAATAATATTTATATTTCAAATGTAACTAGCAACTTTCTATTAAGTATTTCATTATGTGTGTTTATTGTTCCCTTGTCATATGCTGATATTGAAGAAGAAGCACTTATCGAACTCTATGGTGATGAACAAATAATTAGTATTGCTACGGGAAAAGCACAACCTATCTCAAAAGCGCCAGCAGTAGCGACAGTCATCACAGCTGATGATATTCGAGAAATGGGTGCAACGAATATTGACGAGGCGCTGGAGGCTGTACCTGGCTTACATGTCTCCAGAGATCGAATTAGCTATAACCCGGTGTATACTTTTCGTGGCATCTTCTCTACTGAAAATCCTCAAGTGTTAATGCTAATCAATGGTATTCCAATTACAAATCTGTTCAGAGGCGATAGAAATTTAGTTTGGGGCGGCATGCCTATCGAGGCTGTATCACGTATTGAAGTAATTCGTGGTCCTGGCTCCGCAATTTATGGTGCTGATGCCGTTGCGGGTGTAATTAACATCATTACCAAACAGGCTAGTGAGATTGATGGCGTTCAAGTTGGCAGTCGTGCGGGTAATTTTATTAATTACGATGCATGGGCGTTATATGGGGGCAACTTAGGTGGGTTTGATATAGCGTTTTCAGCAGAAATTCGCGATGTCGATGGACATGATGAAGACATCAATGCAGACGCTGCTACACCTCAGGGTACGTCACTAGCACCAGATTCAGTAAATGTAGGAGTGCAAAATATTGATGCACGTTTAGATATTTCTAGAGGGAATTGGCAGTTTAGAACTGGACTACAGCGCCGTCGAGATGTGGAAACAGGTGCAGGAATTGCTGAAGCACTCGATCCAAATGGTGAGGCGAAGAGTGATCGGTGGAATGCGGATTTAACTTACCATAATCCTGAATTTATGAATTCATGGGATGTTACATCTCAAGTTAGTTTTCTGAATACAACTCAAGAAGTTGAAGAGGATATAATTTTATTTCCACCCGGTTCCTTTTTGCCAGGACCCATTGGTCCATTTCCTAATGGGGTAATTGGGAATCCTGAAGTATGGGAACGACACTGGCGGTACAGCCTTACTGGAATATTTTCAGGTTTTAATAATCACTCGATTCGCAGTGGAATTGGGTATACGCATCAAGAAATATATAAGGTTAAAGAGGAGAAAAATTTTGGATTGGATGGCAATGGTGTTCCGATACCACTCGGTAGTCCCCTGGTCGACGTATCAGATTCGCCCGCAGTGTTTCTTCCTGAAAAACATCGTAATAACAGTTTTGTATTTATTCAGGATGTTTGGCATCTCAGTAACGATTGGGAGTTAACATCTGGTCTTCGTTATGATGACTATAATGATTTTGGTGATACTTGGAATCCACGCTTAGCTTTAGTTTGGTCAGCACGCCATGACTTAACATTAAAACTTTTATATGGCCAGGCGTTTCGTGCGCCATCATTTGCTGAGTTTCGTAATCAAAATAATCCTGTAGCACTGGGTAATAATGAACTTAATCCTGAAGAGATGGAAACAATTGAGTTAGCGTTTGATTACAGACCACAAGATAATTTGCGCTTAGGAGTGAACTTATTCACTTACGAGTGGGATGACATTATTCGATTTACTCCCGATCCTGGTGGTACGTTTACTGCACAAAACATCGGTGAGCAAGATGGTTATGGATTAGAATTTGAATTTGATTGGAAGATAAATCGTGAATTTTACATGCTTGGAAATTATGCATTTCAGCATTCTGAAGATCAGAATTTAAATGAAGATGCTGGTAATGCCCCTCAGCATAAGTTTTATGTTAGAACAGATTGGGAGTTCAAGCCTGGTTGGCATATCACACCACAATGGAATTTTGTAATGGACCGCGAACGTGTAGAAGGTGATACACGTAGCGATGTCGATGATTATGATATTTTTGATTTAACGTTGCGTAGCAAAGCATTTAGTAACAGATGGGAGTTTGCTTTGTCAGCACGAAATCTATTTAACAAGCGTGCGTTTGAGCCAAGTCAAAATGGTTTGTTTGGTCCTGCTATTCCGAACGATTTACCACTTGCACGCAGAAGTTTTTGGGGAGAATTGCGATTTAATTATTAAACTATTCGAAGACATCAAAATCAAATAATTATAAGAGAAGTATCTTGAATAGCCTTAATGATAGCTGACCCTTCAACGCTTCGATTGGCAATCATGTCAATATTGAAACTAAACAGTTGCAAAAAGACTGTGTTGATCTTCTTTGCATTACTATTGTTTTTTTTCATTCCCGCTTTTGCGGCAACGCCATCCGTTGCTGTGGTTTATCCTGAGATACGTGCGCCGTTCAATAAAATCTTTACTGATATTGCAGATGGCGTGGAGGAACAAGTTAATGGACGCACTGTGCGTTACATACTGAAAAAGGAATATTCACAGCAAGAGTTTAATCAGTGGCTGAGTAAAAATAATATTAAAGTATGTGTTGCATTAGGTGTGCGTGGAGAAACTGCAACTTCTGTTATAACTAATGACATTCCTGTTATTTTAGGTGGTGTGCTCAAGCCAAAATTGATTGATGATTCTCGTCCTGGTATTTCCGTTGCACCATCTCCTGACAAATTATTTGCGAAGCTTAAAAAGCTTAAACCTTACGTAAATGAAGTTATAGTTGTTTATAACCCTGATAAAACAGAATGGCTGATTGACCAAGCTCGTTATGCGGCAGTCAAACATGGACTTGAACTAACTACGTATTCAACAGTTAGTCTTTCTAAGTCTGCGAAACTGTATCGAGAAATATTTAAACGACCTGGAATAAGTAATGCAGCCATCTGGCTACCACCAGATTCAACTTCAGTAGATAACTATGCTGTTTTGTCGTTTATTCTGGAACAATCATGGAAACATGGAACTATAGTGTTCTCTACTAAACTTTCACATGTAAACAAAGGCGTTTTATTTGCGCTGTATCCTGACAACGTAAAGTTAGGAAAAAGCTTAGGAAAAATCGCATTAGATGAATTAAAAGGGAATGGTGCAAGCATAAAAGGGATGGTTCCTCTTGAAGATTTAAATACGGCATTAAATCGACGTACCGCCGAGCATTTAGGTATTAATATTTCAAGCTCCGAATTAAGAAATTTTGATGCCGTATTCCCGTCAGAGTAAATAGGAATGAGATTTTTTAATTACATAAAACAAAGATACACTGGAGGTTTTAAAGAACAGCTAATTATTACATTTGTCATTGGTATTCTTGCTACTGCCACTATATCTACTTATTTAATTTCAACCTTTTCAGGTAATAAGGTTAAGCAAAATCTTGAATCTGAAGGATTTCAAGTCACAAAGGATTTTGCTGATCGAAATATACTTACACTGTTATACCTTAGTAAGGAGAGTGCTAAAGAATCTGTCAAAGCGATTAAAAATTTTCCTGATATTAAGGGTGTGGGAATTTATGATGTCGAGAAGAAGCCTTTAATTGAAGAAGGCAAAAATACATTTCCTAAAGATGCGGAGCTTTGGCCACAAGAACTCACGCTTATAAAAGAATCTAAAGCAGCTTGGTATTTTGTTTCCCCGGTTTTTGCGCGTGGCATGGATCAAGAAATTACTGAATTACCATTTATAGAAGAAATCAGTGAAAGAGAACTACTCGGTTATGTTCGAGTATACGTAAGCAAAAATACTTTGCATGCACTTGAAAAGAGTATCTTCCAAGTAAATGTATTCGTGTCTTTGCTCCTGTCTGGTTTATTAGTGTTTATTTTGTTAGCGATTACCGATCGTGTAACTAAACCACTTAAAGAATTATCAGGTTTGATGCGTGAGGCGGAAGAAGGAGATTTACAGGTTCGTTCAAAGCTTTGGGGAACCAGTGATATTACAGCGATGCAGGGAGCATTTAACACTATGATGCATGCGTTGGCAGATCGCGAGGATAAATTAGAGTCCGCGCGCAGTGCCGCTTTGCAATATGCACATGCTAAAGGTGAGTTTGCAGCCAATGTGAGTCATGAGCTGCGTACACCGTTAAACGGTATTTTAGGCATGCTTGAAATACTTCAAGACACAGAACTGAGTCCCAAGCAGCAAGAGTATGTATCAGTTGCGCATGATTCGGGTGATGCTTTATTACTATTAATCGACGACATTTTAAATTTTTCAAAGATAGATTCTGGCAAAGTTCAAATTGAGCTTGAGTCAATTAATTTGCGGGAAATCTTAGATGACATCGTTGGAATCCTAACAGGTCAAGTACAATCAAAAGATCTCGATATTGCATATGTGATAGACAAAGACGTGCCTACGCATGTACAAGGTGATTCAAGTCGAATTCGTCAATTGCTACTAAATCTTGCAGGTAACGCAGTTAAGTTTACCGAAAAAGGTGAGATTGGATTTCATGTGAAAAATGTCACGAATAGTGAAAAGCTCCTTAGATTACGTTTTGAAATTACCGATACTGGGGTGGGAATAACTGATGATGCTCAAGGCAGAGTTTTTGAAGCATTTCGGCAAGCAGATGCTTCTACAACAAAGAAATTTGGTGGAACAGGATTGGGTCTTGCAATTTGCCGACAACTAGTTGAAGTAATGAATGGCACAATAGGAGTTGAAAGTAGCATAGGCGAAGGCAGCACATTCTGGTTTGAGCTTCCGTTTAAAGACAGTCTCTCAAATGGAAAGTTGATTGATACCAAGCAATCTATGGCTGCTGGCCTACGAATTTTTGTTGTAGATGATAGTGAAATTATTCGGGCCAATTTGCAGCAAACATTTGAAAACTGGGGTGCAGATTTTACATGCTTGCAAAATGAAGCAGAAGTTATCGACGTTTTGCGTAATGCGACACAATCAAATCGCGCCTTTGATGTTGCATTTATTGATGAATTAATGCCAAGCATAAACGGTATAGAGCTAATTCGAAAAATTGCTAAAGATGCACAAATAGCACCAATGAAGTTAGTGCTGATGACAAATCAAAAGAACCCGGATGCATTTATTGATCGTTTCAGAGAAATTGATGCATATATTAGAAAGCCAATCCGACAATCGAATCTTTTTGATTGTATTGCTGAGTTCATAAATCGTCCTTTAGATGAAAATCTAAGACAAGATGTCACAGCTATTTCACTTCCAAGTAAGAAACCAAATCTCAATGCCACGATTCTTGTGGTTGAGGATAACCGTGCTAACCAGCAGGTTGCTCAAGCAATGCTTGAACGGCTTGGGTGTAGAAGTTCAGTAGCATCGAATGGTTTTGAGGCATTAAAACTTCTTGAAAGTACTGAATACGATGCAATATTTATGGATTGCAATATGCCCGATATGGATGGTTATGAAGCGACACAACAAATTCGACAACTCAAAACCGAAGTTGCACAGATACCGATTATTGCGATGACGGCAAATGTGCTTGAAGGGGATCGTGAAAAGTGTATTCAAGCGGGCATGAATGATTACATCTCAAAACCGTTAAAGTTAGACACTTTGATCGCAAAACTCGAGCGTTGGTTAGATCTGCCGCCAGAAAATGAAATAGAGATCGACCCCACAAAGATATTGACAAGTCATGATGTCCAATTTGATTTCAATGAAAAAAGCATAATTGATCCCGTAATAATTTCAGAGTTGCGCGACAACGTTGGTGATGGATTTAATGACATGGTTGAAGTGTATATTGAAGACATGGGGATCCTGTTACGTTCGCTTGAAAAGAGTGTGTTAGAAAAAAATTCAAGCACGTTAATTCACTATGCCCATAGTATTAAGGGTAGTAGCTCAAATTTCGGTGCACTCCGCTTAGCACACATTGCTAAACAACTTGAAGACATAGGGCGCAAAAATACTACTAGTGGTGCTCGTGATCTTGTTCAAACCTTATTTACTGAAGCGGATCTCGTAATCAATGACCTGAAGAAAGAATTGAATTTACATATAGATGATACTTTGTTGGTACAAAATAAGGTAGAACGAATTCTCATTGCTGACGATGATCGCAGTATGCGTGTAGCTTTGCAAAATGTATTAATTACAGATGGATATGAAATCGAAGCCGTATCGGATGGTGTGGATGCCGTATCACGCTGTGAAAAACGCATGCCAGATCTCATTCTCCTTGATGCACTAATGCCTAATTTAAATGGTTTCGAAGCCTGTAAAAAAATCCGCAAGTTAAGAGGTAGTAGCCATGTGCCGATTCTTATAATAACTGCATTAGACGATGAAAAATCTATTGAACATGCATTTAATTCAGGCGCAACTGACTACATTCCGAAACCAATTCACTTTGCTGTGATGCGTCAGCGCATCTCACGCTTGTTAAAGGCAAGTCGTGCTGAAGTGCACGTGCGCGAACTTGCTTATAACGACTCACTAACGGGCTTACCAAATCGCACGATGTTTATTGATCAAATGCAAAAATTATTAAATAAAGTGCGACGTCGTTCAGAAATGTTAGCTGTTATGTTCCTGGATTTAGATCGTTTTAAATATGTCAACGACACTTTGGGCCATAACGTTGGCGATATGTTATTGAAGTCTGTAGCCGATCGCATAATAAGTTGTGTTCGCTCTGCGGATACAGTTGCTCGTTTAGGTGGTGATGAATTCACGTTGGCATTAGATGGAATTGAAGATCGTAATGTAGTCTCAAACATCGCAGATAAAATATGTCGAAAATTAAGTGAACCTTATTCTTTTGCAGGTAGAGAAATTTATGTAACCGCAAGTATTGGGATATCTGTGCATCCACAAGATGGTGATGATATTGGTGTACTGATGAAGCGTGCAGATACCGCAATGTTTAGGGCGAAAGAGCGTGGTGGTAGCTATTTATTCTATGAGAAAGAAATGGAAGTCGTCGTTACGAACAAAGTTCAGGTCGAACAAGACTTGCGACATTCACTTGAACGTGAAGAGCTGGATGTTTATTACCAGCCAAAACTAGATATGCAAACGTCAAAAATTTATGGAATGGAAGCTTTAGTACGTTGGAATCACCCAGAAAAAGGACAAATCGGACCGAGTGATTTTATTCCCTTAGCTGAAGAAACCGGACTTATTTCTGAATTGGGTTTGTGGGTCCTAATAAGTGCTTGTGTGCAAGTTCAAGCTTGGATTGACAAAGGTTATGATCCGATACCAGTTTCAGTCAATCTTTCAGGTAGACAACTTGAGAATTGTGATATTGCTGCGCAAGTAGCACATGTGCTTGCTCGTTCAGGCCTCGATCCTAAGTATTTAGAATTAGAGATCACTGAAAGCACAATTATGAAACGACCAGAAGAAGTAATATCGATTTTGCATCAACTAAAATCAATGGGTGTAAAACTTTCAATTGATGATTTTGGTACTGGCTATTCATCGTTAAACTATTTGCGCAAATTCCCTATAGACTTACTGAAAATTGATGCAGCGTTTGTGCATGATATATCTGAAAATAAAGAAGATCGATTAATTGTTAAAGGTATTATCGCGCTGGCAAAAAGTTTGAACCTTAATGTGCTTGCTGAAGGCGTGGAAACTCGTGAACAACAAGAATTACTTCGCGATGAAGGCTGTGATTTTATTCAAGGCTTTTATGTTGGGCGGCCGATGAAAAGCGAGGACTTCGAAAATCAATTTATTTTAGCCGATAGATCAAATATAAAGGTATTGTCAAATTTCAGGCAAAAACAATAGATATTGTATGAAATTTAATCATTTAGATTGATTCTAAATCTAACCATTCTTTCACCCTAATCCCGCTTTTTCACAGCGAAAATTTCCTAACCAGTGCACGTTTTTAATAGTTTACTACTGTAATTTTATGGTCCTATAGAGGCATACAATAAACTCATTATAGGTTGCTAGATTAGTTGGGCTTTTCATACTAAAGCCGTATTGGGTATAAATTACAAATCGCTTACACAAATGCTTGCAAAGTATTGGTTTGCTGGTGTAGTTTAACGGACTTGTCTTGAGTCGCTGGATCGGTTTTTAACTACTCAGTAGCACAATGCGGTAAAGAAAATAACAACTGACGAATAGAACTAACTTTAGAACAAGTACTGGCAATCTGATGCATCTAGGCTGTTAACCTAGACTTACTAAATTCAAAATAAAGAGCTTAGTGCATCAAACATTACAAATTTAAACTATATTGTCAGAACATACAGATGGAGCGAATAGGGGTTTGAAGTTTTAGCATGGACACATTTCCTAGTCTTTTTTTACAACAAACTAGAACTCGTAATTCCGATCCTGCAATTCGCATTAAGCGACGTGGATTATGGCACACCTGGACATGGGGTGAAGCTGACACCATCGTGCGGGAATTAGCTTGTGGTTTAGCAGCTAAAGGCCTTAAGCCAAATGATAAGGTTGCCATAATTGGCTGTAATATTCCTGAACTATATTTTGCAATGATTGCAGCACAATGTTTGGGTGCATTACCGGTTCCACTCCATCCAGATTCTGGTCCTGACGAATTGGTTTGGTATTTTAATAATTGCGAAGCAAAATTTGCCATCGTGCAAGATCAGCAACAGGTTGATGGTTTATACGCTATAAAAGAACAATGTGAAAATTTTGAAGAAATGGTTTATAGCGATGGACGTGGGATGCAAGACTATACTTCTTCTCGTTTAAGAAGTTTTTCGCAGATACGAGAACTGGGTAAAAAATTTGCTGCAGATCATGCCAATTTTTTTGAAGACGTAACCGGAAAAATTTCTCAAGATTCTGATGCATTTATTTTGTATACCTCTGGTACTTCTGAGCCACCGCGTGGTGCTATACATACTCATAGTTCTTTAATCAGTAACGGAAGAGCCTTTGCAGACCAAGAGAAAATAAATCAAAACGAAGAAATGTTGGCGTTTATGCCATTATCGTATCCGGCAAATTCATTATTTGTCTACACTCTTTGGTTATTAAAGGGTTTTGCAATCAGTTGTCCTGAAAGTAGCGAAACGGTCATGATAGATTTTCGTGAAATTGGGCCTACCATTCTTTACGCGCCACCCCATTTCTATAAACA
The DNA here is from genome assembly GCA_041576975.1 of Gammaproteobacteria bacterium. Lineage (GTDB taxonomy): Bacteria > Pseudomonadota > Gammaproteobacteria > UBA4575 > UBA4575 > JBFGJY01. The sequence continues at coordinate 4,219 of JBFGJY010000031.1, read as the reverse complement.
ACTCTATGCTGAAATTACCTCAAGAGGACAGAGGTCGTCCACATACTGGTTTGAAAAATGGTTTGCGCTTGCTCGAAAAAATCGAAATAAGTTTTTGAATGGTGAACAATTATCGTATGGTGATAAATTTAATTGGCAGCTAGGTAATTTATTTATGTATAGCCCGCTAAAAAACATATATGGGTTAAGTAATTTACGCAAGGCATTTGCCGGTGGAGATATTATGAGTAGTGAGGTCTTCAATTTCATGCGCTCCATTGGTATTCATCTAAAAAAGATATATGGAACAACAGAAAGCGGTGGATTGATCTCCGTTCAAGGTTGGGAGCAGCTCAATACACCGGCAGGTGAATTTATTTATGGCAAGCCGTTGCCAGGAATTGAAATTAAAAAGCTCGAAAATGGTGAAATAGTCTTTAGAGGCATTAATGCTTTTAAAGGGTATTATAATAATTCGGAAGCTACTGCTGCTGTAAAGGATACTGACGGTTGGATAAGAACTGGGGATTTGGGTGAGATTGATTCCATTGGGGCAGTAAGAATTAAAGATCGTGTAGATGCTATGGGCAAATTCAGTACTGGTGATGTGTTTGCGCCACACCTTGTTGAAAATGCTTTAAAATCATCACCATATATTAAAGATGCCCTTGCGGTAGGTGAAGGCAAAGATATTCTTGCCGCGTTTATAATCATTGATGGTGATACAGTCGGGGCTTGGGCCGAAACACATGATGTTCGTTTTACTGGCTATCGAGATTTGGCCACTAGAGATGAAGTGTACGAATTAGTAAAAACAACGGTTGATGATGTCAACGCACACATTGAACAAATTGAAGGTAAAGGGTCTCCTCCGATCAAACGTTTTTTGATTTTGCATCGAGAGTTTAACGTAGAAGCAGGTGAACTTACCCGATCGCGTAAAATTAGACGTGATGTGGTGATGGGTAGGCATAAAGCATTGGTCGACGCATTGTATTCATCACAACAAAAGTATGAAGTAAAAGATGCTTCGAGTGGTGAAATTTTAGCAGAACTAAAATTACAATCAGCATAGTTGGTGAAGAACTTGTGAGTAATAGTGTGAACGGAAAAGAGCCTCATATGCTGATCGAAAACATCGATCTAGCATTTGGAGGTACTAAGGCGATAACCGATATCAGTTTCACGGTTTATAAAGGTGAAATTTGCGCAGTGATTGGCCCGAATGGCGCAGGTAAGAGCTCTATGTTAAATGTGATTAATGGCGTATATACACCCCAGAAAGGCTCCATCACATTTGAAGGTAGGAAATTCGCAAAAATGAAGTCGCATTCTGCAGCGAAAATGGGTATCGGACGTACCTTTCAAAACATCGCGTTGTTTGCGGGCATGTCTACAATTGAAAACATCATGACAGGTCGAAACTTGATGATGAAATCTACGTTTATTGAAAATGCCCTAGGGATTGGACGTTGTAAAAAAGAGGAACTTGAACACCGTGAAGCAGTGGAAGATATTATTGACTTCTTAGGACTGCAATCGATACGTAAAAAACCGGTATCAGAATTATCATATGGCTTGCAAAAGCGTGTTGAGTTGGGTCGTGCACTGGCAGCTGAACCAAAAATGCTGTTACTGGATGAACCGATAGCGGGGATGAATTTAGAAGAAAAATTAGATATGGCATGTTTCATACAAGAGATAAACTACAATCGCGGAACGACGATTGTGTTAATTGAGCACGATATGGGAGTTGTGATGGATATCTCCAATCATGTAGTGGTGATGGACTATGGGGCAAAAATTGGAGATGGAACACCTGAAGAAATTAAAAGCAATCAAGCTGTGATTGATGCGTATTTAGGTGTCAGCCATTAAAAAAATAATGTTTGAAAATAATGCTTGAGGAGCATTTGAGTGGAAATATTAGTATCGATAGCTAGTGCATTTAATGATATGTTCTCCTGGTTTGGGCTTGAGGTGCTCATCGGTGGAATGCTCTCTGGAGTGATGTATTCCCTGGTAGCTATCGGATTCGTACTGATCTATAAATCCTCCGGCGTGTTCAATTTTGCTCAAGGTACCATGTTGCTGTTTGCAGCCTTAACCTTTGTAAGCTTGACCGAGCGGCAAGTCAATTTTTGGGTGGCGTTTGCCATTACAACCGTTGTCATGATCATCATGGGGATCATTATCGAACGTACGGTAATGCGGCCTCTTGCCAATCAGTCGTTGTTGTCATTATTTATGGCAACGGTGGGATTGAACTATTTTTTAGAGGGCCTGGCTCAAGGCACCTGGGATTCTGCAGTCCACGGTATTGATTTAGGCATTCCTTCTGACCCAATATTTGTATCTGAATATATTCCATGGCTGGATATCCTGGTGAGTAAGTTTGATGGATTTGCTGCGGTAGTAGCTCTTTCCTTGGTATTGGGTTTATATTTGTTTTTTCAATACACGCGTACCGGTATGTCTTTGCGTGCGGTGTCCGATGATCATATGGCATCGCAAGCGGTAGGTATCCCCCTGTCTAAAATTTGGGCCATTGTGTGGGCAGTAAGCGGAGTAATCGCTTTTATCGTGGGTTTGATTTGGGCAGATCGGCTAAGTGTTTCATTCACCTTAACGTGGGCAGTACTTAAGGGATTGCCAGTTATTCTTATTGGCGGCTTGACTTCAATTCCGGGTTGTATCGTCGGTGGATTGATTATTGGTGCAAGCGAAAAGCTCGGTGAGATCTTTTTTGCCGACTTGTTTGGAGGCCAGGGGATTGAACATTGGTGGGCCTACTTAACTGCGCTGGTGTTCATACTGATACGCCCCACGGGGATCTTCGGTGAGCGCGAGATAGAGAGAATATAAGCGATGTATTACCGAGAGACCGGACAAGCCGTAAAAAGCTACGCAGAAGATCGTCGCATGATACCGGTCCGTGAGGATCGCTGGGTGATGTGGGCGTTTTTGGCCGTTATGTTTATTGTGGTCCCCTATACTGCGGACGATTATATACTTAGTGCAATATTGATTCCGATGATGGTGTTGGGAATTGCCTCCCTGGGATTAAACATTGCGACGGGGTATACCGGTCAGCTTTCTCTTGGTACTGCTGGGTTTATGTGTTTTGGTGCATTTACGGCATTTAACTTACTTTTTCGCGTACCATGGATGAATATGTGGCTGGCATTTTTGTGTGCAGGGATCGTGGCAGGCCTGGTTGGGATAATTTTTGGTTTACCCAGCTTGCGTATTAAAGGGTTCTACCTGCTTGTATCAACGTTGGCCGCACAGTTTTTTGCGGAGTGGTTTTTCAATGCCTACCCGTGGTTTTTGAACTACACCAGTTCCGGTGTGGTGGCATTGCCTCCGCACCACTATCGATTCCTTCCCTTTCAAGATCAAATCTTTGACCTGTTTGGACTTGAGAAAGACTATAACGCCTATATTTGGCGTTACTTCATTACCTTAATCGTAACCATACTTTTAGCACTTGCAGCAAAAAATATGGTGCGCAGTTCAACCGGTAGAAATTGGATGGCAGTGCGCGATATGGATATAGCGGCGAAGGTCATTGGCATTTCAGTAGCCAGAACAAAATTAAATGCGTTTTTTGTCAGTTGTTTCTATTGTGGTATAGCAGGCGCCATGTATTCCTACTGTTATATCGGTAATGTTGATTTCATGATCTATAACTTAAGAAGATCTTTTCTGGTTGTGTTTATGGTGATATTAGGCGGGCTAGGGTCTATTTTGGGTTCGTTTTTAGGCGCTATCTTTGTGTATGGTTGGCCTATACTTTTAACCAGATTTGCGGATGCAGTGTGGGGTGGCGGTACCTTAGATACAGCTTTTATAGAAAATAATTCAAAGATCATAGTCGGCACCATTATTGTTTTATTGTTAATTTATCAACCACAAGGATTTGCAGGTTTGTGGAATGCCACGAAGCATAGATTACGAATCTGGCCCTTTGCTACATAATTTGGGCGAAATAGTAGGGCCAAATAATAATTAAAAAGTTTTTATATTTGTCTAATTAAACAGATATGAAAAAAATAAGTAGCTTACGCAAGCTATTTTGTAACAAAAAACTCTCTTTGGAGGAGTACACATGAAGAAGAAACTGATAATTTTACTGGTGGCATTAGGTTCGATGCTGGGGTTCAGCACGAGCGTACTGGCAGCCGACACCATGTATGTCCCGATTCCCAGCTACCGCGTAGGACCGTATGCGGCGGGT
>JBFGJY010000030.1:0-30657 GCA_041576975.1 Gammaproteobacteria bacterium | reverse complement strand
TTAGCTGTCATCAATCTATACATACGTAAGTTACGAGTATTTTAATTATTACTATCTCGCGCAGCTAGAGAGCAGGTAGAATGTGTCCTTTTGTGCTCTCGCTATGCTGGAATTTTTATATCAATTCAAACAATTATTTATTGCTCTAGCCTGGTGTTCTTTAACATTATTTATTGTGAGTTTAGCCATCATTCCATGGTTGGTAATAAAAATACCTGCAGATTATTTTCACGAAAAACGACGAAGTACAGTCAGTTCAAAAAGCAAACACCCTTTGTCAGCACAGTTGTTTGCTGGTATCAAAAATCTATTTGGCTTTGGATTGATTTGCTTAGGAGTGTTGATGTTGGTACTACCAGGTCAAGGAATACTCACTATATTAATCGGTTTATTTCTAATGAATTTTCCTGGTAAATATAAAATTGAAAGGAAGTTAGTTTCTATGCCTAAAGTGCTGAATTCTTTGAATTGGATTCGGGCTAAGGCCGATAAAAAACCATTGATTATTTAACTATCAATATCGATTATTTATTGTTTGATATTTGCGTTTAAAATGCGTACTACTGTAAATAAAAATCAGAATAACCAACTATGTCAAAACAAGATTCAGAAACTAAGGCTAGCGGACTTTTCAGTGGTATCACGATGCTCATTGGTATCATTTGCATTAGTGCAGCTGTGATAGGTCTATACTGGTTAAGTAAAATCATTCCAGGTTTATATTCATCTGTAGTCGATAGTGGCTATTCATTTATGAAAATTCTTGTAGTGTTTCATTTGCTATGGTTAGTTTTTTTCCTAAGTCTGCTTGTTACTGGTGTCAAGTTAATTATTTCTGCTGTCAACAAACGAACTACCGACCTAGTTCCTGGTCTTCCTCTCTACTTTATTGGGGCTTCATTGGTGATAATCGGATTGTTTTATTTAGTATTTCAGCATACAGCACATGCAATGATTGCAATAGTCGTTGGCATACTATGCATCTATTTCGAAGGCACTGCTGAGATTACCTAGCAAATGACCTGTAAATTCATAGTTCCTTAGTCTCCATTTATATGCGATTTAGAACTGCAAAGACTCTGTGTATCCAAAAAGAATTCCATATTTATGGCGCATTTTATCGGCTAATTTGGATGTCTTTATCGGTTATCCCACCACTCTAAGTAGGTTTTGTGTCCCAATACTCTGCGAAAAAAACTCTTTACAAATTATTGTTTTAAACGCGCCTCGCGTGCTCAACTCAAGTGGGAGCATATGGAAATGCAGCATAAAGCTACAATTCTTAGATTTTTAATTTTGGTTGGGATCGTTTTTGGTCTATGTATTAGTTCTGCCTTTGCTGAAGAGCTTAAAATGGCAAAATCTGAAGATGTCTATGTAGTGCCAGATGAGCATGATAAAGAAAACTTCAACGACATCTATGCGGTAGAAAATGAATCAATACTTGAGGATGGGCGCTTATTTTTACAAGTAAATCTCGCCTCATATCATCCAAATGAAGGTAAAGACGATGATTTCAATGAATTTAATCCTGGTCTAGGGCTTGAATATCACTTTGAGAATTTTTTCATTGCTGGTGGGTTTTTCGAAAATAGTATCGATAAATTCAGTACCTATTGGGGTGTAGGTCACGAACGCACATTTTTTGTAGACTGGTTTGGACTGGGCATACTCGGGGGAATTGTTACCGGTTATGACAGTGGCTTTTCTCCACGCTTAGCTGCAGTGCCTTCTGCCTTTTTTAAGAAGGGGCGAACTACGCTTAAAGCCTATTATGTACCGGCAGTGGGTGATGTAGAGGAAGACGCCATTGGATTTGCACTTCGTTTTGACTTAGGTGGAATTCTATAGATCGCTCGTTACCCATCAATCTCTAACGATAAATAAGATTATTCATAGAGTAAAATAAGAATTTAAAAGCATGTCATTAGATAAATGAATGCTCTAAATAAAGAAGTATCATCTTTTTTTAACCTTAGGCTCTCGCTATACTTTTAGCATAAGTATAGATAAAAAAATTCTAGTGAGCTTCAGCGACTTTATACTTGCTATCCTTGTGTTAGCTATCATTGCATGCGCCATGTGGGCCATGGATATAAATCCTTACTCTAAGCAACTACAGGTTTATAATCAGACATGCACCAACATGATTCTTGACAATACGTACTGCAAAGGAAAATGGATAGATGATCCAGTGCTCACATATATAGTAGATAAAGAAAATAATACAGTTAGCCGCACAGTTAAAGATCAACCTGATGTAATACAATATAAAAATTGTTCAGTACTTAGTCGTAAAAATTGGTCATGTGTTATAGAGGGATCTGCTGAAGAAATACATACTACAGATGGAAAAATAACTCATGAAACCATTGAAAATAGTGAAAAGCGTCAAATAACTCGTTTAGAATGGCTGCAAAATAGATTGCTTTCAATTGTCAGCTCATGATACACACAACAATGACTCAATTAATTATTTTATATATTTTAGATAATGAGCGATAGTATTTTCACTAAAATTATTAACAGGGAAATTCCTGCGGAAATTATTTTTGAAGATGATTTATGTCTTGCATTTAACGATGTAAATCCACAAGCACCTACACATATTCTCGTCATTCCTAAAAAACCAATAACTAAGCTGGCTGATACCAATAAGGAAGACCAAGCATTACTTGGTCACTTATTATTAAAAGCAAAAGATATTGCTAATGATTTAGGAGTTGGTGATGCATATCGTTTAATAATCAATAATGGCACCGCCGCTGGCCAATCTGTATTTCATCTCCACATCCACCTTCTAGCTGGCCGCAGCTTTAGTTGGCCACCCGGCTAAAACTAGGAACTAGTCTGCTATTAATTGTTCCCGTGCTTGTGAGAGATTTTCACGTTCTTTTTGATTTATTGTTGGATATTTCAAATCAAGATTTTGTAAAGATTTCTTGATAATCTCAGCGACACAGTAACGCATAAAGGGCTTATCATCTGCAGGAATTACATACCATGGTGCATATGATTTAGAAGTTGCATTGAGAGCCTCTTCGTAAGCCTGCATATAATCACTCCAGTGCTCACGTTCTTCTAAATCACCCGCAGACCACTTCCAATGCTTCTCTTGTTCATCAATTCTACTTAAGAAGCGCCTTTTTTGCTCTTCCTTCGAGACATTCAACCAAAACTTTAAGATTACAGTACCATTTCTAGCTAAGTGTTTTTCAACATCACAAATAGACTCATAACGTTCTTGCCAAACATATTTTAAATTGACAGGATCAGGCAAATTTTGAAAATTGAGTATTTCAGGATGAACTCGAACAACTAACACCTCCTCATAATAACTTCGATTGAAAATTCCAATACGTCCTCTTTCCGGCAAACATTTGTTAGTACGCCAAAGAAAATCATGGTCAAGTTCACTATCAGATGGTTTTTTAAAAGAATAAACTTGGCATCCAGCAGGATTAATCCCTGTCATCACTGCTCGAATGGTGGAGTCTTTTCCAGCGGCATCCATAGCCTGGAAAATTAAAAGAATGGCATGTCGATCGTGGGCATATAAAATTCGTTGCAAATCACGTAATTCTTCAATAATTTCATTTAGCTTCTTTTTGTAATTTTTTATGCTTTTAGTTGATTCTGGTGGCTTAGTAGATGATGAATCTACAGTGAATTTTCTATCACTAGGGACCAGATAAGGTGAGTCAATCGCTTCAAACATGTCTATTCAGGCACATAAATAGTTCAAGCATCAGAATAAAAAAAGCCCCTCAACAAATTAAGGGGCTTTTGTCAATAGACGCATCAACTAATTAAATTTTTATTCCTAATTTTTCTATGGTACGTAATGTTAACCCACCCCTAGGTAATCCATTTGCCCTTTGATAGGAATCAACTGCTACCATGGTTTGATTTCCAATTTTACCATCAATAGGACCGGGATTATGCCCAGCATTCTTGAGTGCTCGTTGGATTTCGGTAATTAAATTAGTGCTCATATTAGTTTCACAAAGCACTGGTTGCCACTGCTGAGTTTCATCTTTTACTTTTACTTTCTTAGTAACCATTTGTGTTTTGGCAGGAATTTCAATCTTCTTCTCAGCCGCTGGAGTCACCAACTTGCGCTTTTTAATGACTTTATACTCAGGGGGTATCTCTACAATTTTTGAAATCGCTGGTGTTTTGACTTTCTTTTGTTCTACAGTCTTATATACCGCAGGTATTTCTTTCAGACATAATGTTGCACCAGTAGCTTTACCATCAATATTACTTCCACGCACAGCCCACATTACTTTTTCATCTGCTGTTTTAATTCGTTTGGTAACGGTTTCGTACGTTGCAGGAATCTCTTTTTTCACCTCTTGCGCAGGTGTAACTAATTTACGCACTTGTTCTATTTTATATTCTGCTGGAATTTCAACTTTCTTAGTATTAGCAGGTGTTTTTAGCACTCTTTTGCTTACGGTTTTATATACAGCTGGCACTTCGACCAAACACATAATTTCACCAGTACTATTATCTAGCCTTTCAACAGGACCACGTCCTTTTTTCCATTCTGTTGTAGCAGGTTTAACCAGCACCTGTTCTGTAACGGTTTCATAAACAGCAGGAACTTCGATTAGTTTCGAGGATGCTTCTTTGACTAAAACTTTTTCTTCCTTCATTTCATATTTGGCTGGAATAATTTCTATCTTTTGTGAAGCTTCTGTCTTTAGAACTTGTTGAGTTTCTGTTTTATATTGAGCAGGGATATAATATTCCGCATAACAATTGCCAATTTTTGCATCAGCTAAGTTCAAACCATTAGTCACAGCACCCGCTAAGATAGATGGGTTAGCACGCCCTGCGTCTTTAGAGGTTCCTTTAGTCCAAATTTTTTCCGCAGGTGTCACTAAGATCTTTTCACTCACTGTAGTATACGTAGCTGGAACAGGAATTAATTTTTTAGAACCTTCTTTCACTAAAACCTTTTCTTCTACCCATTCATATTTAGCTGGAATGATTTCGATCTTTGAAGATGCCTCTTTAACCGTTACGGTTTGAGATTCGGTTTTGTACTCGGCTGGAATGATGACTTTTGCATAGCATTCGCCTGCTTTAGCATTGGGTAACGCCGATCCCGCATCTCCGTCATTGCTTGCAGCTGTGGCAATATTTTTAATTGCAGTTGTGGTAGTTTCGCCCGCCTCTTTCATCATGTCATCGGCTGCCTTCATCTCATGTGAATCTGCGAATATTACCGATGTACACAGTAACACTGATAATGGTAGCGTTACATTCATAATTCTCTTAATTTTCATTTACTTCTCCAGTAAAGTTAATCATATTTATTACAACTAATGCCCGTATATAATTTACTTAACGAGCAGTTTTTTATTTTTAATTAAGGCAGATTATACGTTAACCCAATTTGAACCAAAAGCATTTCTATTTGTGAACAAGCTAAATGTCACAGTTGTTAATGATCTTAATTCTGGCCACACGATTTATCTTTAATCGTTAACGCTTCAGGCATCCATTCATTTAGTTTACGTATTCGTGTTTCATGGCTTGGGTGAGTCGACATAAATTCTTGCGGTTGCCCTTTGCTATGTTTTGCCATTCTTTCCCATATTTTTGGTGCTTCTCTGGGATCATAGCAGGCACGAGCAAGATAAATTAGCCCCATAAAATCTGCTTCAGACTCATGCTTTCTAGAAAATGGTAATAAGACACCATACTGTGCACCCATACCCAATGCACCCATTATCATTTTTTGTGTTTCCACGTCCATAGACCCAAGGGCCATGCCCGCAGCTATACTGCCGTACTGAACCAGTTTTTGATGGGCCATTCTCTCAGCACCATGTCTGGCAACTGCATGTGCAATCTCATGACCCATGACTGCGCTCAGACCATTCACATTTTCAACAATTGGAAGAATACCCGTATATACCGCAACTTTACCTCCAGGGAGCGCAAATGCATTGGCTTGTTCAGACTCAATTACATTAAATTCCCAGTCAAAACCTGGATCATCTTCAATTACTTTTGCCAATCGATAACCAATTTCACGTACGATATCTACAGCTTGACCTGAACGTAAAACTTTAGACTCAGATAAAACCTGCTGATAAGTCTGAAGACCTAGCGTTGCCTCTTGTTGGCGTGTCATGTCAACTAATTGTGAACGGCCCGTCAAGGGCACTACTTCTTGATTGCTGAAATAGTAATAGGCTAAATATAGGCCAAATAAAACAATTGGTAGTAGTCTTATGGCTCCGCCACGGCGATTACCTCTTGGCCCGTAGCGATACGCTCTTCTTTTCATAAGTAATTTTTCAGATAAAAATATTAATTCAACATTGATGGTTTAGTTTTCTTAACAATTGCAATATTTCATAAAAACATTAATTTTTTGCGCATAAACTTTGAATATGTTTTGAATTTATAAATACTTCATTGGTTGAAATTACAGATATATCCTCAAGATTATTCATAGTATAGGGTAAATAGGCACATCAAATTCAAATACGTGACTCATCCTTCGTCCTGTTCATAAACCCCCTACTCGACTTTGTACCGGCCTCATTAATTCATCGGTATGGATCTTGCCTTTCAGAATTGACGACACGAGTCCATCCCTGACCATTTCTATTGTGAGCTTTGCAAAAGCATGCCTATGATGGCGCCGTCTTATCTAACTGGAAACCACTTATTTCAAGTTTTGCGTAGTCTGCATTAATTTCAATGTGTTGCTTAGGTTTGATAAGTACAGGTTCGATTAGTTTGTCCCGAGCAGACTAAACTATACTTAATAATCTAGTTTGGCCCACAGGGCGCACAACCGCTGTTTTCAAGGGCGACTATGCTTCTACAACATTTAACAAACGCTCTAAATCTGGGCTGATGTGGCTTAAAATCCATAGATGGTAACATTGGGATAGTTAGAGTATTGAACGAAAGTCTAATACCTGACTCCATTGGTGGATCCAATTACAATTTTATAATGACTAGGGTAAGCTACATTTGCTCAAGAATGTATATTAATAATTCTAAGGAGGCCACCAATGAGCGTTGCTAAGATTACAGAAATCAGTTCATCATCTACAAAAAGTTATGAGGATGCAATCAGCTCCGGCATTTCACGCGCAAATAAAACCTTAAAGGGTATTAAAAGTGCTTGGGTTAAAGACCATCAAGTAAGCGTAAAAGGCGATAAAATTACTGAGCATCGCGTGCTACTTAAAGTCACTTTTGTCTTAGAAAAATAGATTAGTAGAAAAAGCGAGACATGGACGTCTGCTAATGACTGCCTAGATACATTGTATGAAAAGTTTTATTGTAGCTCTGATTGGTATTATCTCAGCGATGTATTTATTCAATATCGGACTTGGCTTCATCGAGTTGATTCCAGATAATTTACCCATCATAGGGAATTTAGACGAAGCCGCTGCTACGGCATTACTACTAAGCAGTCTAAGCTACTTTGGTATTGATCTGTTTAATATATTCAAAAAAGATAAAAAAGACGCAACATCACATGATAACCAAGAAATAACTCGGCAGTAGAAATTACTATCAATTCTCAACCTCCAAACTCAATTTTCTGCCGCCTTAGTAGAGCTTAGGTCATTTGGTTACATTTCTACATCATTTCCTAATAAAATTGCAAGCCAACGTGTTCTAGAGTCACTTTCTAAGGCAATTTTTGCTGTCATCGTTAATGGTACGGATAGAAACATACCGACTGGGCCGAATACCCATCCCCAGAATACTAATGATAAAAATACTACGAGTGTTGATAGTCCCACTTGTCGACCTAACATTTTGGGTTCAATAACACTACCAATCAAAACATTAAGTACGACATATACAGCAGTTGCCGCTAAAGCCCCCCCTATTCCCAATTGAACTAATGCCAATAACACCGCTGGCACAGCTGCAATGATAGAACCAATATTTGGAATATAATTAAATAAAAAAGCGATGATGCCCCAAAGCAATGGATAATCCACTCCTATAACAGCCAACGCAATGGCTACGAACATACCCGTTACAAGACTTGTAATAGTTTTGATTGCTAAGTAACGGTTAACATTACTTGCCACAATGTTAAAAGCACCTAGTGATTCATCCGCATTAGATAAACCGGCGCGTAACTTATGTGGTACGGAAGAAGCTTCAAATAAAATAAATACAACCGTCAGTAATATTAAAAATATATTTCCAAATACTGAACCTAGTCCATTCAACATATCAGCTATAAGTTGCATTGCAGCTCCTGGGTTCAAGTAACTAATTAACGTACTAGCCGATAGATCGACACCATACTGATTAAACCAACTCGAGGTTTGAACCAACAAGCCAGACAGTCGCTGTTGATATTGAGGAAGATCTTGCGAAAAATCTTTTATCGATGAACCTATCAAAATTGAGACCATAATGGCGACAAAAATAATCACACCTAAAACAATAATCATGGCTAACCATCGAGGTACACGTTTGTTCTCTAACCATATCAATGCAGGCGCACTAATCACCGCGATGAAAACAGATAATAAAAATGGAACCACTACTGCCTCGGCCGCACGTACACCAGCGACGACTACTACAAAGGCAGCTAGAGTAATCAATATTGGTAACCCAACGGGTTTAGATGAAACTTCCATTATCAAAAAATATTAAAAGCATAATAAGAGCAATCAATTATAAATTTTTTTGTAAAATGGATCGAATTAGACTAATAAATGTCTATATACACTATACGTGATTAAGTTCTTACAACAAATTAAGCTATGATCAATAAAACTGGACAAGCCACAACTTTTTCAAATCATCTTGTGAGTTTTGAACGAAGAAATCATCGCCAAACTGCTATATTCCCATTAATTGATTCAAGCGGTACTAGAATATTACACGATCGGAGGAGTTGTGCATCAACTCATTTGAAACGCATTAAAGTCGAAGAAATTATTTTAAAGGAAAATGAATTTAAGGAACTCTTTAAAAAATAATTTTTTAGTTCAATCATTTCGACGAATTTCTTTTAGGCGTTGTTCCATCCAATGAATCAAGCCCTCAATACGCTGACTTCTTCCCATTTTTTGCTGCAACTCTTCTAAGTTATTAAGCGAATGCATAACAATTTCTTCATACTTTTGTGATTGCTCACGATAATAATCTGCGTTTACCTTTATTTTGTTTAATTCTAGTATCAGATCTTCAATCGTCATTTCACCATGTTGTTTTGCTACACCAGCTGCATATGATTCTTCTTTAATTTTAGCTACTAAAGAAAGCATGTCTGCTTCATCGACATGTATTTCCGGATAACATTCTAGTAAATCATCTATATGTATTTGTCCACGAGTAGAAGTTAGCTGCTTATTATCAATTCTATTCTGAATTTCTTTTGCTGGCACATTGGCTAATAGCGCAGCTTTAGCTATAGATACGAAACGCGGCACAAAAATTTAAGTGATATTAATTTAATAATTAAGTTACTGGTAAATATCCGCCGGGCACTCCATTTTTTGTAAATACTAGCTGCCATAGTTGAATATTTCGAGCCCGAAAAGCACCTGCGCAACCTAATAGGTAGTATTTCCACATTCGATAAAATTGTTCGCCATATTTATCACTTAGTTGCATCCAATTAGAATCAAAATTATGAAACCATGCCATAAGAGTTTTATCATAATCTGCACCAAAATTATGAAAGTCTTCTAATATAAAGTACTTTTCAACAGCTTTACTGATATCTTTCATAGATGGAAGAACTCCATTTGGGAATATGTACTTATTGATCCATGGATCCGGTGTATAGCGTGTCGTAATTGCACCAATAGTATGAAGAAGAAAGATACCATCCTCTTTAAGACAACGTGATGCGACTTCCATATATTTTTTGTAATTTTTGTGCCCGACATGTTCAAACATGCCAAGTGAAACTATATGATCAAATTTATCATCGACTTCTCGATAATCTTGGAGTCTAATTTCAACCGGTAATCCAGCACAATTATTTTTAGCAAATTCGGCTTGTTCTTTTGAAACTGTTATGCCGACTACTTTAGCCCCATGTTTTTCGGCAGCAAATTTAATAAAACTTCCCCAACCACATCCAATATCAAGAATACGCTGATTTTTTTTTAATCCAATTTTACGACACACTAATTCTAATTTATCTTCTTGTGCTTGATTTAGATTCGTTGCATTTTTCCAATACCCGCATGTATATACTAAGCGCTTATCTAGCATTAAAGAAAATAAATCATTGCCTATGTCATAGTGTGCTTTCCCTACATGAAATGCGCGTCGAACACCTTGGAGATTAAGTAATTTTGATTGAAGGATAAGCCAAATCATTCTATAGGGATTGAGTTTAGAATCTATTCTGGCAGATAAAATTTTACAAAAAAATTGATCTAAAGCTTCGACCTCCCACCATTTATCCATATAGGATTCTCCCAATCCCAAAGAGCCTTCAGCAAAAACACGCTTATAGAAACGATCGTCAAAAACTTGTATGTCCCACTCGCGGTTGCCGTTGATATCTATATCTGCCTCAGATAGTAGATCACGTGCTTTTTTGTAGAACGAGTTCACAACACAGGTACCAACAAACAATTTAAAATCAATTAGTAATTTAGTATTCTTAATTTCTAATTCAGCATAATATTACAAGAATAATAAAAATATTTGCCCATAACGACAAAAATAATTGGCAATGCCGCTTACTATTAATTTAATTTTTGCATTGTTGATATTACTTATTGGTGCTCTGATGCTACTTTTAAGGCATTAGCACACGATTAAAAGTAATATCACCCTACATCTGTACCCATGGCAGTTCAATTTAAGCTGCAGGCGCTGCAGGGCTTAGCTTTTAATGGCAATGAAAGTAGATAAATTGTTGATCTTCACGGTCTATTGGCGTACCTAAGCTTATCTTGCCGTCACCATATAAATAGACCTTTTGGCCTTGTAAGCGTATTTTCCCTAGCTCTTCCGTTTCAATAAATGTTCCATTGAGGCTGGTATCCTGAAGCACAAATTCTCCATCGGTGTATGTAATATGCGCATGTTTTTTTGAGACAAATTTGTTATCGATCCTTGCATCTACATGTAAAGACCGGCCTAAACTGAATTTATCAAGGCTGGAATCAAAAAAGTAATTCTCTTCACCTATTAGTATACTAAGCTCATTGGTGTTGCGTATTGGTTGGCTTTCTTGCCAAATTAGCTTGAGATTAGCGCTGCGTCTGTCAGGGATTCGGCGCCTATCTTTACGAACGATATTAAAGTCGCTATCCAGCAAAGGAAATTGGACTGAATTATGGCTGATACGTCGATCATTTTCGCGATGGACGTAAACCTTGGGCTGCACTTTGGCCGTATCCGCTGTGATCATAGCTTCAGATTATCGTTACATAATGCATAAGTATAGTAGGGAAATCAGACTCAAAAAGTGAACCTCATCAACTTGCAAGCTAGAAAACTAGGTTGAATATGAAATATTTACCCAATAAATTCATGTATTTAAATACATATATTTAAGCCTATTCTAAGGACTTTCTCCTATTTCGAGATGAGCTATACTTATGGGTAAAGCCAAAACCAGTCCCTTCATGAGATAAATGCACTACTACAGCCCAGACACGAATAAGCTTGACAGTTTTTTCTTCAGCCACTGAAAATACCAGTTGTACCCTACGTCCTACATATGCATGTTCGGGAATCAATTCTATAAAAGCCCCTCGAGTACTTAAATTTGCAGGTCGACAGCGAGAAATATTCAACTGCGGGCAATATACTCGCAAATTTAAAGGCGAATTCCTTCTTTGCGTAGTTCGTCGTTCTTGTTGAATCGCTGCACTTAAATTCATGAAATTTTTCTAAATTGGTCTGAATTTAGTAATGTATTCACTATTATATATGGTGATTAAACTATTTCGAAATTGCATTAAAAAAATACAATTTATGGCTGTATTTACAACATATTACCTAACATGTATGGAGTAATTGTAGCTCAATGAAATTTCTAATTACACTCCTAGAAGGTTGTGGATACTTAGAGTATGGAGTCCTAATTGGAGAATTATCAAATTAGCTTTTAAAACTCTTCTTTATTTAACGTAATAACCTTAAAATTCACACAGTTAGTGAATTTCGACGAAATCCAACCCAAAAATATCTGCTTAATTCATAATTCACTTGGTAAACGTGACGTTTTTTCTTACAATACCGACGTTCTGCGACGGCACCAAGGTTTCATGATTTTGGGACATTCGCCTGGGGAAAAGGTGAAAAGCTGTGGCTTACGTTAATTAACGAATCGTACGATTATCAATTAAATAACTTCGGAGTTAATAATATGCTAACTAAGAAACTTCTTTATCCTGCAGTGATCGCTATAGCAGCTGCCTTTTCTACTGGTTGCCAGTACACTGGTGCATCAGAAACACCGGAGATGGTTCAGGAAGGTGATCCTTTTGTAGAGCTTCAAGAAATTGCTAACGAAGCACTACGCACTGCAAACACAGCCGCTTATGATGCAGCTACTGCTAAGGATTTAGCACTTGCCGCACAAGAAGCTGCAAATGCAGCGCAAGCTTGTTGTGATGCAAATTCACGTCGCATGAGCCGTATGTTCAGCGGTTCTATGAGCACTAAGTAAGCTTAAGCAGTCTTTAAATTATTTAAAGATTACGAAGGGCCCATATATTGGGCCCTTTTTATTGGTCAAAACTTATTGAAATATTCTAAAAGAATTCTTAATTAATGCTTTGATCCCACTATAATCGGTAACCCGGTTTTGTTTTTTGCTAAACGATGCGCCAATTCCCAGTCCAGTTTATAGTCTTTGCTTGAGTCAGTAGCTGCAATGATGGCATTTACAAACTGAGTTAAATTCCTAGAATTAGTCTCTGTTTCATCCCCCTCATTAGGGTGCATTTCGGCATATAACTTGCCACGATGCCATGCCAGCTTATATGGTTGATTGACAATAGTTACTGGCGTGTTTATTGAAACTCGACTAAATAAATCTTCAATATCATTGGGGTGTAATCGTACGCATCCATGTGTCACTTTCATTCCAATACCACGTGGTTCATTGGTACCATGTATCAAATAACCGGGTAATGCCAAGCGTAGGGCATATTTACCTAATGGGTTATCTGGGCCAGGAGGTACTGAAGCAGGTAAAGGATCGTTTCTTTCCTCATGCTCTTTGCGAATGGATGCAGGTGGATACCAAGTGGGATCTTTGGTTTTAGCAATGATACGCGTCGTGCTATATGGTGTGGCCCAACCCTCTCGTCCAATACTAATAGGATATGTATGTACGTACTTAAGCTTTCCGTTTGTGCTTTTTGGGTAGTAGTACAATCGCATTTCAGCCAAATTTAGAACCATCCCTTCTCTTTTAGTATCAGGTAAAATGTAGCGAGTGGGTATCACAACTTGAGTGCCCTCACCAGGTAGCCAAGGATCAACCGTTGGATTCGCAATCACAAGCTCTTGAAAGCCAATTTCAAACCTTCTCGCAATATGAAGAAAGGTGTCTTCATCTTGTGCGCTCATGACTGCCAATTGACCTACAATCGACCCTCCATTTGGAGGTAGTAAATAGCGCTCGGCATGCGTCTGTGGAGCCAAAGCAAAAAATAGAACACTAATCAGGAAAATAAGACTTTTCATGGAAGAAGCAGGGACTATCGCGTTAGATGAAGTCTATACATTAAACTATGTCAGATTTATTAGATTAGATTAAAACAAATGTGTAATAAATACCAAACTATTTTACCAGCGCAACAACTGTCGGACAAAGAATATCTCTAATGCACTTTAAAACTATCAATTTTACCTGCTTTTTACTATTAGGCGGTATCTTGGGGTGTGCCTCGACTCCTCCTTCTAAGACACTTCCACAATCAGAAGTTGCTGTTTCCAGTGTTGATCATTCAAATTATAAAAAATATGTTGGTAATGATGTTGAAACTGTACAAGTAAAATTACAACGTGCCAGGGATGCTGCAGCAAATAAAGACAATCTTATCACCGAGCAACTTGCACAACAGATTTTACTTGATGTAGACCTGATAAAATTAAAAACTCAACGCATGAATGCTGAACAAGAAGTTAAAGAGCTAGAAGCCGACATTATAAATTTACATCAAGAGTTACAATGGCGCGAACCCATACAACTTACACCATTGGACCAATAGCAGACTTACTGCCATGCTGATAAAATTTAATCTTCAAGTAATAATTTTTTTCTTTTTGATCAGTTGCGCAAGCGCGCCTAAATCATACCCACCATTAGAAGATGCCAAATCATCACTTACAACCACTAAGCAGGAACAAGATATACAGGAAGTAGCATCAGTTACTCTATTTCAAGCAGATGAATATATACAAATTGCAGAACAAGCCTTACAAGAAGGTGATAGCAGTACTGCTGATCATTACATTTATCTTTCAATACGCAAGCAAGAAATCGCAAAAGAATTGCTACTTAAACATCAATATGAACAAGAACTGGATAAGCTAAAGCAACAACAACAAGAAATGATCGCACATGCGCGGCATATCGAATCAAAACGTGCCTATACTGAAACGCAAACGGCTCAACAACGTGTCAAAAAATTAGAGCAGGCACTGGGTCAATATCAGGCTGAGGAGACTAGTCGTGGTACATTATTAGTCATCAATGACTTACTATTTGTGACTGGTGGAGCCGATCTGGAGCCTGAATCTGCTCGACGATTGGAGCCCCTTTTGCAGTACCTGCAAGGTAATCCACAGCGTGAAATCATTATTGAAGGTCATACTGATAGTATGGGCGAGGCAAGCAAAAATAAACGTTTGTCACAGCAACGTGCAGATGCTGTAAAGCAATATCTCAGCAGTCGTGGCATTGTAGCGAGCCGTATAGAAACACGTGGCTTTGGCGAAGAGGTGCCCGTGGCAACGAATACTACTAAAGCAGGCAGAAGATTAAATCGCCGTGTAGAGATCGTTATTAAAACTGCGACTCAAAATGAAAATTAGTCTTTATTTTTTTAATCTTTGATAGCAATTTCAATTCCACGCTCGGCGACATCAACAAGCATCTGAATCTCTTCTGTGCCTATTACATAAGGCGGCATAAAATATATAACATCACCTAATGGTCTTAGCAGGGCTTTATTTTTAAGACCATATTTATAAACTTCCAGCCCACGTCGTTGTTGCCATGGATACGGTTCTTTTGTTGCTTTATCTCTCACTAACTCAACGGCAATAATCATGCCGTGTTGTCTAACATCACCAACATTTGGATGATTATAAAAGCGAGCACATTGTTTAGTGAATTCTTCTATTAACGCTTTATTTGATTCAATTACATCTTCGGTTTTAAATATATTTAGCGTTGCAAGCGCAGCAGCACAGCCTAATGGGTTTCCGGTATAGCTATGTGAATGCAGAAAAGCAGTCAAATTTTCATAATCATCATAAAATGCATCATAGATCTGGTCAGTAGTGAGTACTACAGATAAAGGTAAGTAACCTCCAGTCAGCCCCTTGGATAAACACATAAAATCGGGACTAACATTGGCCTGTTCGCATGCAAACATAGTACCGGTACGCCCAAAACCTACTGCAATTTCATCGGCAATGAGGTGAACACCATATCTATCACATGCCTTGCGTAATAGCGTGAGATAATTTGGAGCATACATACGCATATTCCCCGCACATTGCACTAAAGGCTCGACAATTACTGCACACACCTCATCACCATGTAGTTGCAAAGCCTCTTCCATGCACACAAACATTCGCTTGGCATAATCGTGTTCCGATTCACCCGTTTCACGATTAAAACTGTCAGGACTTTGGACTGTTATTACATCAATTAATAATGGCTCATAAACTCGTTTATAAAGCGCGACATCACCCAGTGAAAGTGCACCTATAGTTTCACCATGATAAGAGTTACTGAGATTAATGAATTTAGTTTTTTTAGATTGGCCGACATTCTTCCAATAGTGAAAGCTCATCTTTAAAGCAACTTCTACTGCTGAAGATCCATTATCGGCATAAAAGCATTTTGTTAATGGTGCCGGTGTAATCTCTATGAGCTGCTCAGATAGAGTAATCACTGCTTCATGTGAAAATCCTGCAAGCAGCACATGTTCAATACGATCTAGTTGCTGTTTTATAGCTGAGCTAATTTTTTCGTTACCATGACCAAATAAATTCACCCACCATGAACTAATAGCATCGATGTATCGATTACCATCAAAATCTTCAAGCCATACTCCTTTTGCTTTTTTGATTGGCACCATAGGCAAAAACTCATGATCCTTCATTTGTGTACAGGGATGCCAAATAGAAGCCAGATCTCTTTGCTTTAAATCAGCAGATTTCATGGTGATAACATTTTAAAATTAAACATTCATTCATGTTACTCTAACTTATGAGTGCAAACTGGGCACAAGAATTTCCACTGCAATCAGGGTTAATTCATTTAAATCACGCAGGGGTTGGACCATGGCCAAAACGTACAACCGAAGCCATTACTATGTTTGCCAATGAAAATACTCATAACAGTACTCAACATATTTCCAAATGGGAACAAATAGAATCTGAGCTACGCCATTTATGCCGACAACTTATCAATGCAGAAAACGTAAACGATATTGCCTTTATAAAAAATACATCAGAAGGGCTTTCCATTGTTGCTTATGGTATACCATGGCAATCCGAAGATAACGTCGTGTTTGCGCAACAAGAATTTCCTTCCAATCGAATCATCTGGCAATCTTTGCAATCTCGCTTTGGTGTCGAAGCAAGAAGTGTTGATTTATATCAAGCCCCTACTCCCGAAGATGCCCTTTTTAAACAAGTAGATCGCAACACGCGCCTCATTGCCGTGAGTGCGGTGCAATACGCTACAGGCCTTCGCATGAATCTCGCAAAAATTAGTGAATATTGCCGGACTCATAACATTCTGCTTTGCGTAGATGCGATACAGATGCTGGGTGCAATTCCATTTGATCTAACTAAAACGCCAGCAGACTTTGTC
Source organism: Gammaproteobacteria bacterium (assembly GCA_041576975.1). GTDB lineage: Bacteria > Pseudomonadota > Gammaproteobacteria > UBA4575 > UBA4575 > JBFGJY01. The sequence goes on along the minus strand of JBFGJY010000030.1, from coordinate 13,604 downwards.
ATGGCTGATGGCCATAAGTGGCTATTAAGCCCGGAAGGCATAGGCTTGTTTTACTGCAATCCTAAAATTCGAGAGCGGCTATATCTAAATCAATATGGGTGGCACATGTTAGACAAACTTGGTGACTATGAGTCATTGGATTGGAAGCCTGCAAGTGCTGCGCGCCGATTTGAATGTGGTAGTCTCAATAGTCTAGGAATCCACGCAATGCATGCAAGCTTAAATCTGATGCTGGAAATTGGAATCGAACATATATATGACAAGATATCTAGAAATATTTCTTATCTCTATGAAAAAATTAAGAATTACAATTTTGAAATTATTTCTGATATAGATCGAGAAAGACGTTCGGGCATCATCACCATGCGGCGTTCGAATATTGATAACCGAAAGCTATTCAAACACCTATTAAAATCGAATGTACTATGCGCACATCGAAACAATGGCATACGGTTCTCACCACATTTTTATACTCAAACTGATGAAATAGACAGGGCTTTAGAACTGGTCAAGAGTTTTGCATCGTAATTTTAAGTAAACCGCTTAGCAAAATTACAGCCTTACAAAATTGTAACGATTCCACAAACAAGACGTCGTACACCCATTCAACAATCAATAATTTTTGATGTATTAACATGACCAAAACCGCAGTATACATAGTTGACGGCAGTCGTTCGCCATTTCTTAAAGCACGAGGACGACCTGGCCCATTTCAGGCTTCAGACCTAGCAGTAAGTTCGGCACAACCTTTATTAATGCGTCAACCATTTGCTTCTGAAGAGCTTGATGAAGTGATTGTCGGATGTGTTGGCCCAAGCCCTGATGAAGTGAATATCGCTCGCGTGATTAGCCTGCGTTTGGGTTGTGGCGACAAAGTTCCTGCTTGGACCGTACAACGTAATTGTGCCTCAGGCATGCAAGCAATTGATTCCGCCTTCACTAGTATTTTAGTTGGCAAATCGGAACTTGTTTTAGCGGGAGGCGCAGAGGCCATGAGTCATGCACCAGTGCTTTATAACCATTTGATGGTGAATTGGTTAGCAGACATAAATCGTTCTAAAACAGCTTTACAAAAGATCCACAGTATTGCCAAACTAAGACCAAAATTCTTTGCCCCTGTAATTGGACTATTAAAAGGTCTTACAGATCCTGTTATAGGACTATCGATGGGACAAACTGCAGAAATTCTTGCACACCGTTTTAAAATCTCTCGAAATGAAATGGACAGTTATGCAGTGGCTAGCCATCTGCGCTTAGTGCATGCGCAAGAACATGGCTATTTACAAGAAATCGAAGCCGTCGTTGATCATAATGGTAACGTTTACGATCATGATGACGGCGTCCGTCCTGACTCCAGTACAGACAAGCTCGCGAAGTTAAAGCCTGTATTTGATAAAAAATTCGGTAATGTCACGGCTGGCAATAGCGCACAAATCACAGATGGTGCTGCTTGGGTGATCTTGGCAAGTGAAGCAGCAGTTAAAAAACATAAACTCTCAGTCATGGGCCGTTTGATAGCTTCCAATTGGGCAGCTGTAGATCCTCGACAAATGGGGCTAGCACCAGTACATGCATCAGTTCCGATGTTGACTCAACAAAAGTTAACAGTGGACGATATTGATTACTGGGAGCTCAATGAGGCCTTCGCAGCACAAGTGCTTGCATGTCTAGCTGCGTGGAAAGACGATGAATACTGCCAAGCTCAGCTAGGCATGGACAAAGCCTTTGGAGAAGTTGCTCATGAGCGACTTAATGTGGATGGTGGTGCGATTGGCATTGGTCATCCGGTAGGTGCTAGCGGCACACGAATCGTTCATCATTTACTAAAAGTATTACAGCGAAACAAGTCCAAGCTTGGAGTCGCTACAATTTGTATCGGCGGCGGACAAGGTGGCGCGATGCTGGTAGAAAATCTTCAATAGAATTCATTCAATGCCTACAAGTACTTACCAAAATTGGGTTGTCGAGCATGATAGTGACAATATCATTTGGTTGAGGATAGACGTTCGGGATAGCAGCACTAACGTTTTATCTGCTGAAGTCTTCACCGAACTCCAACTAATCTTAACCGAGCTTGCTGAAAATGTCCCTACTGGCGTTGCCATTATGTCTAATAAGTCTAAAGGATTTATTGCAGGTGCAGATGTAAAAGAATTCACACAGATCATAAATAAACAAGATGCCTTAGAAAAAATTCAATTTGGACAAAGTGTAATTAATCAGCTCGATCAACTACTCTGCCCTACGATTGCAGTCATAAATGGATTCTGCCTAGGAGGCGGCCTAGAGCTTTCGTTAGCTTGTGATTATCGAATTGCATTAGATGAACCTAGTACGCGTCTTTCATTACCGGAAGTTCGATTAGGTATCCACCCTGGTTACGGTGGTACTGTGCGTATCTTGCGTTATGTCAATCCTCTTATTGCAATGGATTTAATGTTAACGGGTCGTAGTCTAAGCCCACGAGGTGCTAAAAAAATTGGTCTGATTGATCATGCTGTACCATTTCGGCATCTTGAATATGCTGCACGTAAAATTCTTTTGAGCAAGCCTGCCAAATGCAAACCACCAAAACTGGCAAAACTACTCAACAGTGACGTAGTTCGTCCAATCGCAGCTATGCAGATGCGTAAACAGGTATCTAAAAAAGCACAACCAAAACACTATCCAGCGCCCTATGCCTTAATTGATCATTGGGCTAAACACTACGGGAATGAGCAAAAAATGTTGCGGCACGAAGCACAATCTGTAGTGGAGCTAAGTACCACTAACACCGCAAAAAATTTAGTTCGTGTCTTTTTGCTACAAAATGAATTGAAAGGCCTTGCCGATGATAAGCAATTACCAGTTAAACATGTGCATGTCATTGGTGCAGGAATTATGGGGGGCGATATTGCAACTTGGTGTGTAACTCAAGGTATAAATATCACCTTGCAAGACCTCAAAGCGGAAAGTTTGGCGAAAGCTAAAGCACGCGCCTACCAATATTTTAAAAAACGACTTAAAGATCGATTATTGATTAAAGATGCCATGGATCGCTTTATTCTCGATAAACAAGGCAATGGACTATATAAAGCAGATGTCATCATCGAAGCCATTTTTGAAAACAAAAAAGTCAAAAGAGACCTATATGCCTCTATTGAACCTAAAATTAGAAAAAATGCCCTGCTTGCCACCAACACCTCTAGCATAGAAATCGAGGAACTTTGTGATGCCGTTTCTGATCCTATGCGCTTAGTCGGCCTGCATTTTTTTAACCCAGTGGCAAAAATGCCGCTGGTTGAAATAGTAAATGGTGCACAAACAGATCCAGAGATTTCACAACGCGCGATAAATTTTGCCAAACAAATTGGCAAATTACCTTTACCTACAAAAAGCTCACCTGGTTTCTTGGTAAACCGAATTCTCACTCCATATATGGTTGAAGCAGGCCTACTTAAAGAAGCAGGCACCTCCATTACTGAAATTGATCGTGCTGCCACTAATTTTGGTATGCCAATGGGACCTGTTGAGCTCGCAGATACGGTTGGGCTCGATGTGGGGCTAAATGTTGCAGAACAATTAGGAACTGTTTACGGATTTAAGGTACCCGAATCGTTTAGAATCATGGTGGAGTCAGGGAACCTAGGTAAAAAATCAGGCAAAGGATTTTACTCGTGGAAAAACGGCAAAAAAGTTACGCCCAAATCTAAGGCATCGTCCAGCAATGACGAGGCAATTCAAAATCGTCTAATTTTACGATTCATTAATGAAGCCGTTGCTTGCAATCGTGAAAAAGTAGTAGAAAGTAAAGATCTACTTGATGCAGGCGTCATCTTTGGAACGGGTTTTGCGCCATTTTATGGTGGTCCGATTCATTACATCGAATCCACGGGAGCAGCTAAATTATTAGAGACATTGAATTTACTATATAAACAGTTTGGCGATCGATTCAAACCAGATCCTGGTTGGCAAGAATTCGAATCCTAGTTTCAAAACCATATAGAATTTTTTACATTTCAAACGTTCATTCTGGAAGTAGCATCGCAAAATGAGGTTATTTTTATAATAATAATTTAGTTTAAAAATATCAGATTATTGATTGATTAATATAGAGAATATTTCAATTAATTATAATCTTGCACTAACTTAGTACTTACCTTACCAATATCCACTTCACTAGGATCGCCTCATTCAATAATTGGATAGGTTCAACTATCAAAACCCAATGTAAATGATTAAAAGTAAGGGGTGAAATTCGCATAGAAGCACTCATGCTATTAACCACTCAACTTATCAGTGGCGTCGTAGGCGGTAACATTATTGATTGGAACGCTTTTAAAGAAATTTAGTCTACGAGTAATTGGCAATTCTATTGCAGGACTTGCCGGTGGTGGACTGAGTGGCCAATTTATTGGCAATATGTTCGGTGCTGGAATGGGTGGCGAAATAGCAGCTGCTGGCGCAGGCGGTGGTTTTTTAATGATTATATCGGCCTAATCAAAAACACCATGGCAAAATAGAAACGATTCTAAGTTTGCAGGGCGATTACGCTATTGTGTTGCTGCCTTACAAATAATTTACTTTCCGCATTCACCTGAGGTGTGGATTCATCGAACAATCCACACGCTCAAAAAACTTATGCACCAACCTTATAATCACCTACTAAAAAGATATCGCGAGCTAGCTGATATCTAGGCGTTAGACAAAGAATTAATGGCTAGCGTCGCCCTCTTTCAGGACGTGGCCGTGCTTCATTAACCCTGACATTACGCCCCTGCACATCGGTTTCATTTATCGCATTAATTGCACTCTCGCCTTGTGCCTTATTTGGCATCTCGACGAATCCAAACCCTTTGGAACGACCAGAATCTCTGTCAATAATGATATTTGCGCTGGTGACTTCGCCATGAGCAGCAAATAGGTCACGCAGTTCATCTTCAGAAATAGTGTAAGGTAAATTACCAATATAGATATTCATCATTTCTCCTAACTTCGTGTGCTGTTTAATAAAGAACACTATCGAAAAAACAACACACAAATTAATCGATAGTGACAGTTCATTGTCTGACTCAAATGAGTCTACTTACAGAAATTTCACAATTAATCTATACACACAGCATTACGAGGGAAACAAATAAATTGGGAAATTTCTTTAGATAGATACGATTAAGACGAATCGGGTTTTGATAATCAAATCAAAATCACTACATGACCTTCAAAAAACTGGATTCCATAATATGGGATCGCTAAATACTTATTATTAATAACTTATCGAGCAAAAATTAATCAACGGTGAAATAATGCACCAAAAGCACAATAGTGTCTATATTTTTCGAATGTTTATTTAATTTCTAACTGTACTCTATAAACAATGAGTACTATTTGCAGTGTAAATCATCCCATTCTCCACTCAACGGATGTGGGTGCCAGGGATATTTATCTCGCTCAATGAGTATCCAATAGGGTTGCCCAGCTTTTCGCCATGGATCAAATACCAAACCTTGTTGCCAAGTAGAGATAGCAGCATAGACTACAACGCTGTTGTGTTCTCGTAACTGACTACCATGCCTTGCAACAACCCAATCAAACTTTATTGATTGCGGATCGATCGTTCTCAGCCTGCGGTGTAAATCTTCTGCCCAATGACAACATAGCCCACGTTTTCGTAATCCAAGATTGACGAGCATATTATGGAATTTAGCAGGGCTAACCATCTTATATTCTTGTGCCAATTCAGATGTAGCCGAAAGCAACAGCTCTGATGTCTGAGTAGCTTCCTCAGGGCTAATTGAGTTTGAAAGAGATAAAATGGCTACGTTGAGTCTCTCTAAATTGTCATCTGAAGATGTAAAAGTTGACGAATGCGAACAGCTCGCCACACTCAAGATTAAAATTGCGAGACAAATAAAACGGAACATGTTTGCAATTAAAAACCAAAACCTATGAGGATGATTTTTAGTCAGGCTTAAAAGCAAATCTCCCACTTCCTAGAAATAATACTGCGAGGCCACAAAATAGATAAAAAGCTTGTAATTCCAACCTCCAGCCTCCATGTTCACTTAAACTAAACAAATCATTGACATGTACTAATACAACCGCAAAGACCATGTTGATTACAACAATTAACCCACCTAAACGAGCATAAATGCCAAAAATAATCATTATTGGAGCTACAATTTCTCCCGCGAAAACTCCATATGCAATAATCGAAGGTATACTAAAATTTGCTAACTGTCCTTTAATAAATTCTAATGTTCCAATATGGCTTATCTTAGCTACTCCGTGAAATAGCATGAGGCTTCCTACTGTAAGGCGTAAGATTAATTTACCAAAATTATCATTCTTTAAAAAATCATACATAATTCACCACTAAAGGATTTCAATTTATACTGCTGCAAATTCACAATTAGACATATATTTAACTTCAATGTGTATTTAGCAATTGCTATTTTCGAAGTTCGGCAACTTGTTCACCTACTATGCCCCAATTATCTGTTTCCACTTCATCGATAATCACGATGGTTGTCGCCGGATTTTTACCTAATATCTCTTGGAGAAGATTGGTTATATCGTGAATCAGCGTCTATTTTTGTTCTTTAATCAGTCTTTCTATGTAATCTTAATATTCACCTAAGGCATTTTTCTTTTTAGGTAATTCTAAGGTATGAGAGACTACTCAGTATAGTACTCATTAATTTCACCATTCGCATTAATGTTTTTCTGTCCAATTAGCTGGTTATTTTCATATAGATATTTAATCTCAAAATATAGCCTCTTATTCCAACGCTTAGTTAGCGAAACAGGTTCACCAGATTCGCACACAACGTGTATATAGTATTCGCTACCTTCACTTTCCAACTGATCCGCCTCAGTATTACTTATTGGTTCTGATGGCATTGCAGGAAACTGATTCAATTCTGCATTGCGATAATAGTTTGTATTTTTCCTTTCGCACATTCCAGCATGTGTGTAGGGAATTGCCATGGCAATAAGTAAAATAAGAATTACTCGCATAAATATGAAAAAAGTTAGGAACTCCTTAGAGAGTTAGAATAACCACATAATTCTGACTGAATTTGGCCCAATTCTAAGTCATGGCTAAAGATTTAAATAGACCCTCTCTAATAGGTATTTGGGCTGTAAACTTCTGTATCTATTATAGTGATTGTAGATAGACTTGTAATGACAAACTTTTGGAATGCCTTAAGGTCAAACTTCTCCCATTACAAAGATATGTTAAAAATTATAATTAATATGATGCACCAAAAGTGGATGTTAAGGCGTTGCATGGCCATTTTACTGGCTGTGATTAGCATATATTCAACCACTATCAGTGGTAAAGATCCCGCGAGAGTAATTGCAGGCTGGGTCGAAAATGTTCGAGTTGAAAATCAGGAATTTGAAATCAAAGCAAAACTCGATACCGGGGCGAAAACCTCCTCAATACATGCAACAAATATTGAGCCGTTCAAAAAAGATGGCAAGAGGTGGGTCAAATTCACATTGTTGCTTGTCGATAGTAAAGACAACAATCACGTACTGAATATAGAGAAACCTCGCTTACGTAAAGTCAATATCAAAAATAATGATGGAGAACATGACAAACGATATGTCGTAGAATTGCAGGTATGTTTTAACGGACGTGAATTTATAACAGAGTTTACATTGGCTGATCGCACAGAATACATATACGACATATTACTAGGGAGACAATTTCTTAAAAAAGCTGCTATTGTAGATTCAAATCGGACTTTTCTCACGCTCGCAAAATGTAATTAAGTCAAAACGAATAATCTACAAACACATTCGCTAAATAGATTAAGTTTCATTTAACCTCTGCATTTCATTTCTACATGCATAAGATAGTCGTTATATTTTGGTCGATTGTGCTCATTACAATTGGTTTGGCTGTTTTTTATCACAAAACAATTCAACTTGGTATACCGCTGTCATCTGATATAAAAACTGAAATTTGGACGGTGCAAGCGCGCTTGAGTTTCTTAAGTAATAAACGAAATGTAAAAGCTACATTACATATTCCTAATGTAACACCTGGCTTCGTAAAATTAGATGAACATTATATTTCAGGAAAATTTGGCCTAAATACTAAGGTCAGTGGTGACAACAAAACCGCGAACTGGGCGATACGCAAGGTTACAGGTGAACAAACTTTATACTACCGCACTACAGTAACTCAATCTGACACTTCATCGAGTTGGGCAACAATACCAAATTATCCAAAAGCACCTACATTTGCTGAACCTTATTCAACTGCTGTAACACAGATTATTGAAGACGTACGTAGCCAATCTGCAGATACTGCATCTTTTACTTATGAATTAATTGATCAGCTAAATTCATCCGATGCAAATGATAATGTTTCATTGATTAAAGGTCTTGCAAGATCCGATATTGAAATCGCAAGCTTAATAATAAAATTGCTTGCTGTTGCTCATATCCCTGCACGAAAGCTTTGGATAATTGGTCTTTCAGATGCAGCAAATAATATTGTGCCACGTGTGCTGATCCAGGTGCATAATGGTGATGAATGGATTACATTTGATCTGAAAACTGGTAACACAGGTATTCCAGCCAAGCACCTAGTGTGGAATGTTGGCAATACACCTCTTTACAATTTAGAAAATGGCAATAATGCAGAACTGAATTTTTCAGTAACGAAATCTTATATTGAATTACTTGATCTCGCCAAACAAAATGCCAAGAAAACAGGCTCTATTTTTGGCCAATTAACTCTTTTTGCGCTTCCTGTCCAAACCCAAAATACTTATAGCTTGTTATTAATGGTACCTTTAGGGGCCCTGCTCGTTGTATTTATGAGGACTTTTATTGGTGTTCCAACATTTGGAACGTTTATGCCAATTTTAATTGCAATTGCATTTCGCGAGACACAACTGTTTTGGGGGGTCGTGCTATTTAGTGTAATTGTATTTGTTGGTTTGCTTATCCGCTTCTACTTAGAACGATTGAGATTACTATTAATTCCAAGGCTTGCTGTAATTTTAGTAGTTGTAGTTATTCTAATGTTGCTAATTAGTTTTTTTACAAGCCGATTAGGGTTAGATCGTTTACTCTCTGTTTCTTTATTCCCAATGGTGATACTTGCAATGACCATTGAACGCATGTCGATTACATGGGAAGAAAACAGCGCACAAGCAGCTTTACTACAAGGTTTTGGAAGTTTGGCCGTGGCATGTTTTGGATATATGCTTATGACTGCCGAGCACTTGACATATTTAATGTTCGTATTTCCAGAATTACTACTCGTTATTTTAGGCGTGTGCCTCTGGATGGGCCGCTATACGGGGTACCGCCTCAGTGAACTACTTAGATTTCGAGAAATGAAAACGTCTAACGGTAGCAATTTATGATTAGTCTAGCTAACCCTAAAAGCTTGAATAACCGAGGTGTCCTCGGTATTAATCAGCGCAACACAGATTACATCATGCGATATAACCCCAGACGATTGTATCCACTAGTAGACGACAAACTACAAACTAAAGAACTTGCATTAAAGGCTGGGATCGCTATACCAAAACTTTACTCTATTATAGAAATCAATCATCAGCTAAAATCTCTTGAGGATTTACTTGAAAAACATAGTGAAGCCGTTATTAAACCTGCCCATGGTAGTGGGGGCAGTGGAATTTTAGTCATTAGTGGTAAAGTTGGGAAGTTTTATAAAACACCAAGCGGTGAATTGGTGAGTTTAAACGCCATCAAACACTATGTGTCAAATATACTATCGGGTATGTATAGTCTAGGTGGATTACCAGATCGTGCATTTTTAGAGTATCGCGTTAAATTTGACCCCATCTTTGATGACATTAGCTATAAAGGCGTACCAGATATTCGCATTATTGTGTTCAGAGGTGTTCCCGTAACTGCAATGATTCGTTTACCCACAAGTAAATCCAACGGTAAGGCCAATTTACATCAAGGCGCTATTGGAGTCGGAATTGATCTATATACAGGTTGCACCACACATGCTGTGGTTGGCAATAAATCAACTACCATGCACCCAGACACAGGCCACTCGATCAACAATCTTCAAATTCCACGGTGGAAGAAAATTTTACAAATTGCGATTAAATGTTCTGATACAGTTGGTTTAGGCTATTTGGGTGTTGATATCGTCTTAGATCGAGCACTTGGACCACTAATGCTTGAACTCAATGCACGTCCAGGATTGAACGTACAGCTCGCAAACCAGCAAGGTTTACTTAAAAATTTACAAAAAATAGAGAAAATAAAAGAACTACCAAAAGAAATTTATCAGCGTGTGGCCCTTTCACAGTCATTAATAAACTAGCAGCAGCAAAGGGGCATGTATGAAGGAACATACGCAATGTAGCGCAAAATTTATTTTTGCAATTGCATGTACATTTATTCTCATATTATTACAACTGAAATATATCGAACCAAGTTACTCAGAAGAGCAATCGACGACGACCAATAAAGAGACCGAAAAATTTGCAAATTTTCAAGATGTTGGTACAGAAGATCTAGAACAAGTTGCTGAAGCCGCAACGGTTGCACCTAATTTAGATCTGAAAGAAGTTGCCCCACTCCCAGAACCTGTTCAACCATCAGAAGGCGAACAAGGAGCAAAATCCTTAGAAAAAACAACTATAGAGGAAGAAACAGTTGCCCCTGTAGAAGCAGATAAGCAAGAATTAACTGAAAAAATTGAAGAACCAGAACATGCGGTTCGAAAAAAATTAGTTATCTTAGGAGCAGAAGTTCCAGCTAGCACATCTACAAGACTCGCCTGGTCACCACAAGTAACTATTTCTGGTTTGGCCCTGCCAACACCAGTGCTTGTCATAAATGGCGCAAATCCAGGGCCTATCGTATGCCTTACAAGCGCAATTCATGGTGACGAATTAAATGGAATTGAAGTAGTACGTCGTGTGATGTATGACATCAAACCAGAAAAGCTAACTGGCGCGCTAATTGGTGTCCCTATCGTTAATTTACAAGGTTTCCAACGTGGCTCAAGATACTTATCAGATCGGCGTGATCTAAACCGTTATTTTCCTGGTGAGCCGAATGGCAGCTTAGCCTCAAGAATTGCACATTCATTATTTACCGAGGTTATCAACCATTGTAATTATTTAATTGACCTTCACACTGGTTCATTCCGTAGAAATAACCTCCCTCAAATTCGAGCAAATATGAGCAATCCAAAAGTCGTCGATTTAGTCGAAGGTTTTGACAAAATTGCAGTCGTACATCACTCCGGTAATCCAGGAATGTTACGCACTGCTGCAAATGAGGCAGGTATTGTTGCAGTTACGATGGAGCTAGGTGAATCTCTACGCATACAAGAAAATCAAATCGTAGCAGGGACTTATGGTGTAAATAGCTTATTAAAAAATTTAAAAATGTATTCTCGCATGTTTATTTGGGGCGATTCTAAACCAGCATATTACGAATCAGTATGGTTACGCGTGGAAAGCGGAGGAATATTATTTAGTGAAATGGGACTTGGAGATAGCGTTACTCAAGGCGATATCTTAGGTATTGTTACAGATCCTATCACTAATCAAAGCACAGAGTTAAAATCACCTGTAGAGGGTAATATTATTGGTATGGCAGTAAATCAAGTAGTAATTCCCGGCTTTGCTGCATATCACATTGGGATTGAATCAACACAAGAAGCCTTGGTAACGACCGATGATGATGAATTAGAACCAATGGATATAAGTGCAGATGGAGAATTGATTGATCCAGAGTAGACAATTTATAGAAAGCATGTCTTTGCTTGTATACTCGTTAATAGACACTAAATATCTATTGCCAAACGTCAACGTAACCCTACACTTTTGCAAGCCAATAAAGTTTCTTCCACACGCCTAAGTGCTTGTAGGATACTTTCCGCCTCATTCTATTTAATTATGTATAGAATACTAATTATGGATGCAATAATGAGAGCAAAACATAGAAATTCAAAAATAACGCTTAATAAACGTATCTTAATATAATTTTTTATAGCCCGACTTCTTCATACGACAGCGCCATAAACTTCTGCCAGATGATATCTGGCTCCCACGAAGCAAGCATGACTTTTTTTGCCTCCTCTGGCTGTGCGCCATGAATCAAACGTTGATGCTGATACAAAAATGCCGATACTCGATAATTGACAACACAATGAACCCAAACCCTTTGATTTGCGAAGGTTTCCATAACCTTTATAAACTCTCTTAAGTGAGAAGCATTTGGCGCATCAAACGGAACCGGTATATGTACATACGTCATCTTCAACGATGTAACGATATTACCTTCCTCTGGAATTGCATTTTCAGAATTAGGCATGGCGAGGTTTATGATGGTCTTATACCCAGCCTTGGCAATGTCTTTAAATTGGTGATCTTCTGGCTGACCCGAAGATGCAATTCGGTCAGAGACCTGAATGAAGTTCAGTATATCCTCGATACTCATACTTCACGTTAAGTGGTAAAGGATCACCGTTTACAAGACAGAGTTATGTAGCATCATGCTTGCGATGCTCAGATAGATAGCTGGTGCCAGTAAGCACAAGACCCAACACTACGATGCCAAACAAAACAATGAAGAAAGGATTACTAGTAATGTAATAGAAAAATAATAAGCATACGCAGAAAAATAGGCGCACCATCAGAGTCGTGGAATATAAAACCTCGATATGAAGACGAATAATCTGTACAACAACAATGCACAAACCAATCATAAACATGCCCAACGCCTGAAGCATTATTGCAGGATACTCTGTGTTTGATAACAAAAGGTTGGCAGAAAAATGAGGTGCAATTAGTAAACCGACACCGCCGGTGCCGAGGTAACCTGCCAGGTAGTAAAGGCTAAGTCTTGTCTTATTCATTGCCGCCCCCGATAAGATGAATCCGAGTGACTCATTATAAAACTAGTAAACTGTCAGTTATATAATGAACTTGTATAAGATGGTATAACCACGACGAAAATGCTTTTCATTCTTTATAATGCTACACGTTTCAGCATTTTCGCTTCAACCTATTGTGATGATGTGTGCTACAAATACCCTTCATGTATGTTGTTTTTAATGAGTCCAATTGCGACTACTACAGCCGATAGCATGACGAGCAGGATATAATTCCAATCCAGATGAGAATTCTTTTCAACACTCTCATAAAGAGTTTCTCGTGTTGCAGTCGCTAAGTCTTCTTCCTTACGCTCCTCAGCTGATTAGCTTAGGTAAGGATATTACAACTGGTAACATCACAATACGTGCATCTGGCTGAGTGTTCAGTACACGCTGTAATTTATCAAGCGTGTATTGGATTTTATCGTCTGTAACAAGTAGTCGCATCCGTTGCATCCCATCCTCTCCTATTATGCCGAGACAGAAATCACGCGCTTCTCTTTTATCCGCAATGGCCGTAACCGTATCAGCATCTCCCGCGTTAGCAACCACTTCAACGTATTACATAATATTATTCTTTTCTTATTGTAGTTTAGAATTCCTTGCACCCTGGGTTAATAATTTATCCAGATGATTTGCAAAAGATTGCCGATCACTTTGGCTTAGTGCCGGCGGACCTCCAGTATTAATTCCACTCCCACGCAAGGTATCCAAAAAATTCCTC